>JAGRPN010000172.1 GCA_019449555.1 Ramlibacter sp.
CGCTGGCGCTGGCCGCCCGAGAGCTGGTGGGGATAGGCGAAGGCGCGCCGCTCGGGCTCGGGGATGCCGGTGGCCGCCAGGGCCGCCACCGCGGCTTCCCAAGCCTCGCGGTCGGTCAATCCCTGCTTGAGTTGCAGGACTTCCGCGACCTGGTTGCCGACGGTGTAGAGCGGGTTCAGCGCCGTCATCGGCTCCTGGAAGATCATGGCGATCTCCTGGCCCCGGGTGGCGAGCAACTCGCGCTCGGACATCGACAACAGGTCCTTGGGTGGGACGGAGTCGCCCGAGCCCGCGAAAAGGGCCGACCCGGTGACGTCGGCGTTCTGCACCAGGCCCAGCAGGCTCAGGGCCGTCACGGTCTTGCCCGAACCCGATTCGCCCACCAGCGCCAGCTTCTCGCCGGGCGCGATCGACAGGTCGACTCCGTGCACGACTTCCTTGTCCCCGAAGGCGACGCGCAAGCCTTTCACTTCCAGCAGGTTCGTCATTTTTCCGCCTTCCGGGGATCGAGCGCATCGCGCAGCGCGTCGCCCATGAAGGTGAGCAGGAGCAGCGTGATCACGAGCACGGCAAAGGTGGAAATCGAAATCCACCAGGCATCGAGGTTGGCCTTGCCCTGGCTCAGCAATTCGCCCAGCGACGGCGTGCCCGGCGGCACGCCCAGGCCGAGGAAATCGAGCGACGTCAAGGCGAGAATCGCCGCGCTCATCCGAAATGGCAGGAACGTCACCACCGGGGTCATGCTGTTGGGCAGGATGTGGCGCCACATGATGCGGTTGTTGCCCACACCGAGAGCCTTGGCCGCACGCACGTAGTCCATCTGGCGGTTGCGCAGGAACTCCGCACGCACGTAATCGGACAGCCCCATCCATCCGAACAGCGACAGCAGGATCAGCAGCAGCGCGACGCTCGGTGCGAACACGGCGCTGAAGATGATCAGCAGGTACAGCTCGGGCATCGAGCCCCAGATCTCGATGAAGCGCTGGAACGCCAGGTCGGTCTTGCCGCCGAAATAGCCCTGCACGGCGCCGGTGAGCACGCCGACCAGGACGCCGACGATGGTGAGCGCCAGGCCGAACAGCACGCTGACGCGGAAGCCGTAGATCAATTGCGCGAGCAGGTCGCGGCCGCGGTCGTCGGTGCCGAAGAAATTCTCGCCCGAGGGCGCCGCCGGGTTCGGCTGGCTCGCGAAGTAGTTCAGCGTTCGCGCGCCGTAATGGTTCGGCGGGTACAACACCCAGTTGTGGTCTTCCTTCAGCTTGGCGCGGACGAACGGGTCGAGGTAATCGGTGGGCGTGTAAAAGTCGCCGCCGAAAGTCGTTTCCGGGTAGTCCCGCACGATCGGGAAATACCACTCGCCCTGGTAGCGCACGAGCAGCGGCCTGTCGTTGGACAGCACCTCCGCGAACAGGCTGAGCACCACCAGGATGCTGAACAGCACCAGGCTGTAGAACCCCAGCCGGTTGCGCCGGAAGCGCTGCCAGGCACGCCGCCCGGGACTGAGGAACGCCGCCGGCACGGCGCGGGTCTGGGTCCCGCCCGCGGGCATCAGCCCGGGACCGACCTGGTCCATGGGATGGGTGCGGATCGCCGATGTTTCAGTCGAATTTGACACGCGGGTCCACCAGGACGTAGGAGAGGTCGCTGATCAATTTGGTCACCAGCCCGATCAGTGTGAACAGGTACAGCGTGCCCAGCACCACCGGGTAATCGCGCCGGATCACGCTTTCGTAGCTCAGC
>JAGRPN010000173.1 GCA_019449555.1 Ramlibacter sp.
GGCGTGCTCTCCGCCTACGGCATGGGCCTCGCGGACCAGAACGCGATCCGCGAGCAGGCAATCGAGCTGCCGCTGTCGGCCGGGTCGCTGCCGCTCGTGGCGCAGCGCCTCGACGCGCTGGGCGCCGCGGCGCGGGCCGAACTCGAGCGCCAGCAGGCGACGACCGGCGCGGTCACGATCCACCGCCGGGCGCATGTGCGCTACGAAGGCAGCGATTCGGCGCTGGTCGTGCCGTTCGGCGACCTGCAAACCATCGTGGCGGGTTTCGAGGCTGCGTACCGCCAGCGCTTTTCGTTCCTCATGCGAGGCAAGGGCATGATGGTCGAAGCGGTGTCGGTCGAGGCGGTGGTGCCGGGCGACGCGCCCGCCGAAGCCGCCCAGCCGGTGCAGCCCGCGCGCGAGGTGCCGCGGCGCGAGACCGTGCGAATGTACTCAAGCGGGCAATGGCACGACGCCGCGCTCGTGGTTCGCGAAGACCTGCGCCCCGGCGACGTCGTCCCCGGCCCGGCGATCATCGCCGAGAAAAACGCGACGACCGTCGTCGAACCCCAGTGGGAAGCGCAGATCACGGCGCTCGACCACATCCTCCTCGACCGGCGCGTGCCGCGCGCCATCAAGTTCGCGGCCGGCACGCAGGTGGACCCCGTGCTGCTGGAAGTTTTCAACAACCTCTTCATGAACATCGCCGAGCAGATGGGCCTGCAACTGCAGAACACCGCGTACTCGGTGAACATCAAGGAGCGCCTGGATTTCTCGTGCGCGCTGTTCGACGCCGAAGGCAACCTGATCGCGAACGCACCCCACATGCCCGTGCACCTCGGCTCGATGGGCGAGAGCATCAAGACCGTGATCCGCGAGAACGCAGGCGCGATGGCGCCGGGGGACGTGTACGTGCTGAACGATCCCTATCACGGCGGGACGCATTTGCCCGACGTGACGGTGATCACGCCGGTATTTTTACAGATACCCTCCCACTCGACGGGGGAGGGCAGGGGTGGGAGTGGGCACATACCGGCCTTGGCCGCAGAACCCACGTTTTACGTGGGTTCGAGAGGCCACCATGCCGATATCGGCGGGATCACGCCGGGTTCCATGCCGCCGTTCTCCACCGACATCGAGGAGGAGGGCGTGCAGATCGACAATTTCAAGCTGGTCGATCGGGGCGTGCTGCGCGAAGCCGAGATGCTCGCGCTGCTCAGGGGAGGCGCGAAATACCCGAGCCGCAACCCCGAGCAGAACATGGCGGACTTGAAGGCGCAGATCGCCGCGAACGAGAAGGGCGTGCAGGAGCTGCGCAAGATGGTCGATCAGTTCGGCCTGGATGTCGTGCAGGCGTACATGCAGCATGTGCAGGACAACGCGGAGGAATCGGTGCGGCGCGTGATCACGCGGCTGAAGGACGGCGCCTTCACGCTGCCGCTGGACAACGGCGCGCAGATCAAAGTGGCGATCCGGGTCGATGCGAAGGACCGCAGCGCGCAGATCGACTTCACCGGCACCTCGCCGCAGCAAACCAACAACTTCAATGCGCCCACGGCGGTGTGCATGGCTGCCGTGCTCTACGTGTTCCGCACTCTCGTGGACGACGACATTCCGCTCAACGCCGGCTGCCTGAAGCCGCTCAAGGTCGTCATTCCGGCCGGCTCGATGCTCAACCCCAATCCGCCCGCTTCGGTCGTCGCGGGCAACGTGGAGACTTCGAGCTGCATCACGAACGCCTTGTACGGGGCGCTCGGCGTGATGGCATCCAGCCAGTGCACGATGAACAACTTCACCTTCGGCAACGATCGGCACCAGTATTACGAGACGATCTCGGGCGGCAGCGGCGCCGGCGCCGTGCTGGACGAAGCCGGCCGCGTGGTGGAAGGCTTCGACGGGACCAGCGTCGTGCAGACGCACATGACCAATTCGCGGCTCACCGACCCCGAGGTGCTGGAGTTCCGGTTTCCGGTGCGCCTCGAGAGCTACGAAATCCGCAAGGGATCGGGCGGGGCCGGCCGCTGGAAAGGCGGCGACGGCGGCGTGCGGCGCGTGCGATTCCTCGAGCCGATGACCGCGAGCATCCTTTCCAATGGCCGCAAATACGGCAGCTTCGGCATGGCCGGAGGCCAGCCAGGCCGGCCCGGCATCAATCGGGTGGTGCGCTCCGATGGCGCAGTGGAAGAGCTCGCCCATATCGGGCAGGCCGAGATGGCGCCTGGCGACATCTTCGAGATCCATACGCCAGGCGGCGGGGGCTACGGCGCCCCCGGATAGGCGGCACAATCCGCCGCATGGAAGACAGTGCGTTCCTCGACAATTACCGGCTGCTTGCGCGCTACAACCGCTGGCTCAACGGACGGCTCTACGCAGCGTGCGAGCGGCTCTCCGACGAAGAGCGCAAACGCGACCGCGGTGCCTTCTTCGGCTCGATCCACGGCACGCTGAACCACATCGTGTGGGGCGACCAGCTTTGGCTCAAGCGCTTTGCGGCGCAAGGCGTGGAGTTCCCATGCCTCGGTGGCGGCTTGCTGGACCTGCCTGCAGACGCCGTGCACGCCACGATCCTCCATCCCGATTGGGCGGCCCTGCGGGCCAAGCGCGAGCAGCTCGACGCCGCGATCCAGACGTGGGTGGATGGGATGCCGGCGAGCTTTCCGTTCCACACGATGCGGTATGCCAATACCCGGGGTGAGGCGCGTGAACATCCGGCCTGGAGGGGCCTCACGCATTTTTTCAATCACCAGACCCATCACCGGGGGCAGGTGACCACCTTGCTCGCACAGGCAGGCATCGATCCGGGCGTCACTGACCTGGCCGCCATGCCGTAGAGGCAAAAAAGAACCCGCCGCAGCGGGTTCTTTCGTGAATGAGACGACCGCTACTTCTTCGCGCTGGCGGGCTTCTTGGCCTCGGCGGCCATAGGCTTGGACGCTTCGGCCTTGGCTTCCTTCTTTTCTTCCTTCGCCGCAGCCTTGGTCTCCTTGGCGGCCTTCTTCTCGTCCTTCGCGGCGGCGGCCTTGTAGGACGTGCCGTTGACGGTCAGGCCTTCGGCGGACAGCTTCGCGGCGCGGCTCTCGCCGATGCCCTTGACGCGGTCGACGAAGTCCTTCCAGTCCTTGAACTCGCCTTTCTTGCGCTCGGACATGATGAGCTTGGACGTGACCGGGCCGATGCCCTTGACACTGTCGAGCTGCGCCTGGTCGGCCTTATTCACGTCCACCGCAGCCATGGCCACGGCGGCGAAAAATAACATGGCCAGGACGGCCAGAATCTTCTTAAGCATGGAACTCTCCTGATAGGTTAGGACCCGGCATCAGTCGGCCGCGTCCCGTGGCTAACGGCACACCTGCAAGTGCGGTTGACCTAACTGTTGAGCTGCCCCATGTAATTGGCGACACCAGTCTGCACATCGGCAAAAGCATGGTCGCAGCCGGCTGCCCGCAACGCGCCGAGGTCCGCCTGCGTGTAGCACTGGTACTTGCCGCGCAGGGCATCGGGGAAGGGGATGTACTCGA
>JAGRPN010000174.1 GCA_019449555.1 Ramlibacter sp.
GACGGTGGCACAACGGGGATCGATGACGACTTCGCTGCGCGGGGCTTCAAGAATGTTGGCGCCTGGATTCTCGGAAGAAACATGTTCGGACCGATTCGCGGTTCCTGGCCCGACATGAGCTGGAAAGGCTGGTGGGGGGACGACCCACCCTATCACGTTCCAACTTTCATCTTGACTCATCACGCGCGCCCGCCCATCCAGATGGAAGGCGGAACGACGTTCTACTTCGTCACGGGCGGTATTCACGAGGCGCTTGACCGGGCGCGCGACGCAGCCCACGGAATGGATGTCCGCATTGGCGGCGGACCTAACACTATCCAGCAATATCTTCGTGCAGGCCTCATCGATGAGCTGCACGTCGCTATCTCGCCGGTCCTGCTGGGCGGGGGAGAGCGACTGTTCGAGGGAATTGACGTGCGCGCTCTGGGATACGAATGCGTTCAGTTCGTTGCGTCGGAGAAAGCCACCCATGTTGTACTCCGGCGCCAAGGGCACGATGACGCCTAACAACCGGTTGCAGCGGACGGCGCTGCCGCGCCGCCGCTGAACCGGAACGTTAGCCCTCATCGTTGACCCCGCACTGGCGCGCCCCGCAGGATAGATCATGGCGGGCAGTGTCGGTCATCGTTTCCGGTCCGGATGCCCTCGACGCATGCGGTGCTCCATATCCGGAAAAACGTTGCCGTGCAGCCGGCGACGTCAAAAGCTCATCTCATGCATACGCCTGCTGCGCCGCGATGGCAGAACAGACTGGCGCCGCGCACCGGGCTGGCCTTATAGTGGCCTTTCACCACCATGAGGAACTGCCAAATGCCTATTCGTACCGCATCAATGACCAAGAGGATCTCGGCGAACGGCCAAGCGCTGCATCGCGCGATGATGAGCCGGATGGAAACTGGTGGCGCGGACCAAGAGCCGTCCGAAGCCGAGTCCGCCCTGATCGAGGAGCGCCGGCTGCTCAAGGAGGAGCGGGACAAGCGCAAGGCGCAGGCGCTGCAGTCCAGGCCGAGCGCCCTCGACCGGCTGGTGCGAACGCATCACCCCCAGGCCAAGGACAAGACGAGGGTCAGGAAGGAAACGCAGGACGCCAATGAGACCAAAAAGGCCAAGCCGCACAGAACGCGCGCCGAGAAGCACGCGGAGAAGGCAGCGGCGCTGGACGCCGCGCGCAGGTCACCGAAGAAGCCGGCGAAGTGACATAAGTAGCCTCTTCTGAGGAGAGACGGCAATGCAACGGGTGAGGCCTAACAGGTCGGTCAACGCGGACGTCCTCGCGGCAGGCTTTCGCCTGCCTTAAGTCCGCCGGTCACTTTTTGCGTTGGCGTCATTGCGACCTAGCGTTTAATGCCGCATCAAGTAGGAGAAGCAACTCCTTGTTCCCGTACCTAGACAGATTTGAGCGGATCATAACCGGCACCCTGCTTGTCATGATGGCGGGTGTGGTGGTGCTTGCCACCGTCGAGTTGGCGTGGATTCTCGGTAAGGAGATGCTAGCCCCGCCGTACATCCTGCTGGAGCCTCGCCAGTTGCTGGAGCTGTTCGGCCAGTTCCTGCTGGTGCTCATTGGAATCGAGTTGCTGCACTCGATGAAGACTTATGCCACGCACCGGGTGATCCACCTTGAAGCGGTGCTCATCGTGGCGTTGATCGCGGTGGCCCGCAAGATCATCGTCCTGGAGCCGAAGGATCTACCCGAAGGCACTCTATTGGGCATTGCCGCCATGTCGCTCGCGCTCGCTCTCAGCTACTACTTGGTGCGGCGCAGTCACCGAGAAGAAAGCAACCCTGATCCAGGGAACAAAGGATGACCATCGAATCCACCGGCACCCCGATCCTCTATCTCGGATTCACGTTGCTCGTCACCGTTTTGCTGGCGGTGGACTTCTTCGTGCTCAAGGCCCAGGGCGCCCACCGGGTGAGCGTGAAAGAGGCTGCGGCGTGGTCGGTGGTGTGGATCGCGATCTCGCTCGTCTTCGGCGGTTGGCTCTGGTGGTACCTCGATGGGCGCTTCGGGCGAGAGGTGGCCAACGAAGAGGCACTGGAATACCTCACCGGCTACCTCATCGAGAAGTCGCTCGCCGTAGACAATGTCTTCGTGTGGATCACCCTTTTCAACTTCTTCGCGGTGCCCGCAGAGTTTCAAAAGCGAGTGCTGCTCTACGGCGTGCTCGGTGCCATCGTCATGCGCGCCGTGCTCATCTACGTCGGCGCGATGCTGCTCGCTCAGTTTCACTGGATTCTCTATGTCTTTGGTCTGTTCCTCGTACTCACCGGCGTCAAGATGCTGGTGTTCGCGAAGCACGAGCCCGATCTGGAGAAAAACCCGGTCCTGCGCTGGATGCGCGGCCACGTGAAGATCACCAATGAGTACCATGGTGAGAAGTTCTTCGTGTTGAAGGAGGGGGTACGCTACGCCACGCCTATGTTCGTGGTGCTGGCGCTGGTGGAGGTGACTGACCTCATCTTCGCGGTGGATTCGATCCCCGCGATCTTCGCCGTGACCACCGACCCGTTCATCGTCTTCACCTCCAACATCTTCGCTATCTTGGGGCTGCGGGCCATGTATTTCCTGCTCGTCGATATGGCGGAGCGCTTTCACCTGCTCAAGTATGGGTTGGCGGTGATCCTGATGTTCATCGGGGCGAAAATGTTGCTGCTCGACGTCTACAAAATTCCTGTGGGGATCGCCTTGGGAAGCGTTGGATTGATCCTGTTGGTGTCGGTGGCGGCAAGTCTCGTCATATCCCGCCGCTCCGGCCCGGAGGCAGAGGTCAGGCACTGACCGACAAAGTACATGTTTCTCCGCAGATGACAGATAGACGAGTGGGGATGATATGACGCCCAACCACGCGATCGAGCCGACCGTCCAACAGCGGCGCTTCGCTTTCTTTGGTCCGGCGGCTCATCGCGGACGTTAGGCCCACAATGTCCGAGAAGCCTCGCACATGGGATCGAGCAGAGCTCCTGGCCTTGCTGTCGGCGTCGGCCACCCTCGCCGGATTGTGCATCACCGTTGTTGCGCTCATGAATACACTCAATAGCGCCACGAGTTCCCTATCAATCGTCGACGACGTCTTAGCTGTCTGCGCCGGCATGTTCCTGCTTTGTACTTTCTGTATTTTTTGGGCGCTCAAAGCACCAACGTCGGCGTTGAGCTCAGGGCTGAGCAAGGTGGCAGACGGGCTCTTCCTATTGGCTCTCAGCGGAATGACGGTAGCAGGATTCATCAGCCTGCACCATTTGGTCGCGTAGGCTGACAGATGACTACTTTTCCTGATCGACCGCGCTGGCGCCTAACCCGTCGTTCAACCGGACCGTCAACCGGCGCGTTTGCTCGGTGGTTTAATTTCGCTCCAGCGCGGCCGCCAACGGCCGGTTAACTCTGCGTTAGCAGTCTGAGTCCCGGACTGCGAAGCAACATCAACGTCTAACCGAGAGAAGGACCTCCTATGGCCGAGCAGCAACCCTCATTCGACGCAGCGAAGTACAAGAACGCGCAGCGAGAGCAATGGAACAAGGACGGCGCAGCATGGCGGAGCTGGACTCCCACTCTGGATCGTTGGTATGGCGAAGCTACCCGCCAGATGCTCGACCTGGCCCGGATTCAGCCAGGTCAGCGCATTCTGGACGTCGCCGCCGGTGCTGGTGAGCCGGCGGTGAGTGCCGCCGAACGAGTTGGCCCTGGCGGTTACGTGCTGGCGACCGACATCTCGGAAGGGATCATTGAGCTTGCGCTCCAGGTCGCCCGTGAACGGGGACTCAAACAGATTGAGACCCGCGCCATGGATGGCGAGAAGCTAGATCTCCCCGACGCTTCCTTTGATGCGGTGCTGTGTCGGCTTGGTCTGATGTATATGCCGCACCCCGTGACAGCGCTACGCGAGTGGCGCCGCGCTCTGAGACCGGGCGGTCGGGTCGCTGTCGCTGTCTTTTCCACGCCCGATCGAAACAGTTGGGGCGCTGTGCCCGCTTCCATCATCCGCCGGCGCGCGCAACTCCCGCCTCCCGTGCCGGGGCAACCCGGACCGTTTAGCCTTGGCGCTCGCGGGGTGCTCGAAGACGTCTTCCGTCAAGCCGGATTTGCCGACCCCGAGGTTCGCGCTGTGGCGGTGCCCCATGGAGCGGCCAGTTCTGCCGAGTACGTGCGGGTCGCCCGAGAAGCCTTCGGTGGATTCAATGCCATGATGGCTCACCTGTTCCCTCAAGAACGCGAGTCCGTCTGGAACGAAGTAGAAGGCTCAATGCGTAGCTTCGAATCGCCTGGTGGGTTCGAGGCGCCGGGCGAGTGCCTTGTCGGTGCGGCTACGAAGTGATCGGGTACGCAGACTGCCAACCAGTCGCTCAAGCGGAGAGCCAACGGCGCGGCGCTGCGCCGGCGAAGTGCGCAGATCTATCCTGCGCCTCGCGGGCGTGGCGCCTCGGCGCTGTCTCCCGCTTAGCTCCAACGTTAGCCCTCATGCGCGTGTTTTTGCTTGCATTCTTATGGTTGCTTTGCGCTGACCTCGCATCCGCTGCCCCTGCCGTGGTGTCCTCTGTCGTAGCGGTAGTTTCCGGAGGCTACTGGTCGGCGGCCGGGCGAACCGGTACTTATCGTGTTGTGGTCGCGAACGAAGGGACAGAACACGTCATTTCACGTGTCTTCATCGAGTGGCTGGCAGAAAGCCCGGAGGGCATGACAGTTGTAGCTTCGGTTGAACCGCAGCTTCCATTTGGTAACGGCACCGCCAATCTTCGAGCGACCTTGCGCCCGCTTAAAGCGAATCGTGTCCTAATTCAGGTGGCCGGCGTTATTGCTGCGGATCCAACTCAAAAGGCGCGCGCAGTACTGCTGGCAGGCGTTCCCGGGCGCGTCGCTGTCGGAAGGGTTAACAGGTCAGTCAAGACGGACGCCCAAGGGCATCGGCCGCTGCACAGCCCTGTTTCCTTGGTCGCCGCTTACCTCCAACGTTAGGCGTCAACTCCTCGCAATGAAACGGCTCGTCTTCACCGTCCTCTGTGGCCTTTGGTGGGCAATCTCGTCCGCCTCTCCCGCCGCTGCGCCAGTTAAGGCCGAGATCGATGCGTTGTTGGCGAAGTTGCAGGAATCTGGCTGCCAGTTCAACCGCAATGGCTCCTGGTACACCGGAGCCGAAGCCAGGAATCACATCCTGCGCAAGCTTGAGTACATTGAGGGCAAGGGCACCGTCCAGAACACCGAGCAGTTCATCGAGCTTGCCGCATCCAAAAGCAGCTGGTCGGGCAAGGCATATCAGGTCAAGTGCGGAAGCGAGCCACCAGTCGAAAGCCAAGTGTGGCTCACCAGGCAGCTGAGCGTCATTCGTGCTTCCTCAAGCCAGCCCAAGCATTGAGCATCTTCTTGCGCGAACAACGCCAAGCGGTCAGAGTTGGGTGCGGGGCTGCTAGCATTCAGCCATCTCCAACCATCACCGGAGAAAGATCATGAAACGACTTCGCAGACTCACACTGACCAGTGTGGCACTGGCTCTGGGAGTTTTCCTGCCCTCGACAGACGCGGTCGCCCAACAAAAGACGCTGAAAGAGCAAGTCGTCGGAACCTGGGCGTACGTTGCGGTCGATATTGTCGGCGCAGATGGCAGTCGGGTTCCGCTGTATGGTCCCGGTCCGCAGGGGCTCGCAAGCTTTGATAGCAGTGGCCACTATATATTGATGACAGCGCGCCGTGGGCAGGCCAAATTCGCGTCCAATAATCGAAATGAAGGTACTGGGGAGGAGAACAAGGCCGTCGTGCAGGGTTCGATCGCTCACTTCGGCACGTACACCGTCAACGAAGCAGACAAGACCATCACCTTTCATATAGAAACCAGCACGTTCCCGAACTGGAACGGGACCGAGCAGAAACGACCGTTCACTGTCACTGGGGACGAACTGAAGTGGACGACCCCTGCTTCCAGCGGCGGTTCGGCCGAGGTGGTATTGAAGCGAGCCAGGTAAGCGCCGTGCCCTTGCAGGCGAGGGCAGGCTGGCGCGTTTCTCGAGCAGGAATCTAACCGCTCCATCGAAGCGGACAGACCAAAGCAAGCTTTGGTCTGCTGTCGAACGTCAGGCTCTACTTGGCACGCCGTCGCGAGTCACGCGCAAAACCCAGGAATCGAGATCAAACAGCATGAACCCTACTCTCATCGCCCTGACCGGGTTCGTTTCCTGGTCTCTGGCCCTCTTGGTTCTCATGGAGGTCATTCGCGCCAAGCTCGTTGCCACCAAGGCGGTGCCAGCGAACGGGTTCACGCCAGACAACTCCAACCTGTCGCCGTTCATGCAGCGTTTGGCGAGGGCACATGCAAATTGCATCGAAGGCTTGCCGATCTTCGGTGGTCTCATGGTCATCGCTGTACTGGCGGGCAAGTCCGCAGTCACTGATCCATTGGCATACGTTTTTCTCGGTGCGCGATTTCTGCAGTCGCTCGTTCACCTCAGTTCCCTCTCCGAGGCGGCGGTTACGGTTCGGTTTGCATCGTTCGCCGTGCAAATGGCCATCGGCGTTTACTGGGCAGTTCGTCTGCTCTTGGCTTGAGTCATATGGTGTGGCCAAACACCTCCATGGAGCGGACGGTCCAAAACCCGCTTCGGCGCCGTTTTTGGAACACCGCTCATGCCGAACGTTATGTCGAAAGGCGGGGGACGGCCTTACTCTGGGGCAAGTCGTCATGCGTCTGGACAGCGCCGACTCCAAGGCTCCTTTCAAGGGCCAAGTTGGCGACAAGACCTACTGGCTGGGAAATAAAGCTGACAGGGCAGGCTGGCATGGGCCCGGGCAGGCAAAAAGGCATTAGGCAAAATGCGCGCGGCAGCGTTTATTCCCTCGGCCCGAATGTTGGTACGCGTCCTTAGATTTTGCGCGGCAGCGGTTGCCCTCCATGGAATCCTCCTTTGGCTCTCCGCTGCAGTTAAGTCTTTCTTCCCTAGCGCATTCGAGCTAGCTGGGGAGGTGTTCTTCTGGGTTCTGGCAGTTCCTGCCTTACTTCTCACCAGCCCTTTTACCTCTCTTCTTTGGAGCTTGGGGTTGATGAATGCTCCTGGATGGTTCGCATGGCCGAAGCCGCTGGGCATTGCCCTCGCATATACGATATGGGTTGCGCTTCTTATCGGGCTTGCTCAGGTGATTCAATGGTGGGCAAACAAAATAAAGCGCTGAAACGCACGAACTAAAGGGGAGGTCTAAGCAAAGTGCCTGACTTTTCATTCCAGCCAGGCTGGCGCGCTCAAGCCGCGCCAGTCAGTCTAAATTGCACGTTGGACCGCTATCGAAGGACTTTCCGTGCCGCAGTCGGCATTCGGTCTCGGGTGGCATTGGTTTTGGTCATGGCGCCGTTGGTGGCCCGTGCGGATGCATTCATACCAACAATGATTTCCGCAAATGTCCTCTGGGTACTTGCGTTGCCGCTTGTGGTGGCGATTGAAGGGTGGCTTATGGTCCAGTGGAAGTGGCAGCGGCCATACAAGAACGCGCTCAAAGGAAATCTCTGGAGCATGTTGGCTGCGCTACCCGTCGGCGTTGGCCTCTCTATGGTGGGTGCGTATCTCGGCGGTAGGGATGCTCAAACCACGTTTGCCTTTCTTCCTGAGTCCGCCAGACGGTTGCTAGCCCAGACCTTTCTTTACGGCAGACTGCCAGCCCCGTCCTACGGCTTCATCGATGGATTTGGTAAGGCCGGGATCTTTTTGGCGGCGCTTCTCTTCGTAGGCATTTGTTGGCTGCTTACCTTCGCGGTTGAAGGGCACTACTACGGAACGAAAAATCCATCACTGACGAGAAGGCATGTGTATGGCCGCACAGCGTTTGCGAATCTCCTGTCTTACGGCGCCTTACTGCTTCTGTGGATTCCCTACTCTTATCATTCGGCCAGCTCAGGGCAAGACTTTGAACGGCAGTTTTGTGCGCAATCTAATTCGTGGTCGATCCGATGCACTGATATTTGGGCCAGATTTCCTGAGGTAAAGGAAGCCAGGCTCCGCGAATGTCGCGATCGTGGCTTGCAAGAACAAATCTGCTTGAGTGGCAGCAATTGACAATGACCGGACCATGAAGCGCTTCATCCTGATCATCATTCTCTGTCTGGTCGCGTGGCAAGGGTACGGTCGCTACCAGACGAGCCGTGCCGCGAGTGCCGCGCGTCAAGTTGACGCAGCTGAATCGCCTGCGCTTCCCGTCCCGGCCGCTGAACCGATAGCGGCCGCGCAATTCAAGTGCGACGGTCGTACCTATTGCTCGCAAATGACATCTTGCGCGGAGGCCACGTTCTTCCTCAACAACTGCCTCGGCGTGAAGATGGATGGTGACAACGACGGTGTTCCATGCGAACAGCAGTGGTGCCAAGAGCGCTAGCAGGTTCCCGGACGAGCTGAACATTGGCGCGGCGGCTGACGCGTCCGGCGGCCATGCCGTACACTCGTTTGCCGCAAAGCCGCTGCCTCGTTCGGGGCACGGCATATGCCAAGGAGCTCTTGCATGGAAACCCCAGAACACGCGGCCGCGCCCGCTGAAACGGCTGAGCCGCGCACCAACTTCCTCGAAGAAAAAGCATTCAAGTCGCGCACGCTGATGATCTTCGGCGAGATCACCGACCGCTCGGCTGCCGACGTGGCGCGCCGGCTGATCGCGCTGGACGCCGACGGCCCGCAGGCGATCGACATCCTGGTGAGCTCGCCCGGCGGCCACCTCGAATCGGGCGACGCGATCCACGACATCGTGCGATTCATCGCCGCGCCGGTGAACATGATCGGCACCGGCTGGGTGGGCAGCGCCGCGACTCATCTCTACCTGGCCGCGCCGCGCGAACGGCGCTTCTGCCTGCCCAATACCCGCTTCCTGATCCACCAGCCCAGCGGCGGCGCGGGCGGGCCGGCGAGCGACATCGCGATCCACGCCCAGGAAATCATCAAGGCGCGCGAGCGCATCGCGCGCACGATCGCCCGCGAGACCGGCAGGCCCCTGGACAGCGTGCTGGCCGACATCGAGCGCGACCGCTGGCTGTCCGCCGAAGAAGCGATCGAGTACGGCCTGGTGTCGCGCATCATCCAGCACAGGACCGACCTGCCGCGGTAGGCGTGCAAGGCTGGTCGTGGCGCGTGGCGTGCGCCGCGGCCGGCGCGTCACGCGCTATGCTGTGCCCCGATGCGCACCGGCCAACCTCAGATCCTGCTGTTCGACCTGGGCGGCGTTCTCATCGACATCGACTTCGAGCGAGCGCTGCGGGCTTGGCAACCCGCCTCACGCCTCACGCTCGACGAGCTCAAGCAGGCGTTCAGGCACGACGAACCGTACGAGCGGCACGAGCGCGGCGAAATCAGCGCCGAGCAATATTTCCAGCACCTCGCCGCCACGCTCGCGCTGGACGCCGAGCCGGCGCAGATCGAGCAGGGCTGGAACGCGATCTTCGTCGCGGAAATCGCCGAAACGACCGCGCTGATCCGGGCCATTCGCGACCGTATTCCCTGCCATGCGTTCACGAACACGAACGCCGCGCACCAGGCGCACTGGAGCCGCGCGTATCCCTCGGTGGCGAGCGCGTTCGGCCGCATCTTCGCCTCGCATGAAATCGGACTGAGGAAGCCGGACGAGCGCGCGTTCGCCCATGTGGCGCGGGCGCTTGGCGTGCCGGCCGCTTCGATCCTGTTCTTCGACGACTCGCTCGCGAACGTCAAGGGAGCGGCCGCGGCCGGCCTGCAAACGGTGCATGTCCGCTCGCCGGCGGACGTGGCGAATGCACTGCGGTTCATCGCCGACTGGCCCGGGCCGACGGACGCGGGTAGCCGGCAACGCGAGAGGTGACCATGCCGAACAGCCCAGACGAAATGCAGGACTATTACGCCGCCCGCGCGCCGGAATACGACAAGATCTACCTCAAGCCCGAGCGTCAGCAGGACCTGCGGCAGATCGAGGCCTGGCTGCCGCCGCTCTTCGCAGGCCGCAGCGTGCTGGAAGTCGCTTGCGGCACCGGCTACTGGACCCAGTTCATCGCGCCCTCGGCGTCGCGCGTGCTGGCGCTCGACGCGGCCCCCGAGACAATGCGCATCGCGAGGAGCAGGGTGCCGCAGCCGAACGTCGAGTTCGCCGTCGGCGACGCCTACGCACTGCCGCATTCCGAGCCGAAATTCCAGGGCGGCTTCGCCGGTTTCTGGTTCTCGCATGTGCCCAAGTCGCGCACGCGCGAGTTCCTGCACGGCTTTCATGCGGCGCTTGAGCCGGGCGCCACGGTGGTGCTGCTCGACAACCTGTTCGTGCCCGGCAGCAGTTCCCCGATCAGCGACAGCGACGCCGAAGGCAACACCTATCAGGTGCGCCGGCTCAGCGACGGCACCACGCATCGCGTGCTCAAGAATTTCCCTTCGGAGAGCGAGCTGAGGTCCGTCACCGACGGGCTCGCCGTGCGGGTGCGATACCGGACCTGGCGCTATTACTGGGCGCTGGAATACGCGGTTGCATGACCCGCGTTTCCCATTGACGCCGCGGCCCGCCTCTATTAACTTTCGCCGACGGCAAAAGTGATTTCGCGTCATCGGCGAGGGTTGCTGCCCGGCGCAAGGAGTTCGCATGCAAACCGACGAGCAGGAAATCCGGCAGCTCGTGGCTACCTGGATGGCCGCGACGAAAGCAGGTGACGCCGACACCGTCTTGAACCTGATGACCGACGACGCCGTTTTTCTGGTGCCGGGCCGCCCCGTCATGCGCAAGGCGGATTTCGCGGCCGCCGCCAAGGCGCAAGCGGCCGGGCAAGCGTCCCGGTTCGACGGCACCAGCGAAATCCAGGAGATCCAGGTCATCGGCGACTGGGCGTTCATGTGGACGCACTTGACAGTGATCGCCACGCCACCGGGCGGCGCGCCGCCAATACAACGCGCCGGGCACACGCTATCGGTGCTGCGCAAACAGGGCGGCAAATGGCGGCTGGCGCGCGATGCGAACCTGCTGGCACCGGTGAGCGCGTCCTGAAGCCGCGCGTCACCCTCATCACCATCGGAACGGCAATGGCGTCGCGGTAACGAATGGTCGAGCAGCGCGGCGAGTCTCGCCGCGCTACGTGCAAATCGCGTTGTTGCCGCGGGCGAAAGGCGCTACCATGCGGCCCCCGCCGGCCGCTGCAGCGGCCGGCCCGACCAACCCGATGGCATGAGGTGAACCCATGAACCAGCGCAGCTTGGATGAAAGCAACGCAATCATCGTCGAAGCGTGGAACACAGTCCTGTACGACAAGTTCTGCCGCTTCAGACACCTGCTCATCGATGGGCTGTCGCAGCACAGTGATGCCGCGTTCGAGCGCTGCAAGTACCAGGAAGGCGCGCGGGTGCTGGATGTCGGCTGCGGCTTCGGCGACAGCACGCGCCGCATCGCCAAACAGGTCGGCCCCGACGGCGAGGCGGTGGGCGTGGACTGCGCGGAGAACTTCATCCGGGACGCCGAAACGGGGGCGCGACGCGATGGGATCCCGAACGCGCGCTTCGTCGTCGGCGACGCGCAGTGGGGCGACCTGCACGGCCCATACGACCACGCGTTCGCGCGGTTCGGCACCATGTTCTTCGAGATGCCCGGCGCGGCGATGCGCAACGTGCGCAAGGCGCTCAAGCCCGGCGGTACTTTCACGCAGATCGTGTGGCGCCGGCGCGAGGACAACCCGTGGCTGCACGAGGCCGAGCTGCGGGTGAAGGAAATCGTGCCGGTCGTGTCGCACGAGGAAACCGACCAGGTGCATTGCGGGCCCGGCCCGTTCTCGATGTCGGGCCCGGACATGGTGAGCACGATGCTGCGCGTCGCCGGCTTCGAGCGCATCACCTTCGAGCGCTACGACTGCGACATCTGCATCGGCCGCGACATGGCCGACGCGATCGAGTTCGCGATGGCGCTCGGCCCGGCCGGCGAGATCATCCGGCTGGCCGGCGAGGAGGGCGCCAGGCGCAGGCCGCAGGTGGTCGAGGCGCTGCAGGAGGCGCTGACGCCTTACGAGCGGCCGGACGGCATCTGGGCGCCGTCGAGCACCTGGTTCATCACGGCAACCGCGACCTGAGGTGAACCCCCGCATCCTCGCGTTCGACGTCTTCGGCACGGTCGTCGACTGGCATGGCAGCATCGCGCGCGAAGTGGACGCCATGCGCCTCGGCGTCGATGGCGGCGCATTCGCCCTGGCTTGGCGCGAGGGCTACCAACCGGCGATGCAGCGCGTCAGGTCGGGCGAGCTCGGCTGGACGCTGATCGACGACCTGCACCGGATGATCCTGGACACGCTGCTGCAACGGTTCGGGATCGAGGGCCTGGACGATGCGCAGAAGAAGCACCTGAACAAGGTCTGGCACCGGCTCGACCCGTGGCCGGATTCGGTGGAGGGGCTGCGGCGGCTCAAGTCGCGATTCATGATCTGCACGTTGTCCAACGGCAACATCGGGCTGCTGGCGAACATGGCCAAGCACGCGGGCTTGCCATGGGACTGCATCCTGTCGGCGGAAGTGTTCCGTGCCTACAAGCCCGACCCGGCGACGTACCTCGGTGTGGCGCGCGTCTTCGACGTCGCGCCGCAGGAGGTGATGCTGGTGGCGGCCCACCACGACGACCTCGCCGGTGCACGCGCCAGCGGGTTGCGCTCGGCGTACGTCGAGCGCCCGCTGGAGTTCGGCGCTGCCCGTCCCAAGGACGTGTCGCCCCGGCCGGAAAACGATCTTCACGCCAATAGTCTCGTCGCACTGGCCGGCATGCTCGGTTGCTGAGGCGGGGAATAATGCGGCCATGGAAACCAAATGGCTGGAGGACTTCGTGAGCCTCGCCGAGACGCGCAGCTTCAGCCGTTCGGCGCAATTGCGGCACGTCACCCAGCCCGCGTTCTCGCGCCGGATCCAGGCGCTCGAAGCCTGGGCCGGCGCCGATCTCGTGGACCGCAGCTCGTATCCGACGCGCCTCACGCCGGCCGGCGAAACGCTCTACACGCAGTCGCTCGAGATGCTGCAGGCCTTGCAGAGCACGCGCGCCATGCTGCGCGGGCATTCCTCCGCGGGTCATGACGTGATCGAATTCGCCGTGCCGCACACGCTGGCCTTCACGTTCTTCCCCGCCTGGGTGTCGTCGCTGCGGGAGAAATTCGGCCCGATCAAGAGCCGCCTGATTGCACTGAACGTGCACGACGCCGTGATGCGGCTGGTGGAGGGCGGCTGCGACATCCTGATCGCCTACCACCATCCGTCGCAGCCGCTGCAGCTCGATCCCGACCGCTATGAGATGGTCGAGCTCGGCCAGGAGGTGCTCTCGCCTTACTGCAAGCCCGACGCCGACGGCCAGCCGCTGTTCAGGTTGCCCGGCCGCGCCGTGCAGCCCTTGCCGTACCTCGGCTATGGGCCGGGCGCGTACCTGGGACGGGTGACGGACCTGATCCTGCAGCAGTCGCCCACCGCGATCCACCTGGACCGGGTGTACGAAACCGATATGGCGGAGGGCCTGAAGGTGATGGCGCTGGAGGGCCACGGCGTCGCGTTCCTGCCGCACAGCGCCGTGAAGAAGGAGCTGCGCGCGCGCAAATTGGTCAGCGCGGCGCCGCCGGAAATCCACGGCCTGGAGCTGACCATGGAAGTGCGGGCCTATCGGGAAAAACCCTTAGGCAAGGAAACGCCCAAGGGCACCGTGCAGGCCCTGTGGACGTACCTCGCCGGTCCGGGCGGCGCCAAATAGCGGCTTTCATGGGTGATGAGATTCGCGCGATCGAAAACTTCGCCATTTCCGGCACGCCCCTTTCGGCGATGCCGCAGCTGATTCGGGCGCAGGAGTCGTGAACCAGGTCGCCTTCGAGGTGATCGGCAACGCGAGGCGAACCGCGATCTGCTGGCGCGCCGGGTGCGCGAGTCGATCACCCTGGTGACGGACGCGCTGCTCGTGCCGGAAAAGCTGACGGAGCCCTTGCGGCGCGGGAACTGAAGTCGCCGCAAGCACAATGCCTGCTTTCGATCCAAAATGCGCAGCGATCAGGATCGTCCCATTCGGGTCTGAGGGTATTCCCGCAAACCGCAGACCCTAGAATTTCGTTCTCAATTCACAATAACGCTTCACCACAGGAGTTTCGTATGAAAAAGCATGTTCTGGCTTTCGCGGTCGCGGCCCTCGCCGTCGGCGGCGCGTTCGCCCAGGCGAACGACACCATCGGCAAGGTCAAGGCCTCGGGCGTGATCACCATGGGGGTGCGCGATTCGTCGGGTGGCCTGTCGTACACCATGGGTGACGGCAAATATGGCGGCTTCCACGTCGAGATCTGCCAGCGCATCATCGGCAACCTCGAGAAGGCGATCGGCAAGAAGGTCGAGGTCAAGTACCTGCCGGTGACTTCGCAGAACCGCATCCCGCTGGTGCAGAACGGCACAGTGGACATCGAGTGCGGCTCCACCACGAACAACGCCGCTCGCGCCAAGGACGTGTCGTTCGTGGACACCACGTTCGTCGAGGAAGTGCGCATCGCGGTCAAGGCCAAATCGGGCATCAACTCGATCGCCCAGCTCAATGGCAAGAACGTGGCCACCACGACGGGCACCACCTCGGTGCAATTGCTGCGCAAGCACGAGCGTGCCAAGGGCGTCGATTTCAAGGAAGTGTTCGGCAAGGACCACGCCGACAGCTTCCTGCTGCTCGAGTCCGGCCGCGCCGACGCGTTCGTGATGGACGGCCAGATCCTGGCCGGGAACATCGCCAGTTCCAAGTCTCCCTCCGACTACAAGATCGTGGGCGAGCCGCTGAGCGTGGAGCCGATCGCGATCATGGTCCGCAAGGACGATGCGGCCTTCAAGAAGCTCGCCGACGACACGGTCAAGGACCTGATGAAGTCGGGCGAAATCCAGAAGATCTACGACAAGTGGTTCGTGCAGCCGATCCCGCCGAAGAACGTCGCGATCAACCTGCCGGCCAGCGCGGCGACGAAGGCGGCCTGGGCCAACCCCAATGACAAGCCGGTCGAAGACTACCTGAAGAAGTAAGCGCTTGACGCCGGCAAAAAGCCCGCTCGCCCTGTGCGCGCGGGCTTTTTTCTTGGCCTCGCTGGGCGCGGCGTGATGATTCAGTTGAAAATCAAGCAGTGTTCCAGCAACATGGCAAGCACCGCCCAGCGCTGGCGCACATACGTATAAGACCCGAGGAGCGATTTCCATGGCGATGAACTGGCAATGGGAAGTCTTTTTGCAGGACCCCGGCGGAAAGTACCCGACCTATTGGGAATGGCTGCTCTCCGCCTGGGGCTGGACGATTTCGGTCTCACTGCTCTCACTCGTGCTGGCGCTCACGGTCGGCTCGTTGATCGGCATCATCCGCACCTTGCCGGACAGCCCCGGACTCGCGCGCTTCGGCAACGCCTGGGTCGAGCTGTTTCGCAACATCCCGCTGCTGGTGCAGATCTTCGTCTGGTACCACGTGATCCCGGCGCTGTTCCTGCCGCTGCGGCAGTTGCCGGATTTCATCCTGGTGGTGTTCGCGCTCGGCTTCTTCACGTCGGCGCGGATCGCCGAGCAGGTGCGCGCCGGCGTGCAGGCGCTGCCCAAGGGCCAGCGCTATGCCGGCATGGCGATGGGGTTCACGACGCCGCAGTACTACCGCTACGTGATCCTGCCGATGGCCTACCGCATCATCATCCCGCCGCTCACCAGCGAGTCGATGAACATCTTCAAGAATTCGTCGGTCGCGTTCGCGGTCTCCATTTCCGAGCTGACCATGTTCGCGCTGCAGGCCCAGGAGGAGACCTCGCGCGGCATCGAGATCTACCTGGCCGTCACCGGCCTGTATGTCGTTTCCGCGTTCGCGATCAACCGCATCATGGCGGCGATCGAGAAAAGGACACGGGTGCCCGGCTTCATCGTGTCCGCCGACGCGGGCGCGGGAGGGCACTGAATGGACCCCCACGCTCACTTCCCGTTCGCTGCCCCCCGAGGGGGCCCATGCCTGCCTCGGTGCGGCCCGTGGGAGGCATGATGGATATCGACTTCTCGTTCTACAACTGGGAACTCGTTCGCGCCTTCCTGCTGAAGGGCCTGTATTTCAGCGTGGTGCTGACGATCGTCGCCACCGTGGGAGGCGTGATCTTCGGGACCGTGCTCGCGCTATTGCGGCTTTCGGGCCGCAAGTTCCTCGTCGCGCCCGCCGCCGTCTACGTGAACGGCATGCGCAGCATCCCGCTCGTGATGGTGATCCTGTGGTTCTATCTGCTCGTGCCGGCGTCGTTCTACGCGCTGTTTCCGTACCGGCTGGGCGAGAACTACCGCTCTGAAATCTCCGCGGTCATCACGTTCGTCGCTTTCGAGGCGGCCTATTTCAGCGAGATCATGCGGGCGGGCATCCAGTCGATCCCGCGCGGGCAGGTGCATGCGGGGCAGGCCATGGGCATGACCTACGGGCAGAACATGAAACTGATCGTGCTGCCCCAGGCGTTTCGCAACATGCTGCCGGTGCTGCTGACGCAGACCATCATCCTGTTCCAGGACACGTCCCTGGTGTACGCCATCGGCGCCTACGACCTGCTCAAGGGTTTCGACGCCGCGGGCAAGAACTACGGCCGCCCCATCGAGTCGTACCTGCTCGCGGCCATGGTTTACTTTGTCATCTGCTTCACCTTGTCGTGGTTCGTCAAGCGCCTGCACAAGAGAATCGCCATCATTCGCTAGGAAATGACCCACCCGAAGCGCCTTCGGCGCTGGAGAACACACCGATGAGTAAACCCATGATCGAAATCAAGAACGTCTCCAAGTGGTATGGGCCGGTGCAGGTGCTCACCGACTGCTCCGTGAAGATTGAAAAGGGCGACGTGGTGGTCGTCTGCGGCCCGTCGGGGTCGGGGAAATCGACGCTGATCAAGACCGTCAACGCGCTCGAACCGTTCCAGAAGGGCGAGATCTACGTAGACGGGATCCCGCTGCACGACCCCAAGACCGACTTGCCCAAATTGCGCAGCCGCGTGGGCATGGTGTTCCAGCATTTCGAGCTGTTTCCGCATCTCTCCGTGACCGAGAACCTGACCATCGCGCAGATCAAGGTGCTCGGGCGCACGCCGGACGAGGCGCTCGCGCGCGGGCTGAAAATGCTCGACCGCGTCGGGCTGATGGCGCACAAGGACAAGTACCCGGGCCAGCTGTCCGGCGGGCAGCAGCAGCGGGTCGCGATCGCCCGGGCGCTGTCGATGGACCCGATCGTGATGCTGTTCGACGAGCCGACCTCGGCGCTGGACCCTGAGATGGTGGGCGAAGTGCTGGACGTGATGGTCGCGCTGGCCAAGGAAGGCATGACGATGATGGTCGTCACGCACGAGATGGGCTTCGCGCGCAAGGTGGCCAACCGCGTCATCTTTATCGACGTGGGCGGCCGGATCCTGGAGGACTGTTCGAAGGACGAGTTCTTCGCGCACCCCGAGAACCGGCAGCCGCGCACCAAGGATTTCCTGAACAAGATACTGGCGCATTGAAGGACGCCCCCCCGGCGACAATAGCGCCATGATCCAGGAAATCACCCTTACCCGGCCCGACGACTGGCACCTGCACGTTCGCGACGGTCAGGCACTGAAGACCGTGGTGCCGCATACGGCCGCCCAGTTCGGACGGGCGATCATCATGCCCAACCTCAGGCCGCCGGTCACCACCGCTGCGCAGGCCATGGCCTATCGCGAGCGCATTCGCGCCGCCGTGCCACCGGGTTTGGAGTTCGAACCGCTGATGACCCTGTACCTCACCGACAACCTGCCGCCCGATGAGATCGTTCGTGCGAAGCAGGCCGGCGTCGTCGCGGTCAAGCTCTATCCCGCCGGGGCCACGACCAACAGCGATGCCGGTGTCACGCAACTGGGCAGGACCTACAAGACACTCGAAGCGATGCAGCGCGAGGGGCTGCCGCTGCTCGTGCACGGGGAAGTCACGGACCCGGCCGTGGACGTGTTCGACCGCGAAGCAGTCTTCCTCGAGACGCAGCTGATTCCGCTGCGGCGCGATCTGCCCGAACTGAAGATCGTGGTGGAGCACATCACCACGCGCGAAGCCGCGCAGTACGTGCATGACGCGGACCGCTTCGTCGCCGCCACGATTACCGCGCATCACCTGCTGTACAACCGCAACGCGATCTTTACCGGCGGGATCCGGCCGCACTACTACTGCCTGCCGGTGCTCAAGCGCGAAACGCACCGGCTGGCGCTGGTGGAGGCGGCGACCGGCGGCAGCCCCAAGTTCTTCCTGGGCACCGACAGCGCGCCGCACCCGGCCCACCTGAAGGAGCACGCCAGCGGCTGCGCCGGCTGTTATACGGCGCATGCTGCGCTCGAGCTGTATGCCGAGGCGTTCGACGGCGCCGGCGCGCTGGAGCGGCTGGAAGGGTTCGCGAGCTTCCACGGCGCGGACTTCTACGGCTTGCCGCGCAACCGCGGAGTGGTGACGCTGCGGCGCGAAACCTGGACCTCGCCGGAAACGTTCCCGTTCGGCGACGCGCAGCTCAAGCCGCTGCGCTCGGGCGAGACACTGGCGTGGAGGCTCGCATGAATGAAGCCCGCTGCGTGGCGTTGCTGATCGACGCCGACAACGTCTCGGCCGACGTCATCGAGCAAGCCGTTCAACGCACGATGGCGGAACACGGCGCGATTCACGTGCGGCGCGCTTACTGCAACGCCGAGACGGCGCTCAAGCAGCAGGCGCTGTTCAAGCGATTGCTGGTGCGCCCGATGGTGAACCTCTCGAGCGGCAAGAACAGCACCGACATCGCTCTGGCCGTCGATGCCATCGACCTCGTGATCGCGCAGCGGCCGGACGTGATCGTGCTGGTGTCATCCGACTCGGATTTCGCGCCGCTGGTGCTCCGGCTGCGCGAAAAGGGCTGCCGGGTGTGCGGCATCGGCCAGAAGGGCAAGACCGGCGAAGAGACCGTCGCGGTGTACGACGAATTCACCGATATCGAGCACCACGGCGCCAGGACGGCGGCGCCGAAGCCGGTGGCCCGCGAGCCGCGCCGCGGCCGCACGCGCGCTGCGCCGCCGCCCCCGCCCACATGGCCGGAGGACGTGTCGCGCATCCTCGAGGTGGTGCCCGAATTGCGCCGCGGCGAGCGCGTCGAGCTGAACCAGGCAGCGCAGCTGCTGCGCGCCGGCAAACTGCTGGGCAAGAGCGCGAGTTCCCTCAAACTCTTCAGGAAGCATCCGGAGCTGTTCGTGCTGAGCCCCGAAAAACGGCCGAGCAAGGTCCAGTTCACCCCGCCGATACGTGCGTGAAACCCGCGGCGCTGCGACAGCTGGCCGAGGCCAATGCGCGGCAGCCCTGGTATGCGCCCTACGCCTCACTGCTCGATGCCGGGCGGCAGGCGCTCCAGTCCGCAGAAAGTGTTGCATCGGTGCTCTCGGCTCTAGCGCAGGAGCGCCGCGATCCAGGCCTTCCGGCGTTCGCGTCCTCGAGCGCGCCGCCCGGCGAGGCCTACGAGGCATTCGTCGCGCGAACGGCGAGCGTGCCGACTCGCGACAACCTGCACGACTTCTTCAACGGGCTGGTCTGGCTGCGGTTTCCGTGTTCCAAGCGGCGACTGAACGCACTGCAGGCGGCCGAGATCGCGCGCGCCGGAGTCGGCCCGGTGCGAGGCGCTGTTCGCGACGCCATCACCTTGTTCGACGAGAACGGCGCGCTGCTTTCGGCGCCGCCCGAGCTGTGGCAGGCGCTGCTGGCGCGCGAGTGGCGCCGCCTGTTCGTCGAGCTGCGGCCGCTCTGGCGCGAAGCACGTCTGGTGGTGTTCGGCCACGCGCTGCTGGACAAGCTGGCCGCGCCGCGCAAGGAGCTCACCGCCCATGTCTGGCGTGCCCCCGCGCCGGCGGACGATTCGCTCGACACTTGGCTGGCGGGGCAGTTGACTGCCCGGCGGCTGGCAGCCAAAGCATTCACGCCCCTGCCGGTGCTCGGCGTGCCGGGCTGGTGGCCCGGCAACGATGAGTTTTCCTTCTATGATGACGCGCTCGTGTTCCGGCCGGCCGGGCGCAGGGAGGCCAAAACGAGGAAGCCTTCCGGAACTTCGCGCTCTTGAATTGGGACCAAGCGAGCCTCATCTTTGCCGGGAATTGGACCTGACCCACTGTTCGGAGATTTCATGAAACGTATCGTTCTGTTCGTTCTCACCAACCTGGCCGTGGTGGTGGTGCTGGGGATCGTCGCCAGCCTGCTGGGTGTGAACCGCTACCTCACGGCCAATGGCCTGAACCTCGGCTCGCTGCTGGTCTTCGCGGCGATCATGGGTTTTGGCGGCGCCATCATTTCGCTGCTGATCTCCAAGCCGGTCGCCAAGTGGAGCGCCGGCGTGCAGGTCATCGCACAGCCGCGCAACGCCGACGAAGCATGGATCGTGGAAACGGTGCGCAGGTTCGCCAACCAGGCCGGCATCGGCATGCCCGAGGTCGGCATCTTCGAAGGCGAGCCCAACGCGTTCGCCACCGGCGCGTTCAAGAACAACGCCCTCGTGGCGGTGTCCACCGGCCTGCTGCAGGGCATGACGCGCGAGGAAGTCGAAGCCGTGATCGGCCACGAGGTGTCGCACGTGGCCAACGGCGACATGGTGACGATGACGCTGATCCAGGGCGTGATGAACACGTTCGTGGTGTTCCTGTCGCGCGTGATCGGCTATTTCGTGGACGGCCTGCTGCAAAAGGGCCAAAACCGTTCGGGCCCCGGCATCGGCTATTACCTGACGACGATCGTGCTGGACATCCTGCTGGGCTTCCTCGCCGCCATCATCGTGGCCTGGTTCTCGCGGCAGCGCGAGTTCCGCGCCGACGCCGGATCCGCCCACCTGCTCGGCCGCAAGCAGCCCATGATCAACGCGCTCGCCCGCCTGGGCGGCATGGTCCCGGGCGAGCTGCCCAAGAGCATCCAGGCCTTCGGCATCACGTCGGGTGTGGGCAAGCTGTTCTCGACCCACCCGCCGATCGAAGAGCGGATCGCGGCACTGCAAGCGGCCACCGCCTAGACAGCTTTGCCGAACCGAAAAAGGGCCGCGTCAACGCGGCCCTTTTCTCGCCGTTCAGAACAGGTGACGCTTCAAGCGACCAGGCTTCTCGCCACCGCTTCCCCCACCTTGATGCCATCGATGCCGGCCGAGAGAATGCCGCCGGCATAGCTCGCGCCTTCGCCGGCGGGGTACAGGCCGCGCACGTTCAGGCTCTGGTAAGCCTCGCCGCGCGTGATCTTCAGCGGCGACGAGGTGCGTGTTTCGACGCCGGTCAGCACCGCGCCGGGCATGTCGAAGCCCTTGATCTTGCGGCCGAACACCGGCAGCGCTTCGCGCAACGCGGCCACCGCGTAGGAGGGTAGCGCCTCGTGCAGGTCGCCCAACGTGACGCCCGGCTTGTAGGAAGGCTCCACATCGCCCAGCTGGCTCGACGGCCGTCCGGCGATGAAGTCGCCGACGAGTTGGCCCGGTGCGTTGTAGTCGCCGCCGCCGAGTTCGAACGCCTTCGATTCCAGCCGGCGCTGCAGTTCGACGCCGGCCAGCGGGCCGCCGGGGTAATCGCGTGGTTCGATGCCCACAACCATGCCGGCGTTGGCATTGCGCTCGTTGCGCGAATACTGGCTCATGCCGTTGGTGACCACGCGCTGCGGCTCCGACGTCGCCGCGACGACCGTGCCGCCGGGGCACATGCAAAAGCTGTAGACCGAGCGGCCGTTGCTCGCGTGGTGCACCAGTTTGTAGTCGGCCGCGCCCAGCAGCGGATGGCCGGCGTGGCGGCCCCAGCGCGCGCGGTCGATCACGCCTTGCGGATGCTCGACGCGAAACCCGATGGAGAACGGCTTGGCCTCCATGAAAACGCCCCGCCGATGCAGCATCTCGAATGTGTCGCGCGCGCTGTGGCCCAGCGCCAGCACGACGTGTTCGGCGTGCAGCTCGATCACGGTGCCGGTGGCTTGGTCCAACACGCTCAGCCCGCGCACTTGCCGGCCGTCGGTGGTGTCCTCGACGAGCAAGTCCACCACGCGGTGCTGAAAGCGGATCTCTCCGCCGAGGGCCGTGATCTGCTCGCGCATGTTCTCGACCATCTTCACCAGCCTGAACGTGCCGATGTGCGGATGGGCGACGTACAGGATCTCCTCGGGCGCACCCGCCTTGACGAACTCCGTCATCACCTTGCGGCCCAGGTGGCGCGGGTCCTTGATCTGGCTGTAGAGCTTGCCATCCGAGAAGGTGCCGGCGCCGCCTTCGCCGAACTGCACGTTGCTTTCCGGGTCGAGGATGCGCCTGCGCCACAGGCCCCAGGTGTCCTTGGTGCGTTCACGCACCTTCTTGCCGCGTTCCAGCACGATCGGGCGCAAGCCCATCTGCGCCAGCACCAGCGCCGCGAGGATGCCGCACGGCCCGAAGCCGACGACCACGGGCCGCTGCGATATCGGCTCGCGCAATTGCACTGGCGGACGCCATTCCATGTCCGGCGTGCGGCCAATGTGCGGACGGTCCGCCAGCGTGGCGAGCAACGTGTCTTCGCGCGCCGCGTCGGCCAGCGCGACGTCGACGATGTACACGGCCATCAGTTCGGCCTTGCGCGCATCGAAGCTGCGCTTGAAGACCTGCACGCTCGCGAGTTCGCTCTCGCTCAGGCCCAGGATGCCGGCCGCGGCGGAGCGCAACGGCGCTTCCGCCTGTTCGGCCTGCGCCAACGTGAGTTTGATTTCGGAGAGTCGGATCATCCGGACGCCTTGGCTTGTGTCGATCAAGCAGGGCCCAGATGGTACGCGCTCGAGGCGCGCTGCTTCAGGCCTGCGGCAGGAAGCCTTCGACCGACAGGTAACGCTCGCCCGTGTCGTAGTTGAAGCACAGCACCGTGGCGCCGGCCGGAATCTCCGGCAGCTTCTGTGCCACGGCGGCCAGCGCCGCCCCCGACGAGATGCCGACCAGGATGCCTTCCTCGCGGGCGCAGCGGCGTGCCATCTCGCGCGCCGGTTCGGCATCGACCGTGATCACGCCATCGAGCAGCTTCGTGTCCATGATCTTCGGGATGAAGCCGGCGCCCAGGCC
>JAGRPN010000175.1 GCA_019449555.1 Ramlibacter sp.
ATGCCGTACACCATCGTGTAGCCCAGGGCTATCAAGGCATACATGCTGCCGAGAATCAGACCGTTGATGATCTGCTGCAGCAGAATTTCCATAGAGCTTGCTCCGTTCTTCGAACCGGCCGTTTCGGCCTGCGTCGCCCGGGCCCCTTTGACCTGGCCCGGCCGTCTTGCCGTCTGCCGGTCTTGTGAACCCGCCGCCGGCTCCTCAAAAAAAACCCGCCAAAGTGCTCATGGGCGGGTCTTGTGCCGGGCGATTGTAGGCCAAGCGACTGACAGCAAAAAAACGTTTCCGGGCCGGGTTTACCCTGGACTGCACCGGCATCACCGCATTTTTCCTAGCATCAGCCGCGGTTCTTTTTTTTGAGCTGGTTCAGCTTTTCTGCAATCCGGATTTCCAGCCCGCGATCGACGGGTCGGTAGAACTCGGGCGGCGTCATTCCTTCCGGAAAATAATTTTCGCCGGCGGCAAAGCCGCCCTCCTCGTCGTGCGCGTAGCGGTAGTTCTTGCCGTAGTCGAGGTTTTTCATCAACTGGGTCGGCGCGTTGCGCAGGTGCAGCGGCACCGGCCGGGTGCCGTCGCCGGCGATGAACGCCCTGGCTTCGTTGTATGCCTTGTAGACCGCGTTCGACTTGGGCGCGACGGCCAGGTAGACGAGGCACTCGGCCAGCGCCAGTTCGCCTTCCGGACTGCCCAGCCGCTCGTACGTCTCGGCCGCGTCGAGCGCGATGCGCAGTGCACGCGGATCGGCCAGGCCGATGTCCTCGGTGGCCATCCGGATCATCCGGCGCGCCATGTAGCGCGGATCGGCTCCGCCGTCGAGCATGCGCACGAACCAGTAGAGCGACGCATCCGGATCCGATCCGCGCACCGATTTGTGCAGCGCGCTGATCGTGTCGTAGAACTGGTCGCCGCCCTTGTCGTAGCGGCGCAGCCGCTCACCGAGCACCTTGAGCAGCCACTCATCGGTGATCTCCGTGCGTTTTTCCTTGCGGGCGGCGATCGCCAGCGTCTCGAGGGTGTTGAGCAGGCGCCGCGCATCGCCATCGGCGTAGGAAACGAGGCGGTCGACCGCGGCCTTTTCGACCGGGGGCACCGCGTCGATCGCGCGCGCCTTCGCGACGATCTGCTCGAGGTCCGCTTCGGTCAGCGGGTTCAGCACATACACGGCGGCCCGCGAGAGCAGCGCGGAATTCACCTCGAAGGACGGGTTCTCGGTGGTCGCGCCGATGAAAGTGAACAGGCCCGATTCCACATGCGGCAGGAAGGCATCCTGCTGGCTCTTGTTGAAGCGATGCACCTCGTCGACGAACACGATGGTGCGCCGGCCGCCGGCGCCCGAGGCGTTCTCCAGCGCCGTGCCCTGCGCGATCTGGGCCTGCTCGACGGCTTCGCGAATGTCCTTCACGCCGCCGAGCACCGCGCTGATCGTGATGAACTGCGCGTCGAACGCATCGGCCATCAGCCGCGCGATGGTCGTCTTGCCGGTGCCGGGGGGGCCCCAGAGGATGCAGCTGTGCGGCTGGCCCGACTCGAACGCGATGCGCAGCGGCATGCCTTCGCCCAACAGGTGCTGCTGGCCGATCACCTCGCCCAGCGTCTTGGGGCGCAGGCGCTCGGCGAGCGGTTGGTGCGCGGTGGCGACGGTCTTGCTCACGGGGGACAGTATAGGAAGATGGCGCCTCTACTGGGAGGGCATTGGTTTTCGTACGGTGGGTACTTCGTGCCCACCGTGCCACCTCGATCGCGCACCCTACAAAACCCACTTCACTTATAGTGCGGCCACCATGGAAAGCTCGCTCTGGTCCACCTTCTCCGCGCTACTGGGCGCGCTGGTGGGCGGCGGCATCAGCTACGTGCTCAATCGGCAGCAGTTCGCGAACCAGCTGAAACTGGCGCGGGAGCAGCACCGCACCGAGTTCATGGCCGAAGAGACGGCGCGGCATTTCCTCAGCCACAAGAAATTCACCGACCGCTCGTTCGAAACGCTGCGCCAGCACCTGGGCGGCTTCGAGGACGACGAGTTGCGCAAGATCCTGGTGCGCGCCGGCGCGATGCGCATCTATCGGGAGGACGGCAGCGAATGGTGGCGGCTGCTTTCGCGCATGGACGAATTCATCGAACGCAAGGACCTCGACCGCATCACGCGCGAGATCTAGAAGCTGTCATTGCGGGCCGCTTCGACGGGCTCAGGACAGGCTTGACCCGCAATCCCGAGCGGCGCGGCGTGTGGATGCCGGATCAGGTCCGGCATGACGAGACACTATTGCTTGACGACGTCGGCGCCCGCCGGCGGCTTGAACTGGAAGCGCTCGGGCGCGATCGCGGCGTTCACCTCCATCTTGCTGAATGTGAGGACCGAACGCTGGCCGAAGCTGTCCAGGATTTCGAGCGCCGCCAGGTCGTTGCCGCGAAAGCCCACCTTGATGCTGTGCAACTGGCCCTCCTTCGTGCGAGGCGTCGCCTGGACCCATTGAAGCCCGTCCTTCTCGCCGGCGGCCTCCAGGTCGAATTCCTTGCGCAGCGCATTCAGGTCCGGCGCCGCGGCGATCAGCGCCGCCGGCGTCGATGCCAGCACCTGCAACTGCTTGCGCGCCGTGACCTGCTTCAGGTCGGCGTCGTACAGCCACAGCGTCTGTCCGTCCGCGACGATGGTCTGCTCGAACGGCTTCCTGTATTCGAACCGGAAGCGATTCGGCCGCGAAAATTCGAAGGTTCCCGACGAGCTCTTGGTGCGCGCGGCCTGCCCTTCGCGGGCCGGCCCGGTGACTACCTGCGCGAATTCCGCGCGGCCGCTCTTGACGGACTTGACGAAGTGCTCGAGGCTGTCCAGGCCGGAGGCATGGACGGCGAAAGAGCACGCTAGCAGTGCCACTGCTGCAAAAACCTCTCTCATACGACTCCCTTGTGATTGCCAGGTCGCACTAATCCCGCATCGACTTTGGCGCACCGCGATGGATTGCGTGTCAGGCCTGTCCTGAGCCCGTCGAAGCGGCCCGCAATGACAGACATCGGTTACTCCGCCCGGGTGGGCACGAGGATCTCGCGCTGGCCGCTGCCGCTCATGGCGCTGACCAGCCCCGCTTTCTCCATATCTTCCACGAGCCGAGCCGCGCGGTTGTAACCAATCTTGAGGTGGCGCTGCACCAGCGAGATGCTGGCTCGGCGGTTCTTCAGCACCACTTCGACTGCCTGGTCGTACATCGGGTCCTTTTCGCCGGACGCACCGCCCTCGCCGCCGGCGAGGTCGCCGTCCTCGTCGATCGTCCCGCCCTCGAGCAGCCCCTCGATGTAATTGGGCTCGCCCTGCTGCTTCAAGTAGGTGACCACGCGGTGCACCTCGTCGTCGCTGACGAAAGCGCCGTGAACCCGCACCGGGAGCCCGGAGCCGCTGGCCATGTACAGCATGTCGCCCATCCCGAGCAGCGCCTCGGCGCCCATCTGGTCGAGGATGGTGCGGCTGTCGATCTTGCTGGACACTTGGAACGCGATGCGGGTCGGGATGTTCGCCTTGATCAGGCCCGTGATGACGTCGACGCTCGGACGCTGCGTGGCCAGGATCAGGTGGATGCCCGCTGCGCGCGCTTTTTGCGCCAGGCGCGCGATCAGTTCCTCGATCTTCTTGCCGACCACCATCATCAGGTCGGCGAGTTCGTCGATCACCACGACGATATGCGGCAGCCGTTCCAGCGGCTCGGGACTCTCGGGCGTGAGGCTGAACGGGTTGTAGAGGAATTCGCCTTTGCCCTTCGCCTCGTCGAGTTTGTGGTTGTAGCCAGCGAGGTTGCGCACGCCCAATTTGCTCATGAGCCGGTAGCGCCGCTCCATTTCGCCGACGCACCAGTTCAACGCGTTGGCCGCCTGCTTCATGTCCGTGACGACGGGCGCGAGCAGGTGCGGGATGCCCTCGTACACCGACATCTCGAGCATCTTCGGGTCGATCATGAGCAGCCGCACGTCGCGCGCCTCGGCCTTGTACAGCAGCGACAGGATCATCGCGTTCAGGCCGACCGACTTGCCCGAACCGGTGGTCCCCGCCACCAGCACGTGCGGCATCTTGGCCAGGTCGGCGACCACCGGGTTGCCCACGATGTCCTTGCCCAGGCCGATGGTGAGAAGGGACTTGCCTTCGTTGTACACCTGCGAGCCCAGGATTTCGGACAGGCGGATGGATTGCCGCTTGGCGTTCGGCAATTCGAGCGCCATGTAGTTCTTGCCGGGAATGGTTTCGACCACTCGGATCGAGACCAGGCTGAGCGAGCGTGCCAGGTCCTTGGCCAGGCCCACGATCTGCGAGCCCTTCACGCCGGTGGCCGGCTCGATCTCGTAACGGGTGATCACCGGACCGGGTTGCGCCAGCACCACGCGCACCTCCACGCCGAAGTCCTTCAGTTTTTTCTCGATCAGGCGGCTGGTCATCTCCAGCGTTTCCTGCGAGACGCCTTCCTGGCGCGCCTGCGGCCCGTCCAGCAGGTCGACCTGCGGCAGCTTGGAATCGGGCAGGTCGGTGAACAGCGGCTTCTGCCTTTCCTTGGCCACCCGCTCGCTCTTGGGCAGTTCGACCAGCACGGGCTCGATCAGCACCGGCGTCGGATGGTGTTCCTCGATTTCGATCCGTTCGTCGACCAGCACCGCCTCGCGTTGCCGCGCGGCCTGCTGGCCGAACGCGAGGTCCTGCGCAAGCTCGCGTTTCTCGCGCCGGGCATCGATGAAGCCCGCGATGCGGGCGCCCAGCCGCTCCGCGACATGGCTCCACGAAAAGCGGAACACCACCGCGGCCCCGACGACCACGAGCGCGACGGACACCAGTCCCGAACCCGTGAAGCCGAGCCACTTCACGGCCAGGGGGCCGACCAGGTAGCCGAGCGCGCCGCCCGCGTGATCCGGCAGCCGCGGCTCGAACCGGTACAGGCGCGACCACTCGAGCGCGGCGCTCGCGCAAAGCAGCAGGGCCAGGCCGATCCAGAAGGCCAGCCGGGTGTGGGAGAAATGCGCATCGGCGTCCGTCGCCTCGGCATTCCCGCGCATCCACCGCGCCAGCGTTGCCAGCCAGGCGCGCACGCCCGCCGCGCAGCACCACCACACCGAAAATCCGAACAGGAAATAGCTGGCATCCGCGAGCCACGCGCCGAGGCGGCCGCCCCAGTTGCGGATCACCGGTCCCGCGCCCGACGTGGAAAACGCCGCATCCTGCGCGGAGTAACTCACCAGCGCGAGCAACCAGAAGACCAGTGCGGCCAGTCCGAGGACCAGCGCGACTTCATGCACGAGCCGGTTGGCTACGCCACGCGGCGAGGCACTGCCGCCGCGCGGTTCGTTCAAGGTGTTGAGGGAGTAAGTCATGCGTCAAGCACAAGCTTAACGCAGCGGCGCGCACATTCGTTGGCAGATGGCCCGCAACGATCAACCGAGCGTCGTCAGCCGGTCCTTGATCAGCATCGAGCCGTCCTCGCGCGTTTCGATGAAGCCCCGATCTTCCAGGTCTTTCATGACGCGGCTCACCATCTCGCGCGACGCGCCCACCATCTTGGCGATGTCCTGCCGGGAGATGCGCTCGCGGATCGTCATGATGCCTTCGCGGTCCGGCGCCGCGAACTCCAGGAGGGCGCGCGCGACGCGGCCGTACACATCCATCAGCGCCAGCGACTCGATCTTGCGGTCGGCCTGGCGCAGGCGCTGCACGAGGCCCTTCATGATCGCATAGGCCATCGAGCTGTTCTCGGGCAGGCAGCGCGCGAACTCGGCGCGGCCCAGCGCCAGCATGTCGGTCTGCACCTCGGCGCGCACGGTGGCCGAGTGCGCGTCGTTGTCGATCAGGCTCATCTCGCCGATGTAGTCGCCGGGCTGGAGCGTGGCCAGGATGACCTCGCGGCCGCGCTTGTCCGCGGTCACCACCCGCACCCGCCCGGTGAGGATGATGAACAGCGTGTTGGACTTCTCCCCCTGCTCCACGATGATCTCGCCGCGCTTGAAGCGGCGTTTGACGACGGCCTCCGCAACGGACTCCGCCTGGTTGGCTGTCAGCAGCGCGAACAGCGGCACCCGGCGAATCAGCTCCAGATTGGACAGCATCGACATTTCTCAAATCCCTCCTGGCGCGCGGCTCGCGCGGGCTTCTTACAATCGGGCGGAAAGCGGCTGGCATCGAGGTCCGGCTTCGGGTTGATACTTGCCGCTCGGCCCCAAAATGTACACCTAGCTGTCGCGTTTTCGACACAGGTTTTCCACCATGACCCAACCCAGACACGCCAAAGTCCTGATCCTCGGCTCCGGCCCCGCCGGCTACACCGCCGCCGTCTATGCGGCGCGCGCCAACCTGCAGCCCGTTTTGATCACCGGGATGGCCCAGGGCGGGCAGCTGATGACCACCACCGACGTGGACAACTGGCCCGCCGATGTGCACGGTGTCCAGGGGCCGGACCTGATGCAGCGGTTCCTCGATCATGCGCAGCGCTTCAAGACCGAGATCGTGTTCGACCACGTCAACGCGGTCGATTTCAGCAAGCGCCCGTTCACGCTCACGGGCGACAGCGGGCAATACACTTGCGACGCGCTGATCATCGCGACCGGCGCTTCCGCCAAGTACCTCGGCCTGCCCTCGGAACAGGCTTTCATGGGCAAGGGTGTTTCGGGCTGTGCGACGTGCGACGGCTTCTTCTACCGCGACCAGGTGACCTGCGTGGTGGGGGGCGGCAACACCGCCGTGGAGGAGGCGCTCTATCTGTCGAACATCGCGAGCAAGGTCTACCTCGTGCACCGGCGCGACAAGTTCAAGGCCGAACCGATCCTCGTCGACAAACTGATGGACAAGGTCAACGCCGGCAAGATCCAGCTGAAACTTTTCAAGACCGTGGACGAAGTGCTGGGCGACGCGACGGGCGTCACCGGCGTGCGCTTGAAGGACGCGATGACCGGCACGACCGAAGAGCTGGCGCTCCAGGGGTGCTTCATCGCCATCGGGCACCAGCCCAACACGGACATCTTCAAGGGCCAACTGGAGATGAAGGACGGCTACATCATCACCAAGTCGGGCCTGCAGGGGTTCGCCACGATGACCAGCGTGCCGGGCGTCTTCGCCGCCGGCGACGTGCAGGACCATGTGTACCGGCAGGCCATCACGAGTGCCGGCACCGGCTGCATGGCGGCGCTGGATGCGCAGCGCTTCCTGGAGCAAGCCGTATAGCGAACGTTCAAGCGGCCACCGCGGAACCGGCTTTGCCGGGCCGCTGGTGGCGCCCCTTGAGGGGAGGCGGCCGCAGGCCGCTTCGGGGTGGGCTATAATTTCGGGCTTTGGGTTACCGCCACCCTTCTGGCGAGGTGAGGCAGGAGCGAGGACGGCGCGTTGGAGCGCTTTTCGCCAGTGACTGCCGTTGAATGACTGGAGTGCTCATGGCACGCGTATGCGACGTAACGGGCAAGGGCCCGATGGTGGGGAACAACGTTTCCCACGCCAACAACAGAACCAAACGCCGGTTCATGCCGAACCTGCAATACCGCCGCTTCTGGGTCGAGACCGAAAACCGCTGGGTGCGCCTGCGTGTTTCGAGCGCAGCGTTGCGCCTGATCGACAAGAACGGCATCGACTCCGTGCTCGCGGACCTGCGCGCACGCGGCCAGGCCTAATTCAACTTTGCGGGACAGATCTTTAGCTCTGTCCTCAACTAGTAAATGAACTTTGGGGACAGATCTTCGGCTCTGTCCTCAACTGATTAAGGAAGCATCATGGCAAGCAAAGGCGGACGCGAGAAAATCAAGCTGGAATCCACCGCGGGCACCGGCCATTTCTACACCACGAGCAAGAACAAGAAGCTCATGCCCGAGAAGATGTCGATCATGAAGTTCGACCCGAAGGCTCGCAAGCACGTGGAATACAAAGAAACGAAATTGAAATGACGCGAGGCCGCACGGCCCTAGTCATCCCAAGTTAAAGGCCCCGCATCGCGGGGCCTTTTTTTCACCTTTGCCGAAGGCGTGCACGGGGCCTTTTACTTTTGGTTGGGGCCGCTTTGCGGTTACCAGCGGCTCGGGTCGTCCGGGTGGCGGTCGCGCTGGTTCGGCACGCCATCGCCGTCGCGGTCGCCGCGGCGCGGGCGAAGGTACGGATACGCGGGCGCCGGATTGCCACGCGCATTCGGCGCCGGATATACCCGATCACCGTAGTATGAGGACTGCGGTTGCTGGGGCGGCGCAGGCGGCCAGCCGCTGTTGCCGTAGTACTCGGGCGTGCCGGGAATCAGGTTCGGGTTCGGCGTCACCCGCCAGGCCCCACCCGCCCCCGACTCGGCGTCCTGTGCGAATGCGGCGCCGGCCTCAAGGCTGGCAACCGCAAGCACTATAAGCATGAGTTTTCTCATGAGTAACTCCTTCGCGCGGGAATGACGACCCGCATGCGACCATTGAACGCCCGCCCCGTACACGCCGCATGTCTACCGCGTGCCGAACGCATGTCGGACGGTAACGGGAAGTACGGTCAGGCTTTCCTTGCAAGCACCGTTGGCACCTGCGAAATGAACATGTGGCTGCACAAGGAGGTGATGAAGAAAAGCCCCAGGTACGGCTCCGGCCCAGGTGTAAAAAAGCCCCGCGAAGCGGGGCTTTCACTTTGGGCGCCGCGCGCCGCCACGGTGCATCTTACGCGCGGGCGGCGCGCAGCTTCATCGAGAACTGCTGCAGCTGGGCAATGCCACTTTCCTCGGCTCGGCGGCACCAGGCTTGCAGGTCGGCCGCGAGCTGTTCGCGCGAGTGCGACGTGTTCAGCCACATCTGCCGCAGTTCCTCGCGCATCGTGACCATCTGGTCGAGCACCGGATGGGCCGCACGGGCCTGGGCCAGTTGCGGCCGGGCGGCGGCCGGCACGCGCTCGTCGTCGCGGTGCAGCCAGCGCTTGGCGGCTTTCAGCGGCGACAGGTCGGCCTGCTTTTCCTTCAGGGACGCGATCTCGGCCTTGCAGACCCGGCGCATTTCACGCGCGTAACCGGCCATCACCTCGTATCGGTTGGCGATCAGCGCTTCCAGCGTCTTCTCGTCGGCGACCGGCTTGATCGCACCCAGCCGGAGCTTCGGCGGGACCTTCTTCACGGTCGCCCAGCCGATCCTGCGCATCAGCGAGATGTAGAACCAGCCTATGTCGAACTCGTACTTCTTGACCGAGAACTTGGCCGAAGTCGGATAGGTGTGGTGGTTGTTGTGCAGTTCCTCGCCGCCAATGATCACGCCCCAGGGCGTGATGTTGGTGCTGGCGTCCGGCGCCTCGAAATTGCGGTAGCCCCAATAGTGGGCGATGCCGTTGATCACACCGGCGGCGGTGACGGGAATCCACATCATCTGCACGGCCCAGACGGACAGGCCGACGACGCCGAACAGCGCCAAGTTGATGATGAGCATCACGCCGACGCCCTGCCAGCTGAAGCGCGTGTACAGGTTGCGTTCGATCCAGTCGTTCGGGGTGCCGTGGCCGAACTTCGCCAGGGTGTCCTGGTTCTTGGCTTCGGCACGGTAGAGCTCGGCGCCGCGCCACAGCACGGTCTCGATCCCGCGGGTTTGCGGGCTGTGCGGGTCTTCGGCGGTCTCGCACTTGGCGTGGTGCTTGCGGTGGATGGCGACCCATTCCTTGGTGACCATGCCGGTCGTGAGCCACAGCCAGAAACGGAAGAAATGAGCCGGGACGGCGTGCAGGTCCATCGCGCGATGAGCCTGGGCCCGGTGCAGGAAAATGGTGACGCTGGCAATGGTGAGATGGGTGACTACCAGCGTGTACAGAACGACCTGCCACCAGGACAGGTTCCACAGGCCGTTGGCGAGCCAGTCAACCGCTGCGTTCAGTACGGCCCAATCGGGGAGCAACATAGAAGGAAAGAACTCTTTCAAAAAACAAGCAGGGCCAAAAGGGCCCCGATTGATAGGAGCGATTTTACCGGCGGAGGTTCAATCGCGTGTGGGACTCGACCCAATATCCCGCGCAAATCCGGCACTTGTCACATTCTTTGCCATACAGCGGCGAAAAAACCGTCCGTGTGGTGCCGGTGAGGCCATAAACGCAGGAAATCCCGCCCCGCCGCGCCGCCGCTGCACAGGCTGGCAGCATTCTCCACTTTCAGGTACTCCAGCAGTTCCGCGACCGCTAGCGGCGAAAAATCGCTGTGCGCCTGGCTGAACGCCTGGGCAACCTGCTCGTTTTCCTCCGGCAACAGGCTGCAGGTGGCATAGACCAGCCTGCCGCCCGGTTTCAGCAGACGCGCAGCGCTTTGCAGGATGGCCGCCTGTTTGGCCGCCATTTCCTGCACGGATTGCAGCGACTGGCGCCACTTGAGATCCGGATTGCGGCGCAGCGTTCCCAGCCCGGAGCAAGGCGCGTCCACGATCACCCGGTCGATCTTGCCGGCCAGCCGCTTGATGCGTTCGTCGCGCTCGTGCGCGATCACCGCCGGATGCACGTTCGACAATTTGCTGCGGGCCAGCCTCGGCTTGAGCGCATCGAGGCGGTGCGCGGACGTGTCGAAGGCATACAGCCGCCCCGTGTTGCGCATGCTCGCGCCGATCGCCAGCGTCTTGCCGCCGGCCCCGGCACAGAAGTCGACCACCATCTCGCCGCGCTTGGCATCCAGCAACAGCGCCAGCAACTGCGAGCCTTCGTCCTGGACCTCCACGGCGCCGCGGGCGAACGCGTCGTATTTCGTGAGCGCCGGCTTGCCCTCCGCCCGCAGGCCCCAGGGGGAGTACGGCGTGGGCGTCGCCGCGATTCCCGCCAGTTTCAGCTCCTGCTGCACATCGGCGCGCTTGTCCGTGAGGGTGTTCACGCGCAGATCGAGCGGCGCGCCCTGGTTCAGGCTCTCGACCAGCGGCCAGAAATCCGCGCCCAGCTGAGCTTTCAGCGGCTGCACCAGCCATTCCGGCAGATTGTGCCGATGCCGCTCCAGCAGGTCCGCCGGGTCGATCGAATCGCATTGATCGAGCCAGTTCTTCTCCTGCTCGGTCAAGGCGCTCTTGAGGAAGTCGCGCGGTCCGTGGAAGCCCAGGATGGCCATCCGCCGCTCTTTCGGTCCGCTGCCGGAGGGCGAGAGATGATCGAACAGCAATTTCCTGCGCAGGACGGTATAGACGGTTTCGGCCAGCGTCGCGCGTTCGCGCGGGCCGAGCGTGCGGTGCTCCCGGAAGTAGCGCGAAACGACGGCGTCGGCCGGGTGGTCGAACTTGAGCGTGAGCTTGACGAGTTCGGCGCAGGCGTCGAGCAGGGCTTTGGGATGCATCCGGCGATTGTCCCATCGCGCTCGGCGCGGCTGAGCAGCCGTGATGGCGGAACCGCTACAAGTGCGGCAGCAGCGATGCGATCGCCCGCGGGTAGATGAGGTGTTCCTGCGTGAGAACGCGCGCCGCAAGGCTCTCGGCCGTGTCGCCCGGAAGAACGGGCACGACGGCCTGCTCGAGGATCGGCCCATGGTCGAGCTCGGACGTGACCTGATGCACTGTGGCTCCCGCGAACTTGCAGCCGGCGTCGATCGCGCGCTGGTGCGTGTGCAGGCCCGGGAAAGCCGGCAACAGCGACGGGTGGATGTTGAGCAGGCGTCCGCGGTAGCGCTGGACGAAGCCCGGCGTAAGGATGCGCATGAAGCCGGCCAACACGACCAGCGAGGGCTGAAACCCGTCGATGGCGGCCGCCAGCTCGGCATCGAACGCCTCCCGCGTCGCGTGACTCTTGTGATCGACCACCGCCGTCGCGATGCCCTGCTCGCGCGCGAACACGAGCCCGCCTGCGTCGGCCCGATTGCTGATCACGGCGGCGACCTGAGCAGCACGGCTGCCGCGCCAGTCGTCGCGCAGGGCGGTTCGCACGATCGCCGCCATGTTGGAACCGCCGCCGGAGATCAGAATGACAATGTTCTTCATAAAACTCATATGTCGGGGACAGAGCAAATATTGCCGAGCAATTTCTTGATCTGTCCCGCAAGTCATCAGAATTATCCCCGCCATGCCAATGCGCCCCCTCACCCCGATCGAAGCCCGCGTCCTGGGCACGCTGATGGAAAAGGCCCGCACCGTGCCGGACAGCTATCCGCTGTCCCTCAATTCGCTGGTCGCCGGCTGCAACCAGAAGACCAGCCGCGAGCCCTTGATGAACGTCACCGAGGCGCAGGCGCAAGAGGCGCTCGACTCGCTCAAGCTGCTCAGCCTCGTTTTCCAGACCAGCGGCAGCCGGGTGGCGCGTTGGGAGCACAACTTCCAGCGCACCGTCGGCGTCCCCGAGCAATCGGCCGTGCTATTGGGGCTGCTGATGCTGCGCGGACCGCAAACGGCCGGCGAACTGCGCATCAACACGGAGCGCTGGTATCGCTTCGCCGACATTTCGTCGGTCGAAGCGTTCCTGGAAGAGCTGCAGGACCGGCCGGACGAGAAAGGCGGTCCGCTGGTGGTGAAGCTGCCGCGCGCATCCGGCATGCGCGAGCAGCGCTGGGCCCATCTGCTGTGCGGGCCGGTGCAAGCGGATGCGGCCGAGCACGCGCAAGCCTATGAAACGGGTGGACAGCCGGACCTGCAGGCGCGCATCGACGCACTGGAAAACGAAGTGTTGGCGCTGCGTTCCGCGGTGCAAAATCTTTACGACCAGCTCGGGATGTCGCAACCCGGACAGTGAGAATAGAACGACCGTGCTAAAAACGCGGCCGGATTGCCCTTCGGCAAGCGCCCCTCGACAAGCTCAGGCCCTTCGACAGGCTCAGG
>JAGRPN010000176.1 GCA_019449555.1 Ramlibacter sp.
ATCTTGGCGACGACGCCGGCGCCCACGGTCTTGCCGCCCTCGCGGATGGCAAAGCGCAGGCCTTCTTCCATGGCGATCGGGGCGATCAGCTTGACGGTGATCGTCACGTTGTCCCCGGGCATGACCATCTCCTTGTCCTTGGGCAGCTCGATGGCGCCGGTCACGTCGGTGGTGCGGAAGTAAAACTGCGGGCGGTAGTTGTTGAAAAAGGGCGTGTGGCGCCCGCCTTCGTCCTTGGAGAGAACGTACACCTCGGCGGTGAAGTGCGTGTGCGGCTTGATCGATCCGGGCTTGGCCAGCACCTGGCCGCGCTCGACTTCCTCGCGCTTGGTGCCGCGCAGCAGCACGCCCACGTTGTCGCCGGCCTGGCCCTGGTCCAGCAGCTTCCTGAACATCTCCACGCCCGTGCAGGTGGTCTTGAGCGTGGGCTTGATGCCCACGATCTCGATTTCCTCGCCCACCTTGATGACCCCGCGCTCCACCCGCCCGGTCACCACCGTGCCGCGCCCGGAGATGGAAAAGACGTCTTCCACGGGCATCAGGAACGCCCCGTCGATGGCCCGCTCGGGGGTGGGGATGTAGCTGTCCAGCGCGTCGGCCAGCTTCATGATGGACTGCTCGCCCAGCTCGCCCTTGTCGCCTTCCATGGCCAGCTTGGCGCTGCCGTGGATGATGGGGGTGTCGTCACCGGGGAATTCGTATTTGGAAAGCAGCTCGCGCACTTCCATCTCGACCAGCTCGAGCAGCTCGGCGTCATCGACCATGTCGCACTTGTTGAGGTACACGATGATGTAGGGCACGCCCACCTGGCGGGCCAACAGGATGTGCTCGCGCGTCTGGGGCATGGGGCCGTCGGCCGCCGAGACCACCAGGATGGCCCCGTCCATCTGCGCCGCTCCGGTGATCATGTTCTTGATGTAGTCGGCGTGCCCGGGGCAGTCCACGTGCGCGTAGTGGCGCTTGGAGGTCTGGTACTCCACGTGGGCGGTGTTGATGGTGATGCCGCGAGCCTTTTCTTCCGGAGCCGCGTCGATCTGGTCGTAGGCCTTGACTTCGCCGCCGAACTTGGCCGCCAGCACCGAGGTGATGGCTGCCGTCAGCGTGGTCTTGCCATGGTCCACGTGCCCAATCGTGCCCACGTTCACGTGCGGCTTGGTGCGCTCGAATTTTGCTTTTGCCATTTTTTCGACTCCGAAAAAGTAACTAGACGTTCACAATCCACTCAACGACGGTCCGGGCTCACCGTGACCATTGGTGCCCTTGGCGGGAATCGGACCCGCGACCTCTCCCTTACCAAGGGAGTGCTCTACCACTGAGCCACAAGGGCGAAATCCTTTCGCCGCAAAGTCTCTCTACGCAGCCGGCCGGTTTGTGGAGCGGGAGACGGGAATCGAACCCGCGTCATTAGCTTGGAAGGCTAAGGTTCTACCATTGAACTACTCCCGCATCGGGTGAACCTCAATGAACCCCAGCAGGCTTCGGATTTCCCGGGGCTTCGTTTCCCCGCGCCATCCGTTTCCAAAACCGCGCTCTGCACAAATCAACTTCGGTACGTTCGCCCAGCCTCACTCGAGGCTTGGTGGAGGAGGATGGATTCGAACCATCGTAGGCGTAAGCCAACAGATTTACAGTCTGCCCCCTTTAGCCACTCGGGCACCCCTCCGGCGAACCTCGAAATATAGCACGTTTTGCCCCGACAGGAGCTCTCCGGGCCGCGGTCCAACCTAGAAAATGCCGGGGTATCCACGCTCCGCCAGCCAGTCGCGCGCCAGCGCGAAATGGCCGCATCCCAGGAACGGGATCGGGGGCCGGGACGCGGACAACGGGGAGGGGTGATTCGCCTGCAGCACCAGGGCCTCCCGGCCATGATGGGCGGCGGTTTGCTCGATCAGGGTCGACTTGGCCTGCGCATGGGCGCCCCAGAGCATGTACACGCAGGGTGACGCACGGGCGGCAACCTCGGCCAGCAAAGCGTCGGTGAGTACTTCCCAACCCTTTTTCGCATGGCTGCCCGGCTGCCCGTCCTCCACGGTCAGGCTCGCATTGAGCAGCAGCACGCCGCGGCGCGCCCAGTCCACCAGCGAGCCGGTGACCGGCTGCTCATCGGCGACGCAGCCCAATTCCTTGAAGATGTTGCGCAGCGATGGCGGCAGCTTGACCCCGGTGCGCACCGAGAACGCGAGCCCCTCCGCCTGGCCGGCGCCATGGTAGGGGTCCTGCCCCAGGACCACCGCGCGAACGCTGGGCAGCGGCGTGAGCTCGAGCGCGCGAAACGGCCGCGGCGGGTAAATCTTCGCGCCGACGGCCAGCCGCTCGCGGATGAATGAAGCCAGCCGCAAGCCCGCGCTGCTGGACAGGAATCCTTCCACGACCGGGGCCCAGCCTTCGGCCAGCCGCCAGTGTTCCGGGTCCCAGCGCAGCAAACGGTCGGGCTGCAGGCCCTCGAGCGCCAGCTCGCTGCGCGACATCTCCTGGCCGGCCTGGGGTTCCATCGGGCGCGCCTCGTCAGCTTGCGAACAGCGCGGCAAGCGCCTCGCCGGGCTCGTCCGCGCGCATGAAGGCTTCGCCGACGAGGAATGCGTGCACCCCCGCAGCGCGCAGCTTCTGCACGTCGGCTGGGCTCACGATGCCCGATTCCGAGACCAGCAGCCGGTCCGCGGGAACTTCCCCGGACAGCTCGACCGTCGTGTCCAGCGACACCTCGAAACTGTGCAGGTTGCGGTTGTTGATGCCCACCAGCGGCGTTTTCAGCTTCAAGGCGCGCTCGAGTTCAGGGCGGTCGTGCACCTCCACCAGCACGGCCATGTCCAGGCTGCGGGCGATCGCCTCGAGTTCGGCCATGCGCGCATCGTCCAGGCAGGCGGCGATCAGCAGGATGCAGTCGGCGCCGATCGCCCGCGATTCGTACACCTGGTACGGATCCACCATGAAGTCCTTGCGCAGCACGGGCAGATCGCAGGAGGCCCGCGCCTGCTTCAGGTAATCGACCTGGCCCTGGAAGAACTGCCGATCCGTGAGCACCGACAGGCAGGCCGCGCCGAACTCGGCATAGCTCTGGGCGATGTCGGCCGGAATGAAATCGGCGCGCAGCACGCCCTTTCTGGGACTGGCCTTCTTGATTTCGGCGATCACCGCGCTCTTGCCGGCGGCGATCTTGCGACGCAGCGCGCCTTCGAAATCGCGCGTCAGCACGCGGCTTTCGGCGTCCGCGCGCATCGCGGCGAACGGCACCTTCCTCTGCGCTGCGGCAATCTCCTCGCGTTTGACCGCGACGATCTGGTCCAGGATGTCGGGCATGGCTCAGGCGCCGAACGATTGGGTCTGTTTCACCAGGGCCTCGAGCTTGGCTTTGGCGGCGCCGGACTCGATCGCCGCGCGCGCCTCGCCGATCCCCGCCCCGATCGAATCGACCAGGTTCGCGGCGTAGAGCGCCGCGGCCGTATTGAGAACGACGATGTCGCGCGGCGCCCCGGGCTCGTTGGCCAGCACGCCTGCGAGCATCTGGCGCGACTGCTCGGGCGTTTCGACCTTGAGCGTGCGATTGCTCGCCATCGGCAGCCCGAAGTCCTCCGGATGGATTTCGTACTCGGAGATTTCGCCGTTCTTCAGCTCGCCGACCATGGTCGCGGCGCCCAAGCTCACTTCGTCCATGCCATCGCGCCCATACACCACCAGCGCGTGCTCGGCCCCCAGCCGCTGCAGCGCGCGCACCTGGATGCCCACGAGGTCAGGGTGGAACACGCCCATGAGGATGTTCGGTGCGCCGGCCGGATTGGTCAGCGGGCCCAGGATATTGAAGATGGTGCGCACGCCCAGTTCCTTGCGCACGGGGGCGACGTTCTTCATCGCCGGATGGTGGTTGGGCGCGAACATGAAACCGATGCCCGTCTCGGCGATGCACTTCGCGATCGCGTCGGGTGGAAGATTGATGTTCACGCCCAGGCTCTCCAGCACGTCGGCGCTGCCGCTCTTGCTCGATACGCTGCGCCCGCCGTGCTTGCTGACCTTCGCGCCGGCCGCGGCCGCCACGAACATCGAGCAGGTCGAGATGTTGAACGTGTGCGACCCGTCGCCGCCGGTGCCCACGATGTCGACGAGGTGGGTGCGGTCGGCGACGCTGACCTTGGTGGAGAACTCGCGCATCACCTGCGCGGCGGCCGTGATCTCGCCGATCGTCTCCTTCTTGACGCGCAGCCCGGTGATCAGCGCCGCCATCATCACCGGCGACAGCTCGCCGCTCATGATCATGCGCACGACCTTGAGCATCTCGTCATGGAAGATTTCGCGGTGTTCGATCGTGCGCTGCAGCGCTTCCTGGGGGGTGATGGGCATCGGTGCCTCCTGGCTGGTGACTAGCGGATGGAATTGTCGGACAAAGCCAACCTCAGGCCGAAGGCGACGAAAATGCACGCGGCGGCCCGATCGAGCCACTGCATCCATGCGCGCACGGCGTTGCGCCGCGCGATCCAGGCCGCCGCCAGCGCCCAGCCGGCATTCACCGGGATGGCATTGAGATTGAAGATGATGCCGAGCTGGATGAAGACCGATGCCTTGTGCAGCGCGTCGGGCTCGATGAATTGCGGCACGAAAGCCAGGAAGAACAGCGCGACTTTCGGGTTGAGCACATTGGTGAGAAAGCCGCCCAGGAACACCGCCTTGTAGTCGGGCGCCTGGCCGTTGGCGGCCACCCCATCCAGCTCGGGTGCGGGCGGAGGCGCTTTCGCCAGCAGGATTCTCAGGCCGACCCAGAGCAGGTAGGCGGCGCCCGCGTACTTCAACACCGAAAAAGCCTCGGCCGAAGTGGCCAGCAGCGCACCCAGGCCGAGTGCGGCCGCGAAAATGTGTACGAAGCAGCCCGCGGTGACACCCAGGGCGGCCACGAAGCCGGCCCGCGCACCCGATCGCAGCGAATTCGTCACGATGTTCAGCACGTCCGGACCGGGCGTGAGGTTGAGCAGCCAGCCAGCCACGATGAACACGAGCAGGTGCTGCAGGTCGGGCATGGCCAGCTCAGCGGGCAAAGAACTGCCGGATCGCGACGACCGCGCGGTCCACGCCGGCGGCATCCAGATCGAGGTGCGTTGCGAAGCGCAGCCGATACAGGCCGGTGGCCAGCACGCCCTGGCCGGCCAGGTGCTCCAGCAGCGCGGCTGACTGCTGGCGCGCCGGTCCAACCAGATCCGCGAACACCATATTGGTTTGGGGCGCTTCGATCTGCAGCTGGTCGATGCCGGCCAGACCCTCGGCGAGGCGCCGCGCCAGCACATGATCCTGCGCGAGCCGGTCCACGTGGTGATCCAGCGCGTAGCTCGCCGCTGCTGCCAGCAGGCCCGATTGGCGCATCGCGCCCCCGGCCATCTTGCGGATGCGGCGCGCGCGCGCGATCAGTTCGCGCGATCCGCAAAGGGCCGAACCCACCGGCGCGCCCAATCCCTTGCTGAAGCAGATCGACACGCTATCGAACCGCTGGGCGATGCGCCGGGCTTCGGTGCGAATCTCGCCACCCGTCTGCGCGGCCTGCGCCACCGCCGCATTGAACAGGCGCGCTCCGTCGAGGTGACGCGCGAGGCCTTTGCGCTGGGCCAGCTCGGTTGCGCGTTCGATGTACGCGAACGGCAACAGCTTGCCGCCCAATGTGTTTTCCAGCGCCAGCAGACGGGTGCGGGCGAAATGCGGATCGTCCGGCTTGATCGCCGCCTCGATGTCGGCCAGCGCGAGACTGCCGTCCGGCTGGTGCTCCAGCGGCTGGGGCTGCACGCTGCCGAACACCGCGCCGCCGCCGGCTTCCCAGCGGTAGCAGTGCTGCATCTGCCCCACGATGTATTCGTCGCCGCGCTGGCAATGCGACAGGATCGCGCACAGGTTGCTTTGGGTTCCGGTCGGAACGAACAATGCCGCTTCGAACCCGAGCATGCCGGCGATCTTCTCCTGCAGGGCGTTGACGCTCGGGTCGTCGCCGAACACGTCGTCTCCCAACGGGGCGGCCGCCATGGCGGCTCGCATGCCGGGCGTGGGTTGCGTGACGGTGTCACTGCGCAGGTCTACGACTGGTGCGTTCATGTTTGCTCCAGGAAGTTCTTGAGCATGGCGTGCCCGTGCTCCGTCAGGATGGATTCGGGATGGAACTGCACGCCCTGGATGGCCAATTCATTGTGACGCACCGCCATGATCTCGCCGTCCCCGGTCCAGGCCGTGATGGCCAGCTCGGCGGGGCAGGATGACTTCTCGATCGAAAGCGAGTGGTAGCGGTTGACGGTGAACTGCTCCGGCAGTCCGGCGAACACGCCTTCGCGCGTCGTGGTGATCACGCTCGTCTTTCCGTGCATGAGCTGTTGCGCGCGCACGATCTTGCCGCCGAACGCCGCCCCCACCGCCTGGTGGCCGAGACAGACCCCGAGGATCGGCAGCTTGCCGGCGAAGTGGCGGATCGCGTCGACCGAAATGCCCGCTTCGGCAGGCGAGCACGGGCCGGGCGAGACCACGAGCCGGTCGGGCCGGCGATCCGCAATGCCCGGCACGGTGATCTCGTCGTTGCGAAACACCTCCACCTGCGCGCCCAGCTCGCCGAAGTACTGCACCAGGTTGTAGGTGAACGAGTCGTAGTTATCGATCATGAGCAATTTCATGCGCTCACCGCCCTTTCGCACCGTCGGCCGCGGTCTGCGCCTGCAGCCCGCTCGGGAAAAATTCGCGCAGGTCGGCCATCTGCAAGCCCTTCAGGGCCGCCTGCATTTCCTCGTCGCTCTTGACCCGTCCGAGGTGGGCGCGGACGTAGAGTTCCTTGTGGACACTCGGGTCCGCATAAGGCGCCCGTGAGCGCGAGCCCGGCACCATCTGGCACAAGAGCGCGTCCTTGTCCATGTTGAATATCACGCGGCACACCAGCGGCCGGTGCTGGTAGATGGTGCAACGCGCGTCCTGCAGGAACGGGCAGGGCTGGCCGACGTACTGCAGCACCGGCCCCGTGCTCCAGGCGGCCGGCATCTGCATTTGCGCGCCGGTTTCCCTGGCGATCACCTGCGCCTCCTGCAGCGTCAGCGACACCGGCTGGTAGCAGCAGCCCGAACAGGCGTCGGTGCAGGCGGCGTACGGCGCAACCGCATCGGCGAAGGTGTCGGCCAATTGGCGCAGCCAATAGATCTTGTGCTTGATGCCCGGGGCCTTGTCCAGTTGCCTGACCTGCGTGGCCATGCGCGCCTCGTTGCGCCGGGCCCGCACGTTGACTCGCGCGACGCGCTCCTGTGCAGCGAGCTGCGTCTGGGGATCGTTCCAGCGCTCGGCCTGCCGCGCGACCAGCTCGGCCTGCTCGGGCGTGAGGGAGGGGGTGGACTCGGTCATACAAGCATCCCGCCGCAATTCGCGATTTTCCTACAGCAGCGCCGGCCTCGCGCAGGTTCCGCGGCGCTCATTCCAGCCCCTCCTCGACCAACTCGGATGCACGCAGCAGCGCCCGCGCCTTCGCCTCGGTTTCGCGCCACTCCATCTCGGGGACCGAATCGGCAACGATGCCGGCGGCGGCCTGCACGTACAGGGTCTGGTCCTTCACGATCCCCGTGCGGATCGCGATGGCGACGTCCATGTCGCCGGCATAGCTGAGATAGCCGCAAGCCCCGCCATACAAGCCGCGCTTGGTCGGTTCGAGCTGGTCGATCAATTCCATCGCATGGATTTTCGGCGCGCCGGTCAGGGTGCCGGCCGGGAACGTCGCCTTCAACACGTCGATGCTGGTCATGCCGTCATTCAGGATGCCTTCGACGTTGCTCACGATGTGCATCACGTGGCTGTAGCGCTCCACCGCGAAAGCCTCCGTCACCTTGACCGTGCCGGTCTTGGCGATGCGCCCGATGTCGTTGCGCGCCAGGTCGATCAGCATCACGTGCTCGGCGCGCTCCTTGGGGTCGTTGATCAGTTCCTGCTCGATCGCCTTGTCCGCCTCGGGCGTGGCGGCGCGCGGCCGGGTGCCCGCCAGCGGCCGGATCGTGACCTTCTGCCCTTCGGGCGTCTGCTCCTGCCGCACCAGGATCTCGGGCGAAGCGCCCACCACATGGAAGTCGCCAAAGTGGTAGTAGTACATGTAGGGGCTCGGGTTCAGCGAGCGCAGCGCCCGGTACAGCGACAACGGCGACTCGGTATAGCGTTTCTTGATGCGCTGGCCGACCTGCACCTGCATGAAATCGCCCGCGGCGATCAACTCCTTGGCCCGCTCCACGGCTTTCAGGTAATCGGCCTTCGCGAAATCGCGCTCGGCCGGAAAGCTCTGCGTCTGGCGGATCACGGGCGCGCTGACGGAGTACTTGAGCTGCTCGCGCAGTTCGCGCAATCGGCGCTTGCCGTTGGCATAGGCCTCGCTCTGGCGCGGGTCCGCATAGACGATGAGGTAGAGCTTGCCCGACAGGTTGTCGATGACCGCCAGTTCCTCGCACTGCAGCAGCAGGATGTCGG
>JAGRPN010000017.1 GCA_019449555.1 Ramlibacter sp.
CAGATGGAATTGAACTACGCTTACGTGGACCGGAGCGGCCAGCAGCGTGACGACTACTTCTTACTGGACTTTGTTGAATTTAGTCAGCTGGGAGAGTTCGCGGCGGCTATTTATGAGGATGTCAAAACTGCCGGATTCTTCGCCTATTGAGCATCGACGCACATATGCGACATAACAGGTCAATCGACACGGACGCACAAGTGCGTCCGCTCGCAGCGCTCGCATCTTGCTTGTGCGCCGGTCATTTCGGCATTAGTGAGACAAATAAACCAACCTGAATGCAGGGTCAGCCAGGTGAGAAAACTAAACCAGCGCAAGTCCCTGATTTCGAATGAAACGCGACCTTCATAAGCCCCGCGCCGGTGGGATTCTCGACAATTGGACCGTATTTGTGGATTTCGGCCGATGGCCGCCCGGAACGCCCAAGGACACGCCTTGAACTGACAAAGAACGGATAAGCCCTCTCAGAGAGGTCGAGCGCTAGCTCGCCGCGCAGATGGCACCCCGGTCCTCGAACATCGTCCCGGAGAATCCCGATTTCAGTCGGGTTGGAGCTGCCCACGTAGCGAGCGAGCCACTGCCGCGTCTGTGGCGCGTCATACCCGCCGGCCTGGTCGGCTGGTTGCCCCTCCCGCCCCTCCCGACTGCCCTGCTTGCTGGCGGCTATACAGAGGAGGGCCTTTCTCAAACCAAACCCTAGCACCGTGTGCTATACTTTGGACAAATAATGCACCGCAAGAGAGTATTCAAGACGAAAACGTTCGACCGCTGGGCCAAGAAGGTGATTGCAGATGCACTGCTGTGCAACGCGGCCCTGGAAATTGAGCCGCGGCCTGTATGAGGCCGACCTCGGTCACGGCGTGTGCAAGAAGCGCATCGCATTGCCCGGCAAAGGCAAGAGCGGCTCGACGCGAACGCTCGTTGCCAAGCGGCACAAGACAGCCATCTTTTTCATCGTTGGCAGAGTGAAAAGCGACCCTGGTCCTGACTTCACTGCCAAGGAGGAAGAAGCTGCGAAGCTCTATGCCGGCATGCTACAGGCGGTGACCACGGAAAAATTGGACCAGTTGAAGGCTGGTGGTGCCCTCAAGGAGATTTGCAATGACAAAGAAGACAAGTCAGAGTAGCCGCGTGTTGCGCGAACTATTGGAGTCCGCAGAAGACCTGAGCGCGTACGGCCTAGTCTCCAAGACTGACATGGCCCGCATGAAGGCGCTCTGCGAAGAGCCCCCTGAGTACCCTCCGGACCGTGTCGTGTCCATCAGGACGCGCATCGCGAAGATGAGTCAAGCCGTCTTCGCTTCGTTCATGAACGTGAGCGTCTCGACGGTCCAGAAATGGGAGTCACCCGCGGCGGACAAGCGCCCCCGTGGTGCCGCAGCCAAGCTCCTTCATTTGGTGGAAACCAAAGGCGTGGAAACGCTTATCGCATAAGGTGGGCCCGCCCAGGCTTGCTCCTGGTGCTTGATTCAAACGGTGCATCTCGTGCTGCACCGTTTTGTTTTGATGCTGTAGGCCCGCCAAGTCCGGGCAGCGCTTTGGGTCGCCCGAACTGGGAAACCGTCGGGCGTGTAAGTCTTGCCAGAGCACGCCACATCGTCGCCTGCCAGCTTGTTAAGTTCTCTCACCAGAGCATTCCGAGGGTTCTAGTTGGTTTATTTCTCTCACTAATGCCGGGTCATTTCCAACGTTAGAGCTCATGAGCCCGGCTTCATACTTCGGCGCTCTCCTCGACGTAGCCTTCCAGGTTGAAGCGAAAGCAGCAGGCTTTTCCGAGGTCCAGGTCTTGGAGACTTCTCGACTTGCGGCGATTCCGGCGGGACGCGAAGGTTTGTCGCTCATTGTCGTAAAGACAGCAATTGCTGTTTTTGCGACAATGAGCAGCAAGTAGCCAGCCCGACTTTCAGCCAGAAGACCGACACACTGTTCGGTGACCGTAAGACTCACCGGTGTGTTCACAACATTGGCGCATACTGCATATCTATCTGATACACATTTGGAATGTCTGCCGTGCGTGACGCTGCCATCAACCTGCGGGCCAAACCCGAGCAACGCGACCTAATCGACCGGGCAGCAACCTTACTGGGCAAAAATCGGTCCGACTTCATGCTCGAGGCTGCCTGCGAGCGAGCGTGCGCGGTTGTTCTCGACCAGGTATTCTTCAGCCTCGACACGGACAAGTTCCAGCAGTTCACCGCGCTGCTCGATGCGCCGGCGGCACCCAATGCCGGGCTACAGCGCTTGATGGCCGTGCAGGCCCCCTGGGCCGCCAGCGCCGAATGAGCGCCTGCGGCCCTGCCTGCGGCCTGTCCGCTTTCGGAGCCCCTTTGCGCTGACCATGACCTTACTGTGCCCACCCAAGCACTAGCGCTTCGACCTCCTCGGTCACTTCCCGCTCCTCCTCGATTCCGAAAGTTTGCTTCCAGACGTCCCAGAGGGAGAACGCGTCTCCGGTGAGTCCTGACCGTTCACCCAGCTCATAGACACGCCCGCTGCGCGTCAGCGCCCGGCGCGAGATTGGGTCAAAAACTTCTACGGGCGAGCTTACCTGCACCTTGCGGCCCTCCAAGTGGAAACCCACCAGATGGCGCGTCCACGGCTGTTCAGGGCCGTCCGACGGCGCCTCAAGGACCATCCAGGCGTCCAGCGTCCGAGTCGGCAGCTGTTCGATGCGTTCAATGCGCCACGTCATGTGCAACTCCTTCCTACCAAGGTGAGAACGGAGAGGAAAGGGGCGAAGGGGGCGAGGCAGTGCACCGCGGGATACTCGTTGCACGCGTAGCACTTACCGGCTTGGTGTCAGGTCATTTGCGCAGGCGCCTACCGCGGCCGCCCTGCATCAATCCAGTCCTGCGTTTCCTTGAAGCCAAGCCGGAAGCGCGCGCAGTTGAAAACCGCGAGTGAATTCAACTCGTTCACAAGCAACTGCTGAAACCCGGCTGCGTCTTCGTCGGGTAGGCCCAGGCCGGCAAGCGCCTCTGCAATCGGCTTTCGGCTTCGGACTACTTCGCGCACTGCATCGTTGAGCGACAGGCGGTACTTGACGCGGAAGGGGTCTGGCCAGCCCTCAGCAGCGTTCAATGCGCTTGCCGCCCAGACTTGCATTTTGGGCAAGTCAAGCTGCGCCTCTGGTTGGTCGTAGCGCGTTTCCAGGAAAGCCACGGCGGCGTCGAACCCCGGGACTTCTGGTAGCAGCTTTTTCCCTGCCGCAAGCACGTTGGCGTCAGGGTGCTCCTGCCCGGCAGCCGACCCGGCCCCCGTGACAGCCAGCACGGCCAGATACCCGGCATCGAAAGCCGCGGAGACGCGGCCATGCAAGGACAGGGTCGGCTCGTGAGAGTCCGCTAAAAGTGTCCTTGCCAGTGTGAGGCGACGGCGCTTCAGCTGCGCGGGGTCAGTTGGTGTCAACATTGGCTGTCCGCAAAGGCCTGGGCGGCAGCCAGGACTGCCGGCATTTGCCCTTGTTCGAGCGCTTCAAGTGGGGTCTTGCCGCCGAGCGAGCCCCTGTGCGAGCGAAAAAATTGGAGTTTTTCTCCGCCCGGAAGGTTATCTAAGGCCTCGCATATCGCCTCAAGTTGGCGACGGTCGCAGCGTTTATCCAAGTAAAACGCAGGGAAGTAGCCGATGCAGTTGACTTCGACGAAAAATACTCGATTCGCCGCGAGCGCTTTGTCAAGATTCTTTTGCGTCCAGCCCATACTTGCGATGAATTCAGCGTGCGAAAGAAGTTCGCCGGCCCGCACCAAATCGGCCACCGCGAGAGATATGGAGGTGGTTTCGGCGGTGCTCGCTGCGATGACACTGTCAACTTGAGGATTGCCGCGTAGCCGCGAGAAGGGTGGCACTGGCCCATACCAACAGGGCAGAGCGTTGTGCACTAGGTCAATGTCCATTAGCGTCGGAAAATGCCGCAAGAGCATCCTTGCATGGCCGCGCACCGCTTTCGGGACTCGTGGGGTTTGCTTTGGGTCGAGCAGCCGCTGCAAAAACTCCTTTGTCAGTACAAGGGAGCGCGTTCTTTCATAAGGTTGGGTCATGTCATTAGCCCACGCGAGTTGTCATTGAGTCTCCTGATGCCAAGGCGCACTTAGGCCTCGGATGAATCTTGAACAGCCTTTGCTTTCAATCACCTGCCGGCGTCGCGCCGGCTTGGCCCGTAGAGCTGCTCGGCGCTCAAGTGCTGTCCCTTCGCCTCGGACATGTCACGCACTGAGAAAAGCCATTCGCGAGGGATTCGCCCGCCGTTGAGCGCGTCATCGAGCAGTACGTTGAGGCCGTCGCGGGTGATTTCACCTGCACCATCTCCTGTGGGCAGAGATTCTGAAAGAACGAACATCATTTCGTGCGCATCAATAGAACGCAGCGCCGATATTTCCAGCAGTGACATCTTCAATTTAGTGCCCGCGGCTTCCGACGCCTGCATTGCCGCAGCAGCCGCGTCACGCAACATCTGAAGATGGCGGCCAATCACCGTGGGCAGTTGCTCCATCCAGTTGATTGCCTTGACAAGACGGTCGTACGCCTGCTGAAAATCCTCGGGGCAAAGCGGTCTCTCGCCCCCTGCCCATGCAAACCGAATGCGACCGCCTGATGGCCTTCGCAACCTGGCGAGGCCCGCCACATCCCAGTACTTGTCTAGCGTCGACAGCACTGAAATTCGAACCAGCTCAAGTTGCTCGTTCTGAATGTGCAATCGAACCTCGAACGCCTCCCGTATGCAGCGGTCAGGCACAGACTCTCCACGTCCTGCATAGGGCAGCAGTTCGGTGAGTTCTACAGACAACTCACGCAGATGCTCGAGTGGTGCCGCGCATGCTTCGAGGATTGGGCGCTCGAACCCTTGCTCAAAGTCGATTACGAGCTTAGGGTCGAATCCTGCGGCGTCGCCTCGAAATGGGTTCTCTGCCGAGACCTCTTGGCTGCGTTTGATGTCAGTTTGGGAAACCGGGTAGCCAAGCAAGCAGAAGCCCTTCGCTTCGGCTTCGGTGATTGGTCCCAAGTGCAGCCCACGGGGATTGCAGACAACACGGATGCGCTCGTCGACGTAGTCCATCGCGGCGTGTGTATGTCCATGCACCCAAAGGTCAATCTTCTTGCTATCGAAGCCGGCGAGCAAGCCATCCGATGCATACGCCGCTACTCGTGCAGGCTCCGGGTCATGGTACGTCCAACGTGTCCGGTCTAATGCGGCCTGGGACAGACCGTTACGGCGAAGACTTTCGTAGCTTGGGGCATGGTGGGTCACGACCACCGTTAGGCCGTCGTGCGGTTGGTTCAAATTCGCAGTCAACCACTTCAGCGAAGCCTGGTGTTCGAGATAAGTCACGCTGGGATGCAGCAGAGTATGCGTGTCGTCTTCATCGCGGGCGGGTAGCTTGAAGCCGTGACGTCTGCGCAGCCTCGCCAGGCGCTTTCGATTCGAGTCGTCCATCAGCCAATCGTCGCAAGAGATACGGGAGTAGTCGCGCATCCCGCGGTGCGCCGCGTTGACGAATTCTGGATGAAGTTTTCGCAAGTCTGTCCACAGCGTGCAGCCCAAGAAACGCACACCCTCGAGGACCGCTTGGTCTCGTTCGAGCACTCGAACATATGTTCCCTCAGCTAGCTTCTTAGCCTTGGTGACCGCCCCGACAAGGTCCGTGCCGTATCGCTCGTGGTTTCCCAACACGTAAACAACAGGCTTTCCTACCGCGGCGAGCCAGGGCATGGCTAGGTCGAGCGGACCCATATCTCCGGCGGCGACCAGAATGTCGAAGTCCAGGCCTGGCGGGATTTGATACGGCCCCGTGTCTAGGTGCAGGTCGGACAACACATGGAGCCGGGGCAACGGGCGGTTGCTAACAAGCGGCCAGAGCGGTTGAGTGCAACAGCTGTCCACGTTAGGCCGCGTCCGACGTATCTTCTTCGACACGTTCGCCGTGCGTTCGGAACAATAAGCGGCGCCCCTTCCGCGCGCCCACTTCTCGTTCGTCCCGGTCACGGAGAAAAGATTCGTCCTTCAATTGTAAGAGCAAAGAGCCTGTTTCTTCGGCTTCATCTGCCGCTGCCATCCAGAGCTCGGAAATTTCTCGCAAGACCCACCGTCCCTTGCACACTGAAAGCATGCACAAGGAAAGGACACCGTTGGGTCCAAGTTGGCCAACGATGTCTAAGAGAGTGGGTTCCACGGAAACGCCTATTGATTGGACGAATGAGCCGTCTTCGCACGAAACGCGATGACGTAGCAGGTACAAGGGGGCTTCCGTTGCAAGAATGACAGCTCGCCAGTACTGATTGCCTGGGCCAATTGCCTCAGGAACCCATTGCGACAGGCTGGAGTTGGTGATGAACACGACCTCTGCTCCTAAATAACATCACGGGCCTCTATTGTGACTCAAACACTGGTGACTTAAACGCGGGTGACTAATAAGCCACATCCGTTGACACTTTAGGTCTGTGTCTACCGGGTCCCCTAAAAAAACTCCACCCAAGCTGACGGTATCGGCGCGACACCTGCTCGCCATCAATCTTGTTCGGCTGCGCGCTGCCCGCAAATGGAGTCAGGACACGCTTGCTTTGGAGGCGGGGCTTCATCGAACATTTGTCGCCCACGTCGAGCGTGAGACACGGAACATATCGCTCGACAACCTTGAGCGGCTGGCCCTAGCTCTTGGTGTCCCGGTTGCCCGCTTGCTTCAGAAGCGCGAGGCGAAAAAAACAAAAGAGGCCTAAAGTTCCACGCCCCTTTCCCAATGGGGTCGAGCACTTTCACTGGTTAAGTTCTCTGACCGGCAAGCCCACAGACGAAACATTGCCGGCAGGAAAGAAGAGGGGCCCGCCCGCCAAAGCTCACTGCGAAGCTCCCAGGCCGAGGTAAAACTTAAGGGCTCAGCTCAAGGACGCCTGATTCTGGCGGGAGTGGTGTGTCGAGAATGGGTCGAGCCACACCTGTCCGAAAAAGTTATCCCAGCCCGCACCTTGCCCCCGGACCCTCCTCCCGAAGAGGTCTGTAACGCGCTATCAGCGGCTTTCCCACCGCGTCGGCGTGAGTGTTACGCGCCCGGCCGCCATGGAAAAGTCTTGCCCTCTCTGACAATGACAACTGGCAGGCATCTTTGGCGACCTAATCATGCCTGCCATGGACCTAAGTCCTTGATTCATTGATGTTTCTGTGGCGCAACAAAAAGTCCAGGCAATCGCTGCAAACGCCCTTGACGGAGCGCTGCTGCCGGGGGTTGAACCATGAGTACATGGGCTCAACCGGGGGGGCCTCCGGCGGCCCCGGCGGGGAGCCGCAAGATAGGAAATCCGAATACGGATAAATAAAGGTTGCTGACATAAATTTGTGGCATGAAAGCTAACTGCCCGAGTTCCCGCGCGCCGCGCTCGAAGCCTTGCGCGAGCCGCTCGAGACCGGGCACATCACGATCTCGCGCGCGGCGCGGCGCGCGGAATTTCCGGCGCGCTTCCAGTTCATCGGCGCGATGAATCCGTGCCCGTGCGGCTATCTCGGCTCGCCGCTGAAGGCCTGCCGCTGCACGCCGGACCAGATCGCGCGCTACACGGGCAAATTGAGCGGGCCGCTGCTGGATCGCATCGACCTGCACGTGGAAGTGCCCACGCTCGCGCCCGACCAGCTCCTGTCGGCGCCGGCGGGCGAATCCACGCAGGCGATCCGCGCGCGCTGCGAGCAGGCACGCCAGCGCGCGATCGAGCGCCAGGGCAAGGCGAACCAGGGCCTGCAGGGCAAGGAAATCGACACGCACGCAGGGCTCGACACCGCCGCGACAAAGTTCCTCAACGTCGCCGCTGCCCGCCTGGGCTGGAGCGCGCGCTCCACGCACCGCGCCCTGAAAGTGGCGCGCACGATCGCCGATCTCGCGGGGGCGGCCGACACGCAGGTGGTGCATGTGGCGGAGGCGGTGCAGTACCGCAGGGCACTCGCGGCGACAATGGGCGCATGACCCCTTCGCGAACTTCGGAGCGTGGGTACGACCGGGCGCTGGTCGGCTGGCTGTCGCTCGCGCAGTTGATCACCTGGGGCAGCGTCTTCTACACCTTCTCGCTATTGATGGAGCCGGTCGAACGCGAACTGGGCTTGACGCGCGCCCAGTCGTCCCTGGCGTTCAGCCTCGCACTGCTGGCCGAGGGCGCGCTGGCTTACCCCATAGGCCGCTGGATCGACCGGGGCCACGAGCGCGCGGTGATGACGGGGGGCTCGTTGCTCGTTGCCGCGGCGCTGGCCTGGCACAGCACGGTGCACAGCGCCGCTGCTTTCTACGCCGTGTGGATCGTGCTCGGAGCCGCGCTCGCGGCCACGCTCTACAACCCGGTGTTCGCGGTCGTGACCCGCCGCTTTCCGCAGGACTTCCGGCGGGCGATCATCACGCTCACGTTCCTGGGCGGGCTCGCCAGCACGGTGTTCATCCCGTTGTCGGCCTGGCTGATCCACTCGCTGGGATGGCGCAATGCGCTCTGGGTGCTGGCCGCGTTGCAGCTGCTCGTCTGCGTGCCGCTGCACGCGGTGGTGCTGCGCGGCGCGCCGGCGGCCGCATCCGCATTGCCGACCGGCAGCTCCGCCAGCTCGCCGGCCGCCTACCTGCGCAGCGCCCCGTTCATCCTGATCGGTTTTTTCGTCGTCGGCATGATGGGAGTGACCGCCGCGCTGCCGCCGCACATGATCAGCCTGTTGCGCGGCAACGGCCTGGCCGAAGCGTGGGTGATCGCGATTCCCGCGGCGATCGGCGCGATCCAGGTGTTGGGCCGGCTGCTGCTGTATTTTTTCGAGCACCACTTCGACCTGCATCTGGCGAACCGGCTGATCCCGGTGCTGATCCCGCTCGGGCTGGCCGCGCTGCTGGCCGGCGCGGGCCATCCCTGGGCGGCGCTCCTGTTCGTGCTGCTCTATGGGCTGGGCAACGGGATGCTGACCATCGTCAAGGGCACGGCGATCGCGCAATACGTGAACCGCGACCATGTAGCGTCGCTGAACGGCGCGCTGGGGCTGCCCACGGCTTTGGCGCGCGCCGTGGCGCCGTTCCTGCTCGGCGTGCTGTGGACCGAGCAGGAGGGCTATGCCCGCGGCCTATGGCTATTACTGGGCATGAGCATCGCGGCGGTGCTGGCGCTGCTGCTAGCGCAGCGCAGGGCCCTGGCGCTGACCTGACGCTGCCTGCAGGCCCGGGCGCGGCTGCTCGTTTGGGTTCATGGGCCGGCGCGCGTCCCGCGCGAGCCGCTGTTCTTCCACCGCCTTGGCGCAACCGGCGCCGAACAGCAGGACGGCCGAGGAAAAATAGATCCACATCAGCAGCACCACCAGCGAGCCGGCCGCTCCATAAGCGGACACGACGGCGGCGCCCGACAGGTAGGCAGCCAGCACCTGCCGACCCGCGGTGAACAAGGTCGCGCCGATCACCGCACCGAAAATGAGGCTGCGCGAGCTGGGTTTCGGTCCCGCGCTCAAACGCATCAGGCTGAAGAAAAGCGAGGCGCAGATCGCGAAGGCGATCACTTCGCTCACGACCCGCAATGCCTGCGCCAGCGGGAACCAGCGGCCGGCCCAGCCGGAGGCCAGGTTCAACAGCGTGGATACCATCAGCGAGACCAGCAGCAGGAACCCGAACGCCAGCACGTAGGCGACGCCGCGCAGCCGCAGCGAAGCGCCGTGCCACCACTTCTGCGTCGCGACGGTGTCGCTGCCGCTGACCCACAAGCGCTCGAGCGCGGCCTGCAGTTCGCCGAATACGCCGGTGGCGCCCGACAGCAGCACCAGGAACCCGAGTGCCGATGCGAGCAGGCCTTCCTTCGGCTGCTTGGCGCTGGCCAGCGCCTGCTGGATCAACGCACTGCCCTGCTGGCCCACCAGCGATGTGAGCTGGCTTGCGAGGCCTTTTTCGATCAGCTCGCGGTCGACCCACCAGCCCAGCAGGGCCACCAGCAGCAGCACGAGCGGGGCCAGGCTGAGCACGCCGTAGAACGACATCGCGGCGCTCATGCGCCCGCCGTTCGCCTCGCTCCAGAGCTGCGCGGCACGCATGAACGGCTTGGCCGGCCCGGCGGCGCGACGCAGCCACGCCGGCACGTGTTCGCTGAGGGAACTCATGGGATGCAAGGCTAGGCCCGCCGCTGCGCCCAAGGCATCAGCGGCAGGCTGCGGCCGCCGTAGGAGAGTGCCGACTTCAGCCGAGGTTGGGCGCGAGCAGCCGCTGCAGCTGCGCGACATCCGCGCCGCGCCGCTGGGCCTGGTCCTTCAACTGGTCTTCGCCGATCCGGCCCACGTTGAAATACGTGCTCTCGGGATGGCTGAAGTAGAAGCCGCTGACGCTGGCGGCCGGCATCATCGCCAGGTTCTCGGTCAGCGCCATGCCGGCATCCTGCGCCTGCAGCAGCTCGAACAGCTCACGCTTGACACTGTGGTCGGGACAGGCCGGGTAGCCCGGCGCCGGGCGGATGCCCCGGTATTTTTCGGCGATCTCCTGGTCCAGGGACAGCGCCTCGTGCGCGCCGTAACCCCACAGGTCGCGCCTGACTCGCTCGTGCAGCGCCTCGGCGAAGGCTTCGGCCAGCCGGTCCGCCAGGGCCTTGAGCATGATCGCGGAGTAGTCGTCGTGGTCGTCGAGGAAATACTTTTCCTTCTTCTCGGTCCCCAGGCCCGCCGTCACCGCGAACATGCCGATGTAGTCGTCGGCCACGCCCTTCGGCGCGATGAAATCGGCCAGGCAGCGGCTGGGCCGCATCTTGCCCTCGATCGCCTGCTTCTCGCTTTGCTGGCGCAGGCCGTACCACGTCATCGCCACCTGCTCGCGCTTCTCGTCGGTGTACAGCTCGATGTCGTCGTCGCGCACCGTGTTGGCGGGCCAGAAGCCCATCACGCCGCTGGCGGTGAGCCAGCGCCCTTCGATCAGGCGCTTGAGCATGCGCTGGCCGTCGGCGTACACGCGCACCGCTTCGGTCCCCACGACTTCGTCCTTCAGGATCGCGGGGAACGGCCCGGCCAGGTCCCAGGTCTGGAAGAACGGACCCCAGTCGATGTATTTCGCCAGCTCGGCGAGGTCGAAGTTGCGGAACACCCGCCGGCCGAGGAACTTGGGCTTGGGCGGGGTGTAAGCGCGCCAGTCGATCGGCGTCTTGTTCGCGCGCGCTTTCGCCAGCGGCCAGAGCGGCACCTGCTTCTTGCTGGCGTGCTGCTGGCGCACTTTCACGTAGTCGGCCTCGACCTCGGCGATGTAGCGAGCGGCCTGGTCGGAGAGCAGGCCCTGCGCCACGCTCACACTGCGTGAGGCATCGGGCACGTACACCACCGGGCCTTCGTAATGCGGCGCGATCTTCACCGCCGTATGCACCCGGCTGGTGGTGGCCCCGCCGATCAGCAACGGGATCTTCCTGATGCGGAAATGCTCGTCCTTCTGC
>JAGRPN010000177.1 GCA_019449555.1 Ramlibacter sp.
CGTCAGATAACGCAAGCACCTGGAAATCATCGAAAGTCTCCTTGGTATTAATCTTCGACCCAGCCGGATGCCGGCGGCAAACAAATCTACTCATCGGAATCCGCGCGCAACGGGGCGGGCACCGCCCCGGTTTGGCCCTGCGAATTTACCCGCATTCATATTCAGCGGGGTCCCCACTCAACTCGGGAAAACCCCCGGTGCCGGCGGCGCGATCAGGAAGCGGAGAATGCCTCATCGGCAATAACGCCGGTGGAGGGTCGGACCCCGCGCCGGTGATCGCCGCCACCTTGCGGTCGTCGTCCTCCAGCACACGCATCGTGACGCCCTTGAATACGTAATGATGGCCGTGCACCGGCAGCCAGGTGACTGCGCGCACGCCATGGCGAAGATTTGACAGCAACGTCACCGCCGGACGCGCGATCGCCACCGCGAGCAGCGGCGAAGCGATCACCGTAGCGAAGGGTCCCGCCCACCAGGCCAAGACGCCGAAGGCCGCCACACACAGCGCGATCCGTACCGAAGGGAAGGCGAACCAGCGTTTCACGGCACGCTTTGGAAACGGGTCGAACCCGCAAACCCGATTAGACACCGGCCGGAACGGATTGAACAGCGTGGCGCAGCAACCCGCCACTGATAGGATCGCAGATACTTTCCTGGCTCGCCTCCCCCCGCATGACACACCCACGCATTCCCGGCCGGCGCTTCCTGCACTCGCCCGGACCCACGCCCATTCCCGATGCCGTGCTGCACGCGATGAGCGCGCAACCGATGGACCTGGGCGATCCCCGGGTCGATGCCAACATCGCCGCATGCGAGGAGGGCCTCAAGCGCCTGCTGCACACGAGCGCCGCCGACATCTTCATGTACGCCGCCAACGGCCACGGCGTGTGGGAAGCAGTGATCGAAAACCTCGCCGCGCCCGGCGAGACGGTGATGGTGCCCGCCACCGGGCATTTCAGCGAATCGTGGGCGCTGCAGAGCGAAGCGCTCGCGCGCCGCGTGGTGCGAACGCCCTGGCGCGAAGGCTGGCCGATCGACGTGCAGGCCGTGGAACAGGCGCTGCGCGAGGACAAGGCACATGCGATCAAGGCGGTGTTCGCGGTCCACACCGATACCGCCAGCGGCGTGACCAGCGACCTCGGCGCCTTGCGGCGCGCCATCGATGCCGCGCGGCACCCGGCGCTATTGGTGGCCGACGTCGTGTCCACGCTGGCGGCGGTGCCGTTCGCGATGGACGAGCTCGGTGTGGACGTCGCGGTGGGCGCTTCGCAGAAAGGGCTGATGTGCCCCGCGGGCCTCGGCTTCGTGGCCGTCAACGCGGCGGCGTTCGCGGCGGCCCGGCGCAACCCGGCGCCGCGTTTCTACTGGGACTGGATCCGCCGCAAGCACGAGTTGTCGTACCGCAAGTTCTGCGGCACGCTGCCGCAGAACCTGTTGCTCGGGCTGGAGGCGGCGCTCGGGCTGATCTTCAGCGAGGGGCTCGAGGCCGTCTGGCGCCGTCACGCGCTGCTGGCCGGCGCGGTGCAAGCGGCCGTCGAAGGCTGGCGCGAGGGCGGCGCGCTGGGATTCTTCGCGCAGGAGGCGGCCAGCCGTTCGGTTTCGGTGACCACGATCACGGTCGCGCCGGGCATCGATGTCGAGGCGCTGCGCGGCCTCGCGCGCGAACGCTTCCAGGTGGCCCTGGCCGGCGGCCTGGGCCCGCTGGCCGGGCGGGCCTTCCGCATCGGCCACCTGGGCGACTGCAATGCGGCCATGATCCTGGGCGCGATCGCCGGCGTCGAA
>JAGRPN010000178.1 GCA_019449555.1 Ramlibacter sp.
ATCGCGGCACGCGCGCCGCAGGACCTCGCCTGGCTGTTCTACACCAGCGGCACCACCGGCAAGCCGAAGGGCGTGATGCTGAGCCACCGCAACCTGATGACGATGGGGCTCACCTACTTCATCGACGTGGACGCCATCGAAGCGCGCGACGCGATCGTCTACGGCGCGCCGATGTCGCACGGCGCCGGCCTTTATGCGATCCCCCACATGATGGCAGGGGCACGCCACGTGATCCCTGCGTCCGGCGGCTTCGATCCGGCGGAAATCTTCGAACTGGCGACAACCGTCCGCCGTTTGTCGATGTTCGCCGCGCCCACGATCGTGAAGCGGCTGGTCGACCATGCCGAAGCGGCCGGCGCCGATTGCTCCGGCTTCGAGACGATCGTGTACGGCGGCGCGCCGATGTACGCGGCCGACATCCAGCGGGCGATCCGCGTGATGGGGCCGCGCTTCGTGCAGATCTACGGGCAGGGCGAGAGCCCGATGGTCATCACCGCGCTGTCACGCTCGCAATTGGGCGACACGGCCCATCCGCGCTATGCGCAGCGCATCGCTTCGGTCGGCGTGGCGCAGACACCGGTGCAGGTGCGGGTGGCGGATGGCGACGGCACGCCCTTGCCGCTGGGCGAAATCGGTGAGGTCCTGGTGCGCGGAGACACGGTTATGGCCGGCTATTGGCGCGATGCCGAGGCCAGTGCCACCGCGTTGCGGGACGGGTGGCTGTTCACGGGCGACATGGGCTCGCTGGACGAGGACGGCTTTCTCACGCTCAAGGACCGCAGCAAGGACGTGATCATCAGCGGCGGCTCCAACATCTATCCGCGCGAGGTGGAAGAAGTGCTGCTGCTCGCACCGGGCGTGGCCGAGGTTTCGGTGGTGGGCGCACCCGATGCGGAATGGGGCGAAATCGTCGTGGCCTTCGTCGTCCCGCGCTCCGGCTGCCGCATCGACCCCGCGCAACTCGATGCGCTTTGCCTGCAACATATCGCCCGCTTCAAGCGGCCCAAGCGCTACGAGGTGATCGACGGCTTGCCGAAGAACAACTATGGCAAGGTGCTGAAAACGGTACTGCGCGAGCGATTGAAGGCGCGGCCGCCGGCCTGAGCGTGCCCGCCGATCGCGCGCGGTCGAGCGCAGCAGGCAGGCATTACGCGCTTTGCGCCGCCGCGGTCCCGGCAGCACGGCCCGTGACGAGCGCCTGCGCCAGCCCGCCCATATAGGACTCGTTGCTGAACCCGCCGACATCGCTGCCGGCTGCGTAAAGGTTCGGGATCGCGCCGATCTGCAGTTCCGCCGCGTCCGCGGTCACCAGCGGCAGTGTCGATACCGATGTCGCACGCCGCAGCACGCGCATGTCCAGGTCGGCCCGAAGCCCGCCGCAAGTGAAGGTGATGGCGGAGCGCACCAGTGCCGCACTGAACGGCGGCCGCAGCACGGGAAAGGCATTGGCGCGCCGCGCCGGGTGCAACAGGTGTCCCTCGCCCGCGGTCACCGCGGCGTTGTAGCTGCGCAGAGTCCGGATCACCTGCTGCGCCGGCAAGCCCCAGGCCTGCATACCCTTCGCAAGCGCTTCCAGGCTGTCGGCCTGCACGACCGGTCCACCCGCTTGCCGGGCGCGTTCCAGCACGACCTTCGCGAGCGGTCCGGCGTCGTAGGCGCGCTCCGCTGTCGCCGCATCGAACACGTAGGCAGCGGTGGCCCGCGGCTCGCGCGCGATCCGCCAATTGAGCCATTCCTCACCCGTGCCGGCCGCTTCGTCGGCGAAGCGCAGCCCGTGCAGATTCAACGCGACCGCCATGGGCGCGTACTTGTGGCTCATGTCCTGGAACTGGAAGGCATTGAAGCGCGCCGGTGGTGCCGTCATGGCGTGGCCGTAGAACGTGTCCAGCCATGGCGTCGCAGCGGCCCCGGCCTCGAGCGCGGCGAGGAAGCCATCGCCTGTGCTGCAGGGGTTGGCGCGCAGGTAAACCGAGCTGGCGTGCGGCGTCACGTAGCGCGCGAGCAGTTCGGGGTTGCCCTGGAATCCGCCGGTGGCGAGGACCACGGACCGCGCGCGCACTTGCACCGGCCCATCGCGGTCGAAGGCCAGCGCTCCCTCGACCGCGCCATCGCGGGTCAGCAGCGTCAGCAGCGCGGTGGCAGGCATGACCCTGCCACCCAGCGCCCCGATACGCTCGATGAGCGCCGCGGTCATCTGCGGGGGGCTTGCCGCCCGTCCGTGGCCGTAGCCGAGGTACTCGCGATGCGGTTCGAGTTTCACGCCGCGCGAGGCCAGCCAATCCAGCGACTCGCCCAGGGTGGCGACCAACAAGTCCTGCAGCGCCGGATCGCCGTCGGGCACGTGAGCGCGCACGTCCTCTTGCCGCACAAAGGTCCAGATGATGCCGTTCGACAGGAACATCGATCCGCCGACCCGGCTTGCCTTCTCCAGCACCAGCACATCGGCTCCGCGCTCCAGGGCGGCGACGGCGGCACACAGCCCCGCCATGCCGCCGCCGAGGACGAGGACGTCGACGTCATGTTCTCTCTTCGCGTTCATCACGGGTTGGATGCGGGGTGGCTCGCAGGATCGAGCCAGCTATTATGCGGCCGCGCGATTCGCGCCTTGCGCCCGCAAGGATGCCCCGGGTCATGCAGGCACTACACTTCATGCAGGACGTGAGGGGCATTCATGCTTTTGAGTTTGCTGAAACAGATTTTCAGTGGCGCCGCACCTGGACCGCGCAGTCCCGACCGGCCAGCCGGTGCTGACGCACGCCCGGCGCTACCGCCCCGTAGCGCGGCGAAATTGGAGACGCTGTACAACTTTTTCTATCCGGTGTTTTGGGGCGTCAGCGAACCCGAACGCTTCACGGCAGCGGTGGAGGATTTATCGAAGTCGATGTCGCAGGGCTACCATGCGGCGGACAATTTCGTCACCTGGGGACGCAACAACTCGATGCTCGATGACAGCGCGTTCGTCGCTGCCTGGGAAAGCAATATCGAATCCACATCGGACCGGGCGATCGTGTGGCGCCGCTACGTCCTGGCGACCTCGGCTTTCCACTGTGTGCAGCTTGCAGGCGACTTCGTGGAGTGCGGAGCCTATACCGGGGTCGGCGTCAAGACGGTGGTCGACTACCTCGGCGGAACCGAATTTCCAAAGCAATTCTGGGCCTACGACATCTTCGAGCATGACGAGTCGATGGCGAATCACCCGATGCCCGAGCTGGGTCCGCAACTCTTCGACCGTGTCCAGCGCAAGTTTGCGGGTTATCCGCAGGTTCACATCGTGAAGGGCCTCATTCCCGATTCGTTCAGGGACCAGTGCCCGGACCGGGTCGCTTACCTGCACATCGACTTGAACCAGGCGCCAGCGGAGATTGCGGCGCTCGATCATATGTTCGACCGCGTGGTGCCCGGCGGCATGGTGATCCTCGACGACTACGAGTGGTCGGGAATCTACCGCCCGCAGAAGCTGGCCGAAGATGAATGGTTCGACCGCAGAGGTTATCGGGTGATGCCGCTTCCGACCGGGCAGGGCCTGATCGTCAAGCGTTAGCCGGCCGGGGCGGGAATTACCTCGGCTCCACGTCGTCGACGTCGCCGATCGCGCGGCCGGACTGCACGGCATCGGCACGCGGTGTGCGGCTCGGCTCGTCCGGGCGGCGATACATGCGCCTGAACGCGGCGCGCGGATCGACTCGAACGATGAACGGAGTGGCGGGTTGGCCGGTCAGCTTCGCCCAGCCGGCGCGGACGGCCCAGACAGCCAGCATCACCGCGAAGGCCGCGGCCATGCTCGCGCCGAAGACGATCGCGGCGGTAAGGAAGAGCAGTCGCAGCAGCAGGGTCAGGATGTATTGCATGGGCGCAGCAATTGGAGTGCCTGGAATGCCAACGGACAAGGTAGTGGCCGCGGCTGGATGAAAGAAAAGCCGGAGCACGGGCTCCGGCCCTGCGTTCGGCAGCCCAGCCGGGTCAGGCGGTAGCCTCTTCCGGCACCGGCTGCGCGTTGCCGAAGTGGAACACACCGGGCTCGCGCACCGGGTCCACGTCCACCGGGATCACGCTCTTCGGCGGGAACCGGCCTTCGAGGATCAATTTGGCGAGCGGGTTCTCGATGCGCTGCTGGATTGCGCGCTTGAGCGGACGCGCGCCGAACGTCGGATCGAACCCGACCTTGGCCAGTTCCTCCAGCGCTGCCGGCGTGACTTCCAGCTTGAGGTCCATCTTGCCCAGGCGCTCCTCGAGCACGCGCAACTGGATCGCCGCGATCTTCTCGATGTGCTCGGCGTCGAGGCCGTGGAACACCACCGTCTCGTCGATGCGGTTCAGGAACTCGGGCCGGAAGTGGTTCTTCAGGTCGTCCCACACCGCTTCCTTGATGTCCTCGTACGACTTGTTCACCATCGCCTGGATCATGTGCGAACCGATGTTGCTCGTCATCACGATCACCGTGTTCTTGAAGTCCACGGTGCGGCCCTGGCCGTCGGTCAGGCGCCCGTCGTCGAGCACCTGCAGCAGCACGTTGAACACGTCGTGGTGCGCCTTCTCGATCTCGTCGAGCAGGATCACGCTGTACGGCTTGCGGCGCACCGACTCGGTGAGCTGCCCGCCCTCCTCGTACCCGACATATCCCGGCGGCGCGCCGATCAGGCGGGCCACGGAATGCTTCTCCATGTACTCGCTCATGTCGACCCGGATCAGGTGCTCCTCGCTGTCGAACAGGAAGTTCGCCAACGCCTTGCACAGCTCGGTCTTGCCCACGCCCGTGGGGCCGAGGAACAGGAACGAGCCGGTGGGCCGGTTCGGGTCCGACAGGCCCGAGCGCGAGCGCCGGATGGCGTTGGCCACCGCGGCGATCGCCTCGTCCTGTCCGACCACGCGCTCATGCAATTTGCCTTCCATCAGCAGCAGCTTCTCGCGCTCGCCCTGCATCAACTTCGACACGGGAATCCCGGTGGCGCGCCCCACCACCTCGGCGATCTCTTCGGCGCCGACCATGGTGCGCAGCAATTGCGGGCGGCCGCCATCCTTCGCGTTCCTGGCTTTGCCGGACTCGGTGGCCTGCGCCTCCTTGAGCCGCTTCTCCAGTTCGGGCAGGCGGCCGTACTGCAGTTCCGCGACCTTGTTGAAGTCGCCCTTGCGGGTGAACTCCTCGATCTGGCCGCGCAGCTTCTCGATTTCTTCCTTCACCTGGGCCGAGCCCTGGGCCTGCGCCTTCTCGGATTTCCAGATCTCTTCGAGGTCGGCGATTTCCTTGCGCAGCTTGCCGATCTCATCCTCGATCAGGCCGAGGCGATTTTGCGACGCCTCGTCCTTTTCCTTCTTGACGGCTTCGCGCTCGATCTGCAGCTGGATCATGCGCCGGTCGAGCCGGTCGATGGCCTCGGGCTTCGAGTCGATCTCGATCTTGATCTTCGAAGCCGCTTCGTCGATCAGGTCGATCGCCTTGTCCGGCAGGAAACGGTCGGTGATGTAGCGATGCGACAGCTCGGCCGCCGCGACGATCGCCGGGTCGGTGATCTCCACCCCGTGGTGCACCTCGTACTTCTCCTGCAATCCGCGCAGGATGGCGATCGTGGCCTCCACGCTCGGTTCGTCCACCAGGATCTTCTGGAACCGGCGCTCCAGCGCCGCGTCCTTCTCGATGTACTTGCGGTATTCGCCGAGGGTCGTGGCGCCGACGCAGTGCAGTTCGCCGCGCGCCAGTGCCGGCTTGAGCATGTTGCCGGCGTCCATCGCGCCTTCGGCCTTGCCGGCGCCGACCATGGTGTGCAACTCATCGATGAACACGATGATCTGGCCCTCGGCCTTGGCCAATTCGTTGAGCACGTTCTTCAGGCGTTCCTCGAATTCGCCGCGGTACTTGGCGCCCGCCAGCAGCGCCGCCATGTCCAGCGACAGGACGCGCTTGTTCTTCAGGGATTCCGGCACTTCGCCGGCAATGATGCGCTGGGCCAGCCCTTCGACGATCGCTGTCTTGCCCACGCCGGGCTCGCCGATCAGCACGGGATTGTTCTTGGTGCGGCGTTGCAGCACCTGGATCGCGCGGCGGATCTCGTCGTCGCGGCCGATCACCGGGTCGAGCTTGCCCATCCGGGCGCGCTCGGTCAGGTCCACGGTGTATTTCTTGAGGGCCTCGCGCTGGCCTTCCGCTTCCGGGCTGTCGACGTTCTGGCCGCCGCGCACCGCGACGATCGCCGCTTCCAGCGATTTGCGCGACAGCCCGTTCTCGCGCGCGATCCGGCCGATATCCTGCTTCGTGTCAGCCGCCGCCAGCAGGAACAGCTCGCCGGCGATGAACTGGTCGCCGCGCTTGATCGACTCCTTCTCAGCCGCCTGCAACAGCGAAACCAGGTCACGGCCGACCTGGACCTGCTCCTGGCCCTGTACCTGGGGCAATTTGTGCATCGCGCTTTCCGCGCCGGCGAGCAGGCCGGGGACGTTCACGCCGGCGCGCTGCAGCAAGGCGCGCGGGCCGTCCTCCTGGCGCAGCATGGCAACCAGCAGGTGGGCCGGTTCGATATACGCGTGGTCATTGCCGAGCGCCAGCGTCTGGGCCTCGCCCAGGGCTTCCTGGAATTTGGTCGTGAGTTTGTCTAGTCGCATGGATGGGGCTCCGTTCACCTCACCAGCTTAGGCTTGTCCACAGCTTTTCAAGGGTCAATGTAAGCCGATGTCGCCGCCCATGCTTGACTAGAATCCTCGCATGAAGATCCACCAGCTGTCCGTCGTCTACCTCGCGGAGCAGGATCGCATCCTGATGCGGGCCAACACGCCGGGCGCGGCCGAGATGCGCCTGTGGCTGACCCGGCGCCTCATGCTCGGTTTGTGGCCGCTGCTGAACCGGATGTTGACCAAGCACCTGCTCAAGCTGGAGGCGGCCGGCAGCCTGCTCGACACGGCCGACGAGGACCTGAAGAAGATGCTCGCGGACTTCCGCAAGGAAGAATTCCTGCGGCACGCCGATTTCGAAACCCCGTACCAGGAGAACCAGTCGGAGTGGCCGCTGGGCGAGGAGCCGCTGCTGATCACCGACGTGGACGCGTCGCCCCTGCCCAATGGCCAATTGCGGCTGAGCTTCAACGAGCGCCTGCCGGGCGAGAACAAGCCACGCAGCTTCCGCATGGACATGGAGCCCAAATTGATGCAGGCCCTCATGCATCTGCTGGAGCATGCGCTCGCGCGCTCGCAGTGGCGTGACGCCTTCGGCTCACCGGCGGCGCTGGAAGAAGGCGTGGCAACCGGCGAGGGCAGCACCTTGCGCAAGCCGCGTTACCTGAACTAGGGTGAAACCGTTCGGCTGGGCCAGCCTGTAGCGCGCTCCGACAGTCCTGAGCTTGTCGAAGGACAAGCTCAGGGCGAACGGTTCTCTCAGCGGGAACCGTTGCCGAGCGGGGAATCCAGCGCGAACCCCGCGATGCGCTTGTACTCGTCGGACAGGCGGCGCAGTTCATCCTGGCCGATCAGGTCATCGATATGCCGGAACGGCTTGCCGCCGCTCAGCTCGTCCACCTTGATATTGATGAAGTCCGGCGGGGCCGACCGGTTGGCAAGCACGATCCTGGCTGTCGCGGGCAGCCGCGCCGCCTCGTAGGCGGCCAGCGCCGCCGGGCCGTCGGGGGCCGCGGCGAGTTGCTCGGCCAGCACGCGCGCGTCGATGATCGCCTGGGCCGAACCGTTGGAGCCGCGCGGGTACATCGGGTGCGCCGCGTCGCCCAACAACGTGACCCGCCCGAACGTCCAGCGCGGCACCGGGTCCTTGTCCACCATGGGGTATTCGAAGATCTGTTCGGCGCTCTCGACGAGGGCCGGCACGTCCAGCCACTCGAAATGCCAGTCCTTGAAGATGTCGATGAACTCCCGCGGCCGCCCGGGCTTGTTCCAGTCGTTCATGGGGGCGCCTTCGCGCCGGATCTCGGCCACCCAGTTCACCAGCTGCCGGCCGCGTCCGTCCACGTTGTCCGCGATCGGGTAGACCACCATCTTGCCCGTTTCGATCGAGCCGATCCGCAGATAGCTCTTGCCGGTGAGGATCGGCTCGTGCACGCTCACGCCGCGCCACGTATTGATGCCGCCGTACGCCAGTTTCTCCTCGGGGTAGAACTGCCGCCGCACTGCGGAGTTCACGCCATCGCAGGCGACGACGACATCGGCGCGCACGCCCGGCAGCACCCTGCCCTTGGCGCTGTTGAAGCGCAGCGTGGCGCCGGCCGCATCCTGGTCCACGCCCACGCAGCGGTGATCGAGATGCACCCGGCGCGCGCCGAGCCGGTCGCGCACCGCCTCGTACAGGATGCGATGCAGCTTGCCGCGGTGAATGCCGATCTCGGGCACCGCATAGCCGGCATGCCGGCCGCGCGGCTCACGGTAGATGAACTGGCCGAAGCGGTTGACGAACACGCTCTCCAGGTTTTCGATGCCGGCGCGCTCCAGCTGCGGCTGCACGCCGAGTTCGGCGAGTTCCCGCATCGCATGCGGCAACAAGGTGATGCCGACACCGATCTCCCGCACGGCGGCCACGGTTTCGTACAAGTCGCACATCAGCCCGTGCCGGTGCAGGGAAAGGGCCAGGCTCAGGCCGCCGATCCCGGCGCCAACGATCGCAATTCTCATGAGGGATTCCAAAGAGCGCGTTCAGTCCGCCCTGATGTTCTGTGACTTGATCAGTTGGGCCCAACGCTCGGCGTCCTGTTCGACCAGCCGGTGGAATTCCTCCGGTGTGCTGGTGGCCGGGTCCATGCCCTGCGTCTCGAACGCCGTGCGGACCTCGGGCATGGACAGGATGTCCTTGAGTTCGTGGTTCAGCCGGGCCACGTAGTCCGGCGTCGTGCCGGGCGGCGCGAAAATGCCGTACCACATGTCCACGTTGATCTTGCCGGCGCCGGCCTCGGCCAAGGTCGGCACTTGCGGCAACAGGTGGTGCCGGTGCTCGCTGCCGATACCCAGCGCGACCAGCTTGCCGGCCTTGATATGAGGCAGCGCCACGTGGATCGGCAGGAACATGACGTCCACCTGCCCACCCAGCAGGTCGGTGACGGCCGGCCCCGTGCCCCGATACGGGATATGCGTGAGGAACACGTGGCTGCTGGCCTTGAACAGCTCCATCGAAAGATGGTGCGGCGTGCCGACGCCGGGGCTGGCGTAATTGATCGCGCCGGGCCGCTTCCTGGCCGCGTTGATCAGGTCGCCCACGGTCTTGTAGCCCGTGCGCGGACTGGCGACCAGCAACAACTGGCCCCAGCTGGTCAGCGATACCGGGACGAGGTCCTTCACGGGGTCGAACGGCAACTGCGGGTACAGGCTGCGGTTCATCACCAGCGTGTTCACGCTGACCAGCAGCGTGGAACCGTTGGCCGGCGAGCGCACCACGGCTTCGGTGCCGATGTTGCCGGACGCGCCGGCGCGGTTGTCCACCACCACGGGGCGGCCGAGCCGCTCGCCGAGCCTGGGCCCGACGGTGCGGGCGATCAGGTCGATGCCGGTGCCGGGCGTGAATGGGACGATGAGCCGCAACGGGCCCTGCGCCGAAGCGGGGGGTGCGGGTGATTGCGCGGCCGCGCCGAACGCAGCCATGAGGAAGGCCATCGCGGCGAGGACAGCGCGCCAGGGGAAACGAGGCATGATTTTCACCGGGTAGTTGGTATGCTAACCATTATTCGGAAGCTGCCCGCAGGGCACAATCCATGCATTCCCTAAACCTCGTTGCAACTCGTGACCGCTTCCGGCCCCTCCCCCGCCCAGCTCGCCCGGCTCTATGTCCGCCCTGGCTTCCTGCTACGGCGCGCGCACCAGATCTCGGCCGCCCTCATCGAGGAAGAGTGCCGCGAGCTGGCCTTGACGCCGGCCCAGTACGG
>JAGRPN010000179.1 GCA_019449555.1 Ramlibacter sp.
CCACGAGCAGAACGCCGGCAACGCCGCCGCCATCGCCGGTTTCCTGACGCAAAAGCCCGGCATCTGCATGACCGTTTCGGCGCCCGGCTTCCTGAACGGGCTCACGGCGCTGGCGAACGCGACGACCAACTGCTTCCCGATGATCCTCATCAGCGGCTCCAGCGAGCGCGAGATCGTCGACCTGCAGCAAGGCGACTACGAAGAGATGGACCAGCTCGCGATCGCCAAGCCGCTTTGCAAGGCCGCGTTCAGGGTGCTGCACGCCGAGGACATCGGCGTCGGCATCGCGCGTGCGATCCGCTCGGCCGTGTCCGGCCGTCCCGGCGGCGTGTACCTGGACATGCCGGCCAAGTTGTTCGCGCAGACCATGGATGCCGCGGCGGGCAAGAAGTCGCTCATCAAGGTGGTCGATCCTGCGCCGCGCCAGATCCCCGGCGCCGATGCGGTCAAACGCGCGATCGACCTCCTGAAGGGTGCCAAACGCCCCCTGATCGTGCTCGGCAAGGGCGCGGCGTACGCGCAAGCCGACGCCGAGATCCGCAGCTTCGTCGAGAAGACCGGCATCCCCTACCTGCCGATGTCGATGGCCAAGGGCCTGCTGCCCGACACCCATCCGCAGTGCGCCTCCGCCGCGCGCTCGTTCGTGCTGCCGGAAGCGGACGTGGTGTTGCTCGTCGGTGCGCGCCTGAACTGGCTGCTCTCGCACGGCAAGGGCAAGACCTGGGGCGGCGCCAGCAGCAAGACCCCGGGCGGCCAGCAGTTCATCCAGATCGACATCTCGCCGACCGAAGCGGACAGCAACGTCGCCGTCGCCGCCCCGCTGGTCGGTGACGTCGGTTCGTGCGTCTCCGCGCTCCTCGCCGGCATCGGTGGGAACTGGGCCAAGCCGTCGCCGGAATGGCTCGGCGCCGTCGCCGAGCGCAAGGACAAGAACCTGACGAAGATGGCCGAGACGCTCGCCAAGAACCCGTCGCCGATGAACTTCCACAGCGCGCTGAACGTCGTGCGCAACGCGATCAAGGCGCATCCGGACGCGTACCTCGTCAACGAAGGCGCGAACACGCTCGATTTCACGCGCAGCATCGTGGACATGTACCAGCCGCGCAAGCGCCTGGACGTCGGCACGTGGGGCATCATGGGCATCGGCATGGGCTTCGCCGTTGCCGCCGCGGTGACGACCGGCAAGCCGGTGATCGCCGTCGAGGGCGACAGCGCGTTCGGCTTCAGCGGCATGGAAGTGGAGACGATCTGCCGCTACAACCTGCCGGTGTGCGTCGTCGTCTTCAACAACAACGGCGTGTACAAGGGCACCGACAAGAACCCGGCCGGCACCGACATGGCGCCCACCCAGTTCGTCAAGAACGCGCGCTACGACATGATGATGCAGGCCTTCGGCGGTGTCGGCGTATTGGCCACCACCCCGGACGAGCTCGCCAAGGCGCTTGAGGAGGCCGTGACCTCCGGCAAGCCGACCCTCATCAACGCAATGATCGACGAAAGCGCGGGCACCGAAAGCGGCCGGATCACGAGCCTGAACCCCAGCACGGCGAAGAAGAAGTGACAGCGCAGTCGTCATCCCGGACCTGATCCGGGGTCCATGGATTGCGGGTCGAGCCCGCAATGACAGCGGCCAAAGATTCTGAAATATCGATAGGAAGAGAACATGAGTAAAGCGTTAGACGGCGTCAAGATCCTCGATTTCACCCATGTGCAATCGGGCCCGACCTGCACCCAATTGCTGGCCTGGATGGGCGCCGACGTGATCAAGGTCGAGAAGGCCGGCGAAGGCGACGCCACGCGCGGCCAGCTGCGCGACATCGAAGGCGTGGACAGCCTGTACTTCACGATGCTGAACCACAACAAGCGGTCGATCACGGTGAACACCAAGGATCCGAAGGGCAAGGAAGTCGTCTACCGCCTGATCAAGCAGTGCGACGTGCTGGTGGAGAACTTCGCCCCCGGCGCGCTGGACCGCATGGGCTTCACCTGGGAGAAGATCCAGGAGCTGAACCCGCGCATGATCGTCGCGTCGGTCAAGGGCTTCGGCCCCGGCCCGTACGAGGACTGCAAGGTGTACGAGAACGTCGCGCAGTGCGCGGGCGGCTCTGCCTCCACCACCGGTTTTGACGACGGCCCGCCGGTCGTCACCGGGGCCCAGATCGGCGACAGCGGCACCGGCCTGCACCTGGCGCTGGGCATCGTCGCGGCGCTGTACCAACGCAACACGACAGGCCGCGGCCAGAAGGTGCTCGCCGCGATGCAGGACGCCGTGCTGAACCTGTGCCGGGTGAAGCTGCGCGACCAGCAGCGCCTGGACCGCAAGCACGTGCTCGAGGAGTACCCGCAGTACCCGGACATCGAGTTCGGCGAAGCGGTGCCGCGCGCGGGCAATGCCTCGGGCGGCGGGCAGCCGGGCTGGATCCTCAAATGCAAGGGCTGGCAGCACGACCCGAACGCCTACATCTACTTCATCACGCAGGCGCCGGTGTGGGCTGCGATCTGCAAGGTGATCGGCGAGGAAGGCTGGATCACCGACCCGAACTACGCGACGCCCAAGGCGCGCCTGCCGCACCTGAAGTCGATCTTCGCGCGGATCGAGGAGTGGACCATGACCAAGGACAAGTTCGAGGCCATGGACATCCTGAACAAGTACGAC
>JAGRPN010000180.1 GCA_019449555.1 Ramlibacter sp.
CCTGTCCTGGAAGTGTGGAAGGCCAAGACCTCGATCGTGATGAAGCGCATCATGTCCACCGGCTATGCGGGCGTAGACAATCCGCTCTTCTACAAAGACAACAACCGCATGCTTTTCGGCGACGCCAAGAAGATGCTCGACGAGGTGCTGGCCGCGCTCAAGGCCTGAGATTGGGGCCGCAGCGCTTGGGCGAAGCTTCATGCAAAACGCGGCCCTCCGGCCGCGTTTTGCTTTGGGGCGAGGCCACGCTTTTAGAGATGTCACTCTCGCGATCCATAGGGAAAACACATTGATGAGTCGCACGGTCCGCGACACAATCCACGGGGCTGCCAAGTGGACCTGGAGAACAGAAAAATGAGCGACCAAACCGACCGCCCGTGGTTGAGTGCCTACTCCCCCGGCGTCCCCGCCGACATCGACGCCTCCCAATACGTTTCGCTGGTGCAGCTGATGGAAGAGAGCTTCCAGAAGAACGCCGGCCGCACCGCCTACAGCTTCATGGGCAAGGAGGTCACCTTCGCCCAGACCGACGCATTGAGCCGGGTGTTCGCGGCGTACCTGCAGGGGCTCGGGCTGGTCAAGGGCGACCGGGTGGCGATCATGATGCCCAACGTGCCGCAGTATCCGGTCACGGTGGCCGCCGTGCTGCGCGCGGGCTTCGTCGTGGTGAACGTGAATCCGCTGTACACCCCGCGCGAGCTCGAGCACCAGTTGAAGGACTCCGGCTCGAAGGCCATCGTCATCATCGAGAACTTCGCGCGCACGCTGGAGCAATGCATCGCGAACACACCCGTCAAGCACGTGATCCTGGCTTCGATGGGCGACCAATTGGGCCTCGTCAAGGGCGCGCTGGTCAACTACGTGGTTCGCAACGTGAAGAAGATGGTGCCGGCCTACAACCTGCCCGGCGCGGTGCGCTTCAACGAGGCGATTGCACGGGGCACACGCGCCACGTTCAGGAAACCCGAGATCAAGGCCGACGACATCGCCGTGCTGCAATACACCGGCGGCACCACCGGCGTGTCCAAGGGCGCCGTGCTCCTGCATCGCAACATCATCGCCAACGTGCTGCAGTCCGAGGCCTGGAACCAGCCGGTGATGGACAAGGTGCCCGCCAACGAGCAGTCCACCAGCGTCTGCGCGCTGCCGCTGTACCACATCTTCGCGTTCACGGTCGGCATGATGCTGTCGATGCGCACGGGCGGCAAACTCATCCTGATCCCCAATCCGCGCGACATCGCCGGCGTGCTCAAGGAGCTGTCAAAGCACACCTTCCACAGTTTCCCCGCGGTGAACACGCTGTTCAACGGCTTGGCCCACCATCCCGACTTCGACAAGGTGAACTGGAAGAACCTCAAGGTATCGGTGGGGGGCGGCATGGCGGTGCAGGGCCCGGTCGCCAAGCTGTGGCTCGAGAAGACCGGCTGCCCGATCTGCGAAGGCTACGGCTTGTCGGAGACCTCGCCGTCCGTCACCTGCAATCCCACCACGAGCACCGAGTTCACCGGCACCATCGGCGTGCCGCTGCCCAGCACGTACGTCAAGTTGCTGGACGACGAAGGCAACGAAGTGCGGCCGGGCCAACCCGGTGAAATCGCGATCAAGGGACCGCAGGTGATGCCGGGCTACTGGCAGCGCCCGGACGAGACCGCCAAGGTGATGACGCCCGACGGTTACTTCAAGAGCGGCGATATCGGGATCATGGACGAGCGCGGCTACGTCAAGATCATCGACCGCAAGAAGGACATGGTGCTGGTGAGCGGCTTCAACGTGTACCCGAACGAGGTCGAGGACGTCGTGGCCGGGCTCGACGGCGTGCTGGAATGCGCGGTAGTCGGGGTCGCGGACGAGAAGACCGGCGAGGCCGTGAAATTGGTGATCGTCAAGAAGAACCCGCAGCTGACGGAAGCGCAGGTGCGCGACTACTGCCGCACCAACCTGACCGGCTACAAGCAGCCGAAGGTGATCGAGTTCCGCACCGACCTGCCCAAGACGCCGGTCGGCAAGATCCTGCGGCGGGAGTTGCGCGACAAGAAGTAGGTGAGGTGGCGATTGCGGGCCTGACCCGCGAGGCCGGGACGACATAATCCGCCGATGCTCCGTTTCATCCTGACGCGCCTGTCGCTGATCGTCCCGACTTTCATCGGGATGACGCTCCTCGCGTTCTTCCTGATCCGGCTCGTGCCCGGCGACCCGATCGAAACCATGGCTGGCGAACGCGGCATCGACGCCGCCCGCCATGCGCAGCTGCTCAAGGAGTTCGGGCTGGACAAGCCGGTGCTGGTCCAGTACGGCATCTACATCGGCCGGGTGCTGCACGCCGACCTGGGCAAGTCCATCATCACGCAGGAGCCGGTGATCCGGGAATTCTTCGCGCTGTTCCCGGCGACCGTCGAACTCGCCGTATGCGCGATCCTGTTCGCACTGCTGCTCGGCATCCCGGCCGGCATCATCGCGGCGGTGCGCCGCAATTCGATCTTCGACCACGGCGTGATGGCGACCTCGCTCACCGGCTACTCGATGCCGATCTTCTGGTGGGGCCTGCTGCTGATCCTGCTGTTCTCGGTTGAGCTCGGGCTCACGCCCGTGTCCGGGCGGATCGCGGTGCAGCACTACATCGAGCCGACCACCGGGTTCCTGCTGATCGATTCATTGCTCACCGGCGACAAGGGGGCGTTCTGGTCGACGTTCCAGCACCTGATCCTGCCCACCATCGTGCTGGGCACCAACCCGCTCGCGGTGGTGGCGCGGATGACGCGCTCGGCGATGCTCGAAGTGCTGGGCGAGGACTACATCCGCACCGCGCGCGCCAAGGGGCTGCCGCCGTTCAAGGTCGTCGGGGTGCATGCGCTGCGCAACGCGCTGATCCCGGTGGTCACCGTCATCGGCCTGCAGGTCGGCGTGCTGTTCACCGGCGCCATCCTCACCGAAACGATCTTCTCCTGGCCGGGCGTGGGCAAGTGGCTGATCGAGGCGATCAACCGGCGCGACTACCCGGTGTTGCAAGGCGGCATGCTGCTGCTGGGAGGCGTGGTCATGCTGGTCAACCTGCTCGTCGATGTGACCTACGGCGTCATCAATCCCCGCATACGGCAAGGGCATTGACATGGCCGAAGCGACCGTACCCATTCCCGCGCAAGCCGGCACGCCGCCGGGGCCTCTGCGCGAGTTCTGGATCTCGTTTTCGGCGAACCGCGGCGCCGTCATGGGGCTCGCGGTGGTGGTCACGCTGCTCCTGGTCGCGCTGTTCGCGAATGTCCTCGCGCCGCACCTGCCGGACCAGACCAACAGCAGCGCGTTCCTGCGCCCGCCCGCGTGGCAGGCCGGGGGATCGCTGCAATATGTCCTGGGCACCGACGCCATCGGGCGCGACATCCTGTCCCGCCTGATCCACGGAGCGCGGCTGTCGCTGTCGATCGGGCTGGCCGTCGTGCTGATATCGCTGGCGGCGGGCATCGCGCTGGGCCTCGTTGCCGGCTTCGCCCGCGGGGTGACCGAGATCGCGATCATGCGGCTCATGGACATCGTCCTCACGCTGCCCAGCCTGTTGCTGGCGATCGTGATCGTGGCCATTCTCGGGCCGGGGCTGGTGAACGCGATGCTCGCCGTGGCCGTGGTCGTGCTGCCGCACTACGTGCGCATCACGCGCGCTGCCGTGATCGCCGAGGTGGCCAAGGACTACGTTACCGCGGCGCGCATCAGCGGGGCCGGCACGCTGCGCCTGATGTTCAGCGAGGTGCTGCCCAATTGCGCGGCGCCGCTGATCGTGCAGGCGTCGCTGGGCGTGTCCACGGCGATCCTCGACGCGGCCGCGCTCGGCTTCCTGGGTCTCGGTGCGCAGCCGCCTTCGCCCGAGTGGGGCACGATGCTCGCTGATGCGCGCGAGTTCGTGCTGCGCGCCTGGTGGGTGGTGACTTTTCCCGGCCTGGCGATCCTGATCGCGGTGCTGGCTTTCAATCTCCTGGGCGACGGCCTGCGCGACGCGCTCGATCCGAAGCTGAAACGCTGAAGTGCCAACGCCGTGACGCCATTACTGCAAATCGAGGACCTCCACGTCGAATTCCCGACGCAAGGCAGCGTCATGCATGCCGTGGAAGGCGTGAGCCTGACGCTCGACGAAGGCGAGGTGCTCGGCATCGTCGGCGAGTCCGGTTCGGGCAAGAGCGTGACCATGCTCGCGCTCATGGGGCTGATCGCCTACCCGGGGCGGGTGCGCGCGAAGAAGCTGCGGTTTGCCGGCAAGGACCTGCTCGGGATCTCCGACCGGGAGCGCCGCCGGCTGGTGGGCAAGGACATGGCGATGATTTTCCAGGAGCCCACCACCAGCCTGAATCCGTGCTTCACGATCGGCTACCAATTGGTGGAGGCGCTGCGGCTGCATTCGCCGCTGGACAAGGCGAGCGCCCGGCGGCGCGCGATCGAATTACTGGAGCAGGTCGGGATCCCGGCGGCGCACACGCGCATGAACGATTATCCGCACCAGATGTCGGGCGGCATGAACCAGCGGGTGATGATCGCGATGGCGATCTCGTGCAACCCGCGCCTGCTGATCGCCGACGAGCCGACCACGGCGCTGGACGTGACGATCCAGGCGCAGATCCTGGACCTGCTGCGCAACCTGCAGCAGGAACGCGGCATGGCGCTGGTGCTGATCACGCACAACATGGGCGTGGTCAGCGAGATGGCGCGGCGGGTGGCGGTGATGTACGCCGGGCAGGTGATGGAGGAGCAGCCGGTCGCGCAATTGTTCACCGATCCGCAGCACCCGTACACGCAGGCGCTGTTGTCCGCGCTCCCTGAACGCGGGCCGGTCGGCCGTCGGCTGGCGACCATCCCCGGCGTCGTGCCGGGCGTGTACGACCGGCCGGCGGGCTGCCTGTTCGCGCCGCGCTGCGTTTACGCCACGGCGCACTCGATGGCGGTGCGCCCCGAACTGCGTAGCTGGGGCGGTGGGCAGGTGCGCTGCCATTACCCGCTGGGCGATCCCGAGCGCGACGCGATGATCGCGCGAGACACGCCGGTGCCGGTGGAGGCGAGCGCATGACGGTCGTCGTGCAAGCGGGCAACCTGCGGCAGGTCTACCGGATCCGGCGGGGCATCTTTCGTGAGCCCGCCCAGCTGCAAGCCGTGGGCGGCGTGTCGTTCGCGATCGAAGCCGGCAAGACGCTGGCCGTGGTCGGTGAATCGGGCTGCGGCAAGTCCACGCTGGCGCGCATGGTGTCGCTGATCGAGAAACCCACCGGGGGCACGCTCACGCTCGACGGCAGCGACGCGGTGAACACGCCGGCGGCCGACCGGCGGCGCCTGCGCCAGGCGGTGCAACTCGTGTTCCAGAATCCCTATGGCTCGCTCAACCCGCGCAAGAAGGTGAGTGCGTTGCTGGAAGACCCGCTCGCCATCAACACATCGCTGGGCAAGGCCGAGCGGCGCGAGCGCGCGCTCGCCATGCTGGCCCAGGTGGGGCTGCGGCCGGAGTACGCCAACCGGTATCCGCACATGTTTTCCGGCGGCCAGCGCCAGCGCATCGCCATCGCGCGCGCGCTGATGCTCAACCCGAAACTGCTGGTGGCCGACGAACCCGTCTCGGCGCTGGACGTGTCGATCCAGGCGCAGGTGCTCAACTTGCTGTCCGACCTGCAGGACGAGTTCAAGCTTGCCTACCTGTTCATCTCCCACGATCTCGCCGTGGTGAAGTACATCGCGCACGAGGTGCTGGTCATGTACCTCGGGCACGTGATGGAGCAGGGCCCGAAGGAAAAAATCTTCGCCCGGCCGTGCCACCCGTACACGCAGGCGCTATTGGCGTCCACGCCCGGCGTCGGCCCGCGCAACGTCCGACGCATCGTCTTGAAGGGTGAATTGCCCACGCCGCTCGATCCGCCGAGCGGCTGCGTGTTCTCCAGCCGCTGTCCGTACGCGGTGGACCGCTGCCGCGCCGAGCGGCCGCTGCCGGTGCCGGTGGACGGCAGGATTGCCGCGTGCCACTTCGCCGGCCAGTTCCTGGAATCGGGTTTTCCCGAAGTGCGGGCTCCCGATAATGTCTCTCTCTCCGGCTGAGGCCGAAAACTACCTAACAAGGAGTCTCTTATGGAATTGTCGAAACACCGCAAGCACTTTGCGATTGCCGCACTGGCGCTGGCCGCCGCGGCGGGCGCCGGCGCCAAGACGCTGGTGTTCTGCTCGGAAGGCAGCCCGGAAAATTTCTATCCGGGCGTCAACACCACCGGCACCTCCTTCGACGCCGGCGAGCCGATCTACAACCGCATCGTCGAATTCGAGCGCGGCGGGACCAAGGTCGTGCCGGGACTGGCTGAGAAGTGGGAGATCTCGAGCGATGGTCTGGTGTACACGTTCCATCTGCGCAAGGGCGTCAAGTGGCACAGCCAGCGCGCCTTCAAGCCGACGCGCGACTTCAATGCCGACGATGTGCTGTTCGCGTTCGACCGGCAGTGGAAAGACACCGATCCGTATTTCAAGGTGACGAGCAGCAATCACTCCTATTTCAATGACATGGGCATGCCCAAGTTGCTGAAGTCGGTGGACAAGCTCGACGACTACACGATCAGGATCACCTTGAACAAGCCCGAGGCGCCCTTCCTTTCGAACCTGGCGATGCCCTACGCGGCGATCCAGTCCAAGGAATACGCGATTGCCATGCTCAAGGCCGGCACACCGGAAAAGCTCGATCAGGACCCGATCGGCACCGGGCCGTTCTACCTGGTGCAGTACCAGAAGGACGCGGTGATCCGCTACAAGGCCTTCCCGCAGTTCTGGGGCGGCAAGGCCAAGATCGACGACCTCGTGTACTCGATCACGCCGGATGCGTCGGTGCGCTGGGCCAAATTGCAGAAGGGCGAGTGCCACGTGATGCCGTACCCGAACCCGGCCGACCTCGACGCGATCCGCAAGGACCCGAAGGTGCAATTGCTGCAGCAGCCCGGTCTGAATGTCGGCTATCTCGCGTACAACGTCACGAAGAAACCCTTCGACGACGTGCGTGTGCGCAAGGCCATCAACATGGCGATCAACAAAAAGGCGATCATCGATGGCGTGTACCTGGGCACCGCCATCGCGGCCAAGAACCCGCTGCCGCCTTCCATGTCGGCCTACAACGATGCCATCAAGGACGAGCCGTTCGATCCTGAAGCCGCCAAGAAGCTGCTGGCGCAGGCCGGGTATCCGAACGGCTTCACCACCGACCTGTGGGCGATGCCCGTGCAACGCCCGTACAACCCGAACGCCAAGCGGATCGCCGAACTGATGCAGGCGGACCTGGCCAAGATCGGCGTCAAGGCGGAGATCAAGACGTTCGAGTGGGGCGAGTATCGCAAGCGCATGCAGGCCGGCGAGCACCAGATGGGCATGCTGGGGTGGACCGGTGACAACGGCGATCCGGACAACTTCCTGGCCGTGCTGCTGGGTTGCGATGCCGCCAAGACGAATGGCTCGAACGTCGCCAAGTTCTGCTATCAGCCCTTCGAGGACCTGATCCAGAAGGCCAAGCAGATCACGAAGCCCGCCGAACGCGACGCCCTGTACAAGAAGGCACAGGTGATCTTCAAGGAACAGGCGCCCTGGTTCACGATCGCCCATGCGGTGCAGCTCAAGCCGGTGCGCAAGGAAGTGATCGACTTCAAGCTCAGCCCGTTCGGCCGCCACAATTTCTACGGCGTCGACATCAAGGAATGACGCGGTGCTGACCGCGCGTCACCGACGCGCGGTGAGTGCGGCCAGCCGTTCGCGGTTCGGCTGGCGAACGACGCCGCGCTCGGTGATGAGCGCGGTGACCAGTTCCGCCGGAGTCACGTCGAAAGCGGGGTTGCGCACCGACACGCCGTCGGCCGCCCACCGGCAATCGCGAAAGCCGGTGACCTCTTCGGGCGCGCGTTCCTCGATCGGGATCGCCGCGCCATCGGCAATGGACATGTCGATCGTGGAGATCGGGCAGGCCACGTAGAACGGGATGCGGTGGCGCTGCGCGAGCACCGCCACCATGTACGTGCCGATCTTGTTGGCGACGTCGCCGTTGGCCGCGACCCGATCCGTGCCGACCACCACCGCGTCGATCTCGCCGCGGCTCATCAGGAACCCGGCCATGTTGTCGGTGATGAGCGTGACCGGAATGCGCTCCTGCACCATCTCCCAGGCCGTCAGGCGGGCACCCTGCAGGAACGGGCGCGTTTCGTCGGCAATCACCGAGATGCGCTTGCCGGCTTCCACCGCCGAGCGGATCACGCCCAGCGCCGTCCCGTGCCCGGCCGTGGCCAGCGCGCCGGCATTGCAGTGCGTCAGCACGCGCGCGCCGTCGGCCAGCAGGGCCGCGCCGTGTTCACCCATCGCGCGATTCACCCGGATGTCCTCGGCGAGGATTTCATGCGCCTCGGCCAGCAGCGCATCGGCCTGCGCCGCAACTGGCCGCGCCGCGAGCGCATCCCGGCGCGCGCGCATGCGCTGCAGCGCCCAGAACAGGTTGACCGCGGTGGGCCGGCTCGCCGCCAGGACCTCGAAGGCGCGTTCCATCAGGCCGGCGAACTGCGAAGCGGGCGCATCGCGCAGGCGCAATGCTTCCAGCGCCACGCCATACGCAGCCGCACAGCCGATGGCCGGTGCGCCCCGCACGACCATGTCGCGAATGCCTCGTGCCACGGCCTCGGCGCTGTCGTAGCGCAAGTACTTGAACTCGGCCGGCAAGACGCGCTGGTCGATCATTTCCAGCTGTCCGCCGCACCAGCGCAGCGTTTGCACCTGCGTGGCTTGCGAAGATGTCATGGCCCTTCCTGCTTGCCTTCGGCGCGTGCGCCGTAGGTCCTGAACTTTTCCATCACCTCGGCCATCTGCGCATCCGACAGCCGGCGTGGCTCGGCGATCTGGCGCGCGCGCCAGTACTGCTCGCACAGGCTCTCCACTTCGATGCACAGCGCGAGGGCTTGATCCAGGTCCCGCCCGGTGGCGATCATCCCGTGATTGGCCAGCAGGCAGGCGCGGCGTCCTTCGAGCGCGGCCAGCGCATGGTCGGACAACTCCTGGGTGCCGAACAACGCGTAGGGCGCGCAGCGGATCGTGCTGCCGCCGGCCGCCGCGATCATGTAGTGAAAGGGCGGGATCTCCAGCCCGAGGCAGGCCAGCGTCGTCGCGAACGGCGAATGCACGTGCACCACGGCATGCACGTCCGGGCGCGACGCGAGGATGTCGCGATGAAAGCGCCACTCGCTGGACGGACGTCCCGCGCCGATGACGTCGCCGTTGGCCGCGAGCAGCACCATGCCGCGGGGCGTCAGCTCGCGCGCGGGAACGCCCGAAGGCGTCACCAGGAAGCGCTCGGCGCAGCGCACGCCCAGGTTGCCGGAGGTGCCGCGGTTCAAGCCGCGCGCGTCGAGCTCGCGCGCCGCCTCGGCCATGGCGCGTCGCAATTTCGGTTCGTCAGGCCCTGCGGCGCGCATTCACAGCCCCAGTACCCGGCCGGCCACCGCATCGAGGCGCGCCAGTACCGACGGATCGCGGACCTCGGGCGCCGTGATCAAGGCATGGTCCAGCACGTGGCGGCAGGCGCAAGCCGGCGCTTGGCCGTCCGCGGCGAGACGGGGCGCCGCATGACGCACCAGGGAGCGCGCTTTGTCGGCGTTGGCCAGGAGCACCTGGATGATCTGGTTCACGGTGACTGCATCGTGGCCCGGATGCCAACAGTCGAAGTCGGTGACCATCGCGACGGTGGCGTAGCAGATTTCCGCTTCGCGGGCGAGCTTGGCTTCGGGCATGTTGGTCATGCCGATCACGTGGCAACCCCAGCCGCGATAGAGCTCGGACTCGGCCAGCGTCGAAAACTGCGGCCCTTCCATCACGAGATATGTGCCGCCGCGCACGACCGCTATGCCGGCTTCGCGCGCCGCCGCTTCGACGTGGTCGCCCAGGCGCCGGCAGACCGGATGGGCCATCGACACATGGGCCACCATCCCGGTGCCGAAGAAGCTCTTGCTGCGCGCGAAGGTCCGGTCGATGAACTGGTCGACAATGACGAAGGTCCCGGGCGGCAGCTCCTCGCGCAGGGAACCCACTGCACTGACCGAGATCAGGTCGGTGACGCCGCTGCGCTTGAGGGCGTCGATGTTGGCGCGGAAGTTGATTTCGCTCGGGGCGATGTGGTGGCCGCGGCCGTGCCGCGGCAGGAACACCATGCGCTGGCCGTTCAATTCGCCGAACAGCAATTCGTCCGAAGGCTCGCCGAACGGCGAATCGACCTTGACCCAGCGCTTGGCCGAGAGGCCGTCGATGTCGTAGACCCCGCTGCCCCCGAGCACGCCGATCACCGGCGGCGCCGCGTTGCGCGAGCTCATCGCAGCCAGCCCCGCTTGCGGAAGTACCACATCGGAACCAATGCGCTGGCGACCATCAGCACCAGCACATACGGATAGCCGGCGTGGCCGAACGCTTCCAGTTCGGGAAACTCCAGGTTCATGCCATAGATGCTGGCGACCAGCGTCGGCGGCAGCAGGGCGACGCTCGCCACCGAAAAGATCTTGATGATCTTGTTTTGGTTGATGTTGATGAAACCGACGGTGGCATCCATCAGGAAGTTGATCTTGTCGAACAGGAACGCAGTGTGGTTGTCGAGCGACTCGATGTCGCGCAGGATCTGCCGCGCTTCCTCGAACTGCCCGGCGCTGAGCATGCGGCTGCGCATCATGAAGCTGACGGCGCGCCGCGTGTCCATCACGTTGCGGCGGATCCGCCCGTTCAGGTCTTCCTGGCGTGCGATCTCGCCCAGCACCTCGCCGGCCAGGGTGTCGGTCACCTCGCCGGCCAGCACCTGGCGGCTGACCTTTTCCAGCTCGTCGTAGATGCCTTCCAGCGCGTCGGCCGAGTACTCTGCGTCCGCGTCGAACAACTTGAGCAGCACTTCCTTGGCGTCCTCGATCAGCCCCGGCGCCCGCCGCGCGCGCAGCCGCAGCAGCCGGAATACCGGGACGTCCTCGTCGTGGATCGAGAACAGGACGCCCTTGCTGCGCAGCGAGTCGTTCACCAGGTTCAGGATGAAGGCGACGCGCACGGTGCGCGGCTCCAGGTCGTCGGCGATCAGGAAGTCGCTGCGGATATGCAGCTCGCCGTTGTCCTCTTCGTAGAAACGCGCCGATTCCTCGATGTCCTCGTCCATCGCGTCTTCCGGGATGGACAGGCCGAAGTACTGCTTGACCCAGCGTTTTTCCTCGAGCGTGGGCGCCTCGAGATCCACCCAGATCGGCTGGAATTTGGACAACTCCTCCAGCGACTCGATCTCTTCCTGGAAGAGGCGGCCGTTGGCGAGCGTGAAGATGTTGAGCATGGGGCTCACTCCCGTGACTTGAATACCGGTGTTGAGGGCGGGTGACGCTTTCAACGCCGGGTCCGGGCGTTGAAAGCTACCGACTAGGGTAGGTTTCCAAGGAGCGCTCTCCGAAAATGACGACCCGCCGATTATGCCGCGACGAGCGCGACTGGCGAGCGCTGGCTAGCCGAAAAACGCCAGCAGTTCTTCCTTGCGGGCATAGGCGTCGTGCTCGCCCAACGCGACCAGCGCCTGCACGAATCCCGGCTCGAACAGCAGGTAGCTGGCCAGCGCCCCGCCGCCGCCCTTGAGCGCGCCCAGGCCACCCAGCGCGCGCCGCACCGGTCGCGGCAGCTCCAGCGCATGCGCCTGGGCCAGCGCATCGAGCGACTGCGTGGGCTGGATCGACAGCACGTCCACGTTGCGGTACGGCAGCACCGCCGCGACCTCGCGCGGGAGCTGTTGCAGCGTGCGGGTCACACGCTGGGCCTGCTCCACGTCGGCTTGCAGCGTGTCGTGGAAGACGCTCGCCATCGCGTGGCCCGCGATGCCGCCCAGCGTTGGTTCGGGTGGCGCGCCGGCGACCGCGCCGCCCACCAGGCTGGAGCGCTGCGGCTGCGCGACGCCGACCACCATGATCCGGTGCGCACCGAGGTGCATGGCCGGCGACAGCGGTGAGATCTGGCGCATCGAGCCGTCGCCGAAGAATTCGCGCCGCCCGTCCACCCAGAGCGGCGTCGATGGGAACAGGAAGGGAATCGCGCTGGAAGCCATCAGGTGCTCGATCGTGAGCGGCTGGAATTCCGAGCGGCGGCCCGGCCGGCTCCATGCCTCGTAGCGATGCGCGCGCGCCGTGTGGCAGAAGGTCCAGTGCACGCCCGTGCTGTAGCTCGAAGCCGTGACCGCCACGGCATCGATGGCCTTGGCCTGCAGCGCGTCGTCGATCCCCTGCAGCGAGATCGCGTGGTGGAGCGTGTCCACCAACCGCATCGTGTTGAGCACGGCCCGGCGGCTGCGCACGTTGCGCCAGAGGCTCAGCGCGGCGACGAGCCGGCTGAAGCCCACCCAGCGCGATACATCCAGCTCATAGACGTCGGCGGAGCGCAGCCGGTTCCAGAACTGTCCCAACTGCGCGAACGCCTGCAGCCCCTGAGTCGCCGCGCCGGCCAGATAGGCGACGTTCAGGGCGCCTGCGGAAGTGCCGACCAGCACCTGGAACGGGAAAGTGGCCGCGCGTTCGTCCTGCAATTGCAGCATCGCGGCCATGGCTCGCAGCACGCCCACCTGGTAGGCGGTGCGGGCGCCGCCGCCCATCAGGACCAGGGCGTGGATCGGCCGGCTCGGACGGGTCAGGCCCGTGTGGATGACGGTGCTGAGACTCATTGCCCGCTCGCGCGCGGCGTACCTGTCGCACGTCACGCTCTCCTCTGCGACCCATGGTAGAGCAAGAACCCGGGCTTGGAAACCGGCGCTCGCCCCCGCGATCAGCCGCGGGCCTTTTTACGCGCCTTTTTCGCCGCCGTCCCGGCCGACGGGCTCGTGTCGCATTTCAGGATGTCGGACATGTAGGCGAGACTGGCGGCCTTGGCCTGCGGCGACTCGGCCGCCGTGCAGTCGGACGGGACCCAGACCTTGAACTCGCGCAGGAATGCGTCCATGGCGGTAATCTGCACGCAGATGTCGGCGGCCAGCCCGCAGATCACGAGCTCGCGCGCCTGCATTTCGACCAGCAGGAGTTCCAGCGGCGAAGCAAAGAACGCCGAATGTCGCGGCTTGAGGATGGTGAGGTCCTCGGCCTGCGGGTACAGCACCCGCGCGACCTCGCCGGCCGGACCTTCCATGCCCAAGCAAGCCGACACCAGGCTGTGGAAGTCCGACTGCCAGACGCCATAGTTGTCGTTGGCGTAGATGGCGGCCACGCCTTCGCGCGCGAGCCGCGCCTTCAGGGCGGCGGTGCGGCGGGCGGCCTCCACCGCCGGCGCGGCCAGCCTGTCGGCGCCGGGAAAACCGAACGGGTTGATGAAGTCGATCAGCAGCAACACGCGCGGGCTGCGGGGCAAGCGGCCGGGGCGCAGGCCGTCGGGGGGCAGTGGGGTGGGCATCCGCCGATTCTGGGGCGGCTCAGCAGGCGCTCCGGCCATCCGGTCCGGACACCTCAGGCAGGAGCTGTCCTACAAAGCTCAACCGAACTGTCCGACATATCGGTTGAGGCACGAGCCCTACATTCGACCCAACTGTCCCCGGTAGAACCCCACTGGGATCCCAAGGAGTATTCCATGATCCAGCTCGCGACCGATCCGTCCGCAAGCCGCGTGAGCTACCGCCCCGAGCATGGCGAAGGCGCAGGCAAGGAATCGACCTATGAGCCCAGGCGCGGCCGGATCGGCCATGCCTGGCCGTTCCTGAGCCGTTATGCCCCGCGGCCCACGCGCGAAGAGAGTCCCAAGCGAGCTGTCGGCGACAGCGGAAGCTGATTGCCCCATTCCGGAGTGAACACCATGTCCACAGAACCCAAGTCCCCGAGCCGCTTCACCGAAACGCCCCGCGACAAGCCGGTATCCGAACGTACCGAGCACGCCAACCTGGAACGCCCGGGCGCGCAAGCGCACCCGCGCGCGCGCGGCTGGATGCGCTCACGCGACTTGATAACGGCTTGGCGCACCCGCTGAGCCATGCCCCCACCCGAAAGGTGGTGAAAGCGGTCCTGAAGGGGCCGCTTTTTTTTGCGCGCTCGCTGCGCGCCCGGCAAAACACGAGCGTTTTCAAGCACTTCCCGCGTACCCCGACAAAGGGTTTCACTTTGCGCGCTCGACCGGCGGAAATCCATTGCTTTTCAGGGGTATCGCGGGCATAGTGAATTCGACCTCGAGCCCTTGCAGAAATCCAGTTCTCCGCCCGTCCGGCTTTTCTGGACGGTTACTTCAACCAGAGTGCAACAGGAGGCTACTCATGAATTTGACGATCAGCGGTCACCATCTCGAAGTTACCCCGGCGCTGCGCAATTACGTGACCACCAAGCTTGATCGGATCACCCGGCACTTTGAACAGGTCGTCGACATCAAGGTGCTGCTCACGGTTGAAAAGCAGAAGGAGAAGGAACGACGACAGCGGGCGGAATGCAAGATCCACGTCAAGGGCAACAACATGTTCGCGGAAAGTTCCCACGAGGACCTGTATGCCGCCCTGGACGAGCTGGTCGACAAGCTCGACCGGCAGGTCGGCAGGCACAAGACGCGGCTGCAGGACCACCATCACGACGCGGCCAAGCGCGTGATGTAAAACACGGATCGATGTAAAAGGCGCCCTGCGGGGCGCCTTTTGCTGCCTGGACTGTAGACGGATGAGTGCCGCCGCGCGTTGCGATTCATGCATGCCACCGCGTGCATAATTCGCAAACCCCGACCATGAACCGTCTCGCGTCCATCCTGCCTGCCGCTCAAGTGCTCGTGAGCGTCGACGCCACCAGCAAGAAGCGAGCTTTCGAAGAAGCCGGGCTGCTGTTCGAAAACCTGCACGGCTTGTCGCGCGCGCTGATCACGGACAGCCTGTTCGCCCGGGAACGCCTGGGTTCGACCGGGCTCGGCCACGGGGTGGCCATTCCACATGGACGCATCAAGGGTCTCAAGTCGCCGATGGCGGCGCTGTTCCGGCTGGCGCAGCCGATCGGGTTCGACGCACCGGACGAGAGGCCGGTGAACCTGCTGATCTTCCTGCTCGTACCCGAGGCGGCGACCCAGAAACACCTCGAGATCCTGTCCGAGATCGCCGAGCTGCTCAGCGATGCCCCGCTGCGCGAGAAGATCAAGGCCTGCACCGACGCGGCCGAACTGCACCGTCTGATCGCGACTTGGCAGTCGGCCCAGCCGGCCTAGCAAGCAAGCAACCGCATTCGTGAAACCCACCGTCGTCAGCGCCGACGTCCTGTTCGAGGACCACCGCGCCCAGCTCAAATGGGAATGGGTCGCCGGCCTGGGCGCGTCGGAGCGCCGGTTCGACGAGGTCGCGGTGCGGGCCGCCCGCTCCGGGGCCGACCTGGTCGGTTACCTCAACTACATCCATCCCTACCGGGTGCAGATCCTCGGCCAGCGCGAGATTGCTTACCTCACCAATGCGACCGCGGATGACTGCGCCCGGCGCACCTCGCGCATCGTGACGCTCGAGCCCCCGGTGCTGGTGCTGACCGACAACCAGGTCGCGCCCGAAGCCCTGTTGTCCATGTGCGAGCGGGCGCAGATCCCGATGTTCGCCACGCACGAGCCGTCCGCGTTCGTGATCGATGTGCTGCGCGCGTACCTGTCCAAGCATTTCGCCGAACGCACGTCCATGCACGGCGTGTTCATGGACATCCTGGGGCTGGGCGTGATGATCACCGGGGAGTCGGGGCTGGGCAAGAGCGAACTCGGGCTGGAGCTGATCTCGCGCGGCAACGGGCTGGTGGCCGACGACGCCGTCGACCTGTACCGCATCAACCAGACCACGATCGAGGGGCGCTGCCCCGAGTTGCTGCAAAACCTGCTGGAAGTGCGCGGCATCGGCCTGCTGGATATCCGCGCCATCTTCGGTGAGACCGCGGTGCGCCGGAAAATGCGCCTGAAGCTCATCGTCCACCTGGTGCGACGGGACACCATGGAGCGCGAGTACGAACGGCTGCCCTACGAGCCGCTCACGCAGGACGTCCTGGGCGTGCCGGTGCGCAAGGCGGTGATCCAGGTGGTGGCCGGCCGCAACATCGCCGTGCTGGTGGAGGCGGCCGTGCGCAACACCATCCTGCAGCTGCGGGGCGTCGATACCTACCAGGAGTTCGTCGAGCGGCACCGCCGCGCGATGGAGCAGGACAAGTAACGCCCGCGGCGCCGGCGCCCTCCCGGACTCGACCTGCAGGCTCCTGCAGCAATCAGCCCGGCGACTCCGGCTCTTCCGGCGCCCGGAAGCCGTTCGCAGGTCCGGTCGGCCGGTTGGCACAGGGATTCTTGGTGCAATGCGCGTACAGGCTCAGCGCGTGCTCGGCGATCATGAAGCCTTTGGTCTTGGCGACTGCGTGCTGGCGCTTCTCGATTTCGGCGTCGTAGAACTCTTCGACGCGTCCGCAGTCGAGGCACACCAGGTGATCGTGGTGGGTTCCCTCGTTCAGCTCGTAGACCGCCTTGCCGCTCTCGAAATGGCTGCGGGTGAGAATCCCCGCCTGCTCGAACTGGGTGAGTACGCGATACACCGTGGCCAACCCGATATCCGAACGCTCCTCCAGCAGCACCCGGAACACGTCTTCGGCCGTCATGTGACGCTGCGCGCCCTTCTGGAACACGTCCAGGATTTTCAGGCGCGGCAGCGTGGCTTTCAGGCCGGTGCTCTTGAGTTCGTCGATATTCGCCATGGGTTCAGGCGCGGCGGCCCGGGCGGGGCAGCCGCTACAATCGTTTGATCATATCGCTACCGGTTTGCCCATGCCCGCAACTGTTTCTCGCGTCCCCCGTCTCGCCGCGGCGCTTGCCGCCTGCGCCGCGATCGCCGGATGCGGCAGCCTGGACAACGTGAGCAACCGCATCGTCGGCTCCATCGCGCCCTACAAGGTGGAAGTGGTGCAGGGGAATTTCGTGTCGAAAGAGCAGGTCGAGGCGATCAAGCCGGGCATGAGCCGCCAGCAGGTGCGCGACATCCTGGGCACGCCGCTGGTGACCAGCATCTTCCATGCCGACCGCTGGGACTACGTGTTCACGCTCAACCGCCAGGGCGTTCCGTCGCAAGAGCGCAGATTGACGGTGTTCTTCAAGGGCAACGTGCTCGATCGATTCGAGGGCGACGAGATGCCGACGGAGGCGGACTTCGTGGCCAGCATCGACAACAAGCGCAAGAACGCGAAGATCCCGCCGCTCGAAGCGAGCGAGGAGAAGCTCAAGCAGTTTGCCGCCGCTCCGTCCGCAGCGGCTTCGGCGGCGGCGCCGGCCGCCTCTGCGCCTGCGCCGGCAACGAACTACCCGCCGCTGGAAGCGCCGGGCCGCTAGAGCGATGGCCGATTCGCGCGCATCGATGCACAAGGTGGCGGTCGCCGGCGCCAGCGGGCGCATGGGGCACATGCTGATCGAGGCCATCCGCGACTCCGGCGATTGCCAGCTGGCCGGCGCGCTGGACATTGCCTCCAGTCCCGCGATCGGCAACGACGCGGCGGCGTTCCTCGGCCATGCCAGCGGTGTGCCGGTGCTGGCCGACCCGCTCGCGGCCCTCGCCAACGCGCAAGTGCTGATCGACTTCACGCGGCCGGAAGGCACCCTCGCGTACCTGAAGGCCTGCCGCGAGCGCGGCGTGAACGCGGTGATCGGCACCACCGGCTTCGGCGAAGGCCAGAAAGAGCTGATCGCGGACGCCGCGCGCGACATCGCGATCGTCATGGCGCCCAACATGAGCGTGGGCGTGAACGTCACGCTCAAGCTGCTGGAGCTGGCGGCCAAGGCGCTCGCCACCGGCTACGACATCGAGATCATCGAGGCGCACCACCGGCACAAGGTCGATGCCCCATCGGGCACGGCCCTGAAGATGGGCGAGGTGATCGCGCAGGCGCTGGGGCGCGACCTCAAGGAATGCGGCGTGTACGCGCGCCACGGCATCACGGGCGAACGCGACCCGTCGAGCATCGGTTTCTCCTCGATCCGCGGCGGCGATATTGTGGGCGACCACACGGTGCTGTTCGCGGCCGCGGGCGAGCGGATCGAGATCACGCACCGGTCCGCCAGCCGCGCGACCTATGCGCAGGGCAGCCTGCGCGCTGTCCGGTTCGTCGCCGGCAAGCGCAGCGGCTTGTTCGACATGTTCGATGTGCTCGGCCTGAGATGACCCGGTACGGCCCGCTGGGATGCGGCTTGCCATTCCAGACGGTGCCGGCCTCCAGGATGCGGCCGGGGCGGGGGGACCAATGAATTTTGCGCAATTGTTCAGCGAGGGCGACGCCGTCACGCGCGTGGTCGCCGTCCTGCTGCTGGCGATGTCGGTGGCCAGCTGGGTCGTGATCCTCTGGAAGGCGTGGCTGTTGCGCCGCGCCCGGCGCGACGTCAACCGAAGCACCGCCGCCTTCTGGCAATCGACCTCGGTGGAGCAGGCCCGCCAGACCGTCGGCGCTTTCGACCGGGAGGGCCTGGTACTGCCGTTGATCGGCGCTACCCAGCTGGGCGGCCCGGGCTCGCTGGCGGCGGCAGGCGACCGATCGCAGCAGCTCACGCGGCTGCTGCGCGACGCGCTCCACGAGGTGCTCGACAAACTGCACTTCGGCCAGGTGCTCCTGGCCAGCGTGGGTTCGACGGCGCCTTTCGTCGGTTTGCTGGGCACCGTCTGGGGCATCTACCACGCCCTGACGGGGATCGCGGCGGCGGGCCAGATCACCATCGACCGGGTGGCCGGGCCGGTGGGCGAGGCGCTGATCATGACCGCGGCGGGGCTGGCGGTGGCCATCCCGGCCGTGCTCGGCTACAACGTGTTCGGGCGGCTGATCGGCCGCATCGAGGCTGACCTGGAAGGGTTTGCCCGCGACCTGCGTGAACTGCTGACTCATCCATTGGCAGATTCTCCGGCCGGCACGAAGACGGCCCGAGAAGGCGGTGCAACGGCTGCAGCGGCCAGGGCGGAGGCCGCATGAGCTTCGGGCGGCTCGAACGCAGCCGCGGCCCCGAGCCCATGAGCGATATCAACATGACGCCGCTGGTGGACGTCATGCTGGTGCTGGTGGTGATCTTCATCATCACCGCGCCCTTATTGGCGAGCTCGATCCGCCTGGACCTGCCGCGCACCGATGCGGCCCAGCCCAGTGACGCTCCGAAATTCGTGACCGTCGTCCTGGACAAGGCCGGCGGCGCGTTCATCGACGACCAGCCGGTGGCTTTGCCCGAACTGGCCCAACGGCTTTCCCAGGCAGCGCAGCGCAACCCCGACCTCGAAGTGCAGTTGCGGGCCGACCAGAGCGTGCCCTACGGGCGGGTGGTGGAAGTGATGGGCGCGGCCCAGAAGGCCGGTTTGAACCGGATCGGTTTTGTCGCCGACCCGGTGCAACCCGCGCGCTGACGCCCCGTAGAATCCCCTGCAGGCCGGGACGAAAACCCCGGCAACCACTTTATGCAAGAGAAATACAACCCTTCCGAGGTCGAGCGCTCGGCCCAAGCCCAATGGAATGCGCGTGACGCCTACCGGGTGACGGAAGACGCCCGAAAGAAGAAGTTCTACGCCTGTTCGATGCTGCCCTACCCCAGCGGGAAGCTGCACATGGGGCATGTGCGCAACTACACCATCAACGACATGCTCACGCGCTACCTGCGCATGAACGGCTACAACGTGCTGATGCCGATGGGGTGGGACGCGTTCGGGCTGCCGGCGGAAAACGCGGCGATGAAAAATGGTGTGCCGCCGGCCAAATGGACGTACGAGAACATCGAGTACATGAAGCGCCAGATGCAGGCGATGGGCCTCGCTATCGACTGGTCGCGCGAGGTCGCCACCTGCGATCCCAGCTATTACAAATGGAACCAGTGGCTGTTCCTCAAGATGCTGGAGAAGGGGATCGCGTACCGCAAGACCCAGGTCGTCAACTGGGACCCGGTGGACCAGACCGTGCTGGCCAACGAGCAGGTGATCGACGGCAAGGGCTGGC
>JAGRPN010000181.1 GCA_019449555.1 Ramlibacter sp.
GAAGCGCATTTGTCGGCCGAGCTCGGCGTCTCCCGGATGCCGGTGCGCGAGGCCTTGCGCGTCCTGGCCGCCGAAGGCCTGGTCGCGATCGAGCCGCGCCGCGGCGCCACCGTGCCGGTGTATTCGCCCGAGCAGATCCGTGAATTCGTCGAGGTCCGGGCGACGCTGGAGGCGTTGAACGCGAAACTCGCCGCCAAGCGCCACGACCCGAAAGAAATCCGCAGGCTCGAACAGATCCTGGCCGCGGGCTCGAAGGTCACCGAAAGAACCGACCTGGCGCGCCTGCACGAAGCCAACAACAGTTTCCATGAGGCGCTCGCCGAAGTCGCCGCGAACTCCACGTTGCGCGGCATGGTGCGCTCGCTGCGCGAGCGCACTGCGGTGATCTTCGCGCCGCACAGCCGCAAGCGCGCGAAACAGAACTGGGAAGAGCACGCCGCGATCGTGCGCGCCGTGGTCGCCGGCGACGGCGAGTTGGCCGCCCTGCTGGCCGCCCGCCATGTCTACAGCGCGTCGGAGGCGATCCTGCAGCAGCTGGAGCCGGACATCGACGATCGTCCGGCCGCGAACGCCTGAACGCAAGGGAACATCAACACCGTTCGCCCTGAGCCTGTCGAAGGGCAGCGCGCACAAGAGGCTTCGACAAGCTCAGCCCGAACGGATCTCGCAACGCCAGGCGCCCGCCGCCTCTAGGGCGCGGCACGCGGCCGGGGCTGCCAGGAGACGCTGACGTCGCCCCTGATGAACGTCTGGCACGCCATGCGATAGCCGTTCTCGAAATCTTCCGGCGTCAGGTGCTTGCGCTCCTTCGGCTTGATCTCGTCGGTGTTCTCCAGCCCCACCTCGATGCGGCATTTGCACGTGCCGCACACCCCGCCGCCGCATTTGAACGGACTGCCGCCCTGTTCGCGCAGAGACACGCGCAGCAGGTTGGAGTTGGCCGGCGCCAGGGCGACCTTGCCGGCGTTGCTGATGAAGGTGACGCTCACCAGGCCGGCGGCCACCCGCCCGACCGCTTCGTCCTCGATCCTGACCAGGCTGGCATCGGTGCTGGAAAACTTCGCCAGATGCAGCAGCTCCTGGTGGGCCGCCCCGATGCTCTCGTATTTCTGCAGGAACTTCGACGGCACGCGGTTGACCACGTGCGGCGGCTCGTCCTCGACGATCGTGATCCTGGGACTGCCCTCGATCTTCGCGATCACGAATTGCGCCTTGCGCTTGCCGAAGAGCATGTAGTCGTACGCCTCGACGGCGGTGAGGCCGTCCGTGAGCTCGGTCTTGAACACGCCGGGCCGGGTGGTCAGGATCACGTACATGGGGTTTGCGCTCCGGCCGGTGGAATGGGCGTCACGTCCTGGAACAGCTCCAGGTCATGGGTGATCCAGAGCTGGCAAATGAGCCGGTAGCCCTCGTCCAGCCGGCCCGCCAGCAGCTTCTTTTCCTTCCAGTTGGGCGGCGGCAGGTGCTCGCCGCCCGCCAGCACGCGGGAGGCGCACTTCGCGCATTTGCCCATCCCGCACTGGTAGCGCAGGTTGGGAAACGGAAACTGCCGGATTCCAGCCAGGACGACCAGGTTCGAGTTGTCCTTCACCTGGCCCTGGTACACCTCGCCATTCTTGTGCAGCACGACATTCGGCATGGGCCCGTTCCTGGTTGCTCGGAAGGGCGGCAGTATACAGTATCCCAACCTGTGGACAAGCTCAGGACAGTCGGGGCACTTCGACAGGCTCAGTGCGAACGGTATTTGCCGGCGTCACAACGGCAGCACCGTCGTCTCCTTGATCCGCTCGAGCGCGAAGCTCGACTTCACGTCGATCACATAGTGCTGCTTGAGCAATTTGCCGATCAGGAAGTTCGAGAAATGCTCCAGATCCTTGACCTGCACCCGCAGCAGGTAATCCACGTCGCCGGTCATCGCATAGCACTCGGTCACCTCGCTCCACGAGTTCACCGCGCTCGCGAACTCCCCGGCCGGCATCTGCCCCTTCTTTTCGAGCTTCACGCTGACGTACGCGAGCATGCCCAACCCGACCTTGAGCGGATCCACGAGCGCCACGTAGCGCTTGATCACGCCGGCTTCCTCGAGGCTGCGCACCCGGCGCAGGCACGGCGACGGTGAGAGGCTCACCTTGGCGGCCAGTTCGTTGTTGGGCAGGCGGCCGTCGCGTTGCAGCGCATCGACGATGCGGCGGTCGGTGCGGTCCAGTATGGGTTCGGTCATTGAATTCCTCGCAATCGGGCTTGCTTAACGCAACAATATAGCGCCAACCCCCTGATTCAAGGCATCAGACGCAATCAGATTGCTCTTTGCGAGACATAACATGGCAGCCATCTCCAGCCATCCCGAGGGGGACGCCATGCCAACACCCGCCGACCTGCCGCAGGTCCTGTTCCTCTCCGGCAATGAAGCCCTCGCCATCGGCGCCGCCGAGGCCGGCGTGAGCATCGCGGCCGCTTATCCCGGCACGCCCTCGACCGAGATCGTCCAGAAGCTGGGCTCGTATCCCCGCGTCCATGCCGAGTGGTCCGTCAACGAGAAGGTCGCGCTCGAGGTCGCGCTCGGCGGCAGCATGGCCGGCCAGCGCTCGCTCGCGGCGATGAAGCACGTCGGCCTGAACGTGGCCTCCGATACGCTGATGTCGGCCGGCCTGACCGGTGTCGGCGCGGGTTTCGTCGTCGCGGTGGCCGACGACGTGGGCTTTTCGTCGTCGCAGAACGAGCAGGACAGCCGCACCTGGTGCCGCTTCGCCCACCTGCCGGTGCTGGAGCCGGCCGACGCGCAGGAGGCCTACCTGATGGCGCGCGAAGCGTTCGATCTCTCCGAACGGCATCAGGTGCCGGTGCTGCTCCGCATGACGACGCGCGTGTGCCACGTCAAGCGCGCCGTGCGCATCGAGCCGCCGCTGCCGCCGCCGCCCCGCATCGAATACAAGAAGGACACGACCCGCTGGATCGTGACGCCCAATCACGTGGGACGCCGCCTGGAGGTGCGCGCCGCCCGGGACACCGCTTTGCGCGACGAAGCCGAAAGCTCGCACTGGAACACGATCGAGCCCGGGGCCGACCGGCGCCTGGGCGTGATCGCCTCGGGACCGGCGCGGCACGCGGTGCGCGAGGCGTTGCCGCATGCGCCGCTGCTCTCGATTGGCTTCAGCGGGCCGTTCCCGATCGGGCTGGCCCGTTCGTTCGCGGCCGGCGTGGACGCGATCCTGGTCGTCGAAGAGGCCGATCCGCTGATCGAGAATGAACTGCGCGCCGCCGGGCTGGCCGTCCATGGACGCAGCCTGTTGCCGCCGTTCGGCGAAATCTTCAGCGAGCACATCGCCCGTGCCGCGCGCGCCTTGTTGGGCGAAGGCGAGCCCGCGCCCGCCGGCGGCAAAGCGCAAGCGGTCTTCACGCGCCCGCCGACGCTGTGCGCCGGCTGCGGCTACCTGGGCGTTTATTTCTGGCTCTCGCGCATGCCCAACGCGATCGTCTGCGGCGATATCGGCTGCTACACGCTGGGCGCCAGCCCGCCGTGGGACGCGATCGACGTGACGCTGGCGATGGGCGCGGGGATAGGCATGGCCGGCGGCATCGCCAAGGCGATGGACAAGGAAGCCGTGAAAAGACCGGTGATCGCTGTGATCGGCGACTCGACGTTCCTGCACTCGGGCATGCAGGGCCTGCTCAACCTCACCTACCAGCGCGCCAATGTCACGGTGCTCCTGTTGGACAATCGCGCGACGGCGATGACGGGCGGCCAGGACAATCCGGCCACCGGCCGCGACTTCAACGGCAACATTGCGCCGATGCGCGTCGATTTTCCGAAGCTGGTGCAGGCGCTGGGCGTGCGGCCCGAGCGCATCCGCAGCACCGATCCGTACGAATTGCCCACGTTCCTCAAAGTGCTGCGCGAGGAAATGAAGGCCGATGAGCCGTCGGTGATCATCACGACACGGCCGTGCGTGTTCACGCCCGACTTCGAGCGCGAGCGCCCGCTCGTGGTCGAAGAGGCGAAGTGCAACGGCTGCACCAATTGCCTGGACGTGGGTTGCCCGGCGCTCCTGGTGACGCGGCGCGAGCAGCGCGTGCGGCCTTCGGGCACCACCGTCGAGCTCGCGTGGGTCGAAATCGACGCGCAGCTTTGCACCGGCTGCGCGATCTGCGCCAAAGCCTGTTCGCGCGGCGCGATCGTGCGCCCGGTGCCCGAGCGGCGCGTCATCAAACTGGAGCCCGCATGATGATGAACATCCTGGTGGTCGGCATCGGCGGGCAAGGCGTCATGACCGCGGCCGACGTGCTCGCACGGGTGGCGCTGGCCGCCGGCTGGGACGCCAGCAAGACCGAGATCGCCGGCATGTCGCAGCGCGGCGGCGTGGTGAGCTCGCAGGTGCGCATCGCGCGCCGCGTGCTCGCCAGCGAGATCGTGCCGGGCGAAGTGGACTTGCTGCTGGCGCTGGAAGCGGCCGAGGGCTTGCGCTGGTGCCACTGGATCGCGCCGGGCGGGCGCGCCATCGTCAACACGATGCGCGCGGTGCCGCCGGTGGTCAGCAGCGGCCGCGCGCGTTATCCCGACGATCCGGTCGGCGACATGCGCCGGCTCGGGGTCACGGCACAGCCGGTGGATGCCGGCGGCATCGCCGTGGCGCTGGGCGACGTGCGGCTGACGAACACCGTGATGCTCGGGGCGGCGGCGGAGAGCCTGCCGTTCGAGGGCGATGCGCTGCTTGCGCAGGTGCTGCAGAATTTCGCCGGCAAGGAGAAGCTGCGCCGGCTCAACGCCGAAGCCTTTGCCGCCGGCCGGGCCGTGACCTCGCCCGTCGCGGCGTGAGTGTCATGCCGGGTTCGACCCGGCAGCCACCGTCGCTTTGCGCACGACCAGTTGCACGACGTGGCCGTCGCCGCTGTGCAGCGGCCCTTCCACGACGCGGCGCACGCCGCTGAAACGGTGCTCGATGATCGCATCGGCGCAGCCGGCGAAGTCGCCCTCGAGATCGGCGAGGGTCGGCAGGAGCGCGATCTCGCTCGGCCCGCCGGTGCCCAAAGCCAATTGCTCGGGTGAGTAGGCTTCGAACACGAACAGCCCGCCGGGCCGCAACGCGGCGACGCAGCGCCGGTGCAGCGCCCGGCGCGGCTTCGCAGGCAGGTGCAGGAAGATCGACACGATCGCGTCCCAGCGCCCCGGTTCCAGCTCCAGCTTCGTGACGTCGCCCTGGAGCGTGTGCAGATGCACGCCCGCGCGCTCGGCCAGGGCCCGCGCCTTGCGCAAGCCCTCCTCGGCGATATCGGCCGAGGTGACCTCGAAGCCCTGGCTTGCGAGCCACACGCCGTTGCGGCCTTCGCCATCGGCCAGGCACAGCACCGCCGCGCGCGCCGGCAGCGAGCGCAGGCGCGGCAGGCATTGCACCAGGAATTCGTTGGGCGCCGTGCCGTAGGCGTAACCTTCGGCGGCGTAGCGCTCGTTCCAGAACGCCCGCAGGCGGTCTTGGGGAGAACCGGCCGCCATCTTGTCGCCTCCGGGCGCCGTCACATCATGCCGAGCGTCTTCGGCAGCCAGATCGACATGGCGGGCCAGTACGTGACGAGCACCAGGAAGATCAGCATCGTCAATAGCCACGGCCACACGGCAACTGTGAGCTCGGTGATGCCCATCTTCGCGATTCCCGAGGCCACATACAGGTTCAGGCCCACCGGCGGGTGGCACATCCCGACTTCCATGTTGACGGTCATCATGATGCCGAAGTGGATCGGGTCGATGCCCAATTTCATCGCGACCGGGAACAGGATGGGCGCCATGATCAGCACGATCGACGACGGCTCCATCACGTTGCCGGCCAGCAGCAGGATCACGTTGACGAACAGCAGGAAGGCGACGGCACCCAGGTGCTTGTCCAGCATCCAGGCGGCCAGCTCCTGCGGAATGTTTTCCGACGTCATCAGGTAGCTGAACATCACCGCGTTCGTGATGATGTACAGCAGCATCGCCGACATGTTGGCCGAGTCGAGCAGCACCTTGCGCACCTGCTTCAGCCCCATGTCCTTGTAGACGAAGACGGCGACGACGAACGCGTACACGGCGCTCATCGCGGCCGCCTCGGTCGGCGTGAAGATGCCGCTGTAGATGCCGCCGATGACGATGACGATCAGCGCCAGGCCCCAGATGGCGTCGCGGAAGGCGACCAGCCGCTCGCGCGCACTGGCCACCGGCTGGCGCGGGTAATTGAACTTGCGCGCGCGCCACCAGGTGGTGAAGCCGAGCAGCGACGCCAGGACGATGCCCGGGATGATGCCGGCGATGAACAGCGCGCCGACCGAGGAATTCGTCGCCACCGCGTACATCACCATCACGATCGACGGCGGGATCAGGATGCCGAGGGCGCCCGAGGTGGTGATCACGCCGGCGCCGAAGCGTTTCGGAAAGCCCTGCTTGACCATCGCCGGCAGGATGATCGAGCCGATGGCGACCACCGTCGCGGGCGAACTGCCGGACACGGCCGCGAACAATGCACAGGCCATCACGCCGGCCAGCGCGAGCCCGCCGTGCCAGTGGCCGACCATCGCCGAGGCGAACTTGATCATCCGCCGCGCCACGCCGCCGTGCGTCAGGAAGTTGCCCGCCAGGATGAAGAACGGGATCGCCATGATCTCGAACTTCTC
>JAGRPN010000182.1 GCA_019449555.1 Ramlibacter sp.
AGCGGGCCGCGCCCGGTGCGGCCCGCTGCTCTTCCATCGGCCGCCGTCGCCGGAGCCGGGGGCGATTGGAACATTTTGGCGTCTCCTTCGTTACTTGTTGAGCAATCCGCGGCGCGCGCGACCCGGAACAACCGTGCCCATCGGGATCTGGCAAAGAAGGCGCAGCAGGGCGATCACGCAGCGTATGCACAGCTCGTACGGGAGCACCAGAACCGGATCTTCCGTCACCTGCTGAACCTCACCGGTTCGCGCGAGGAGGCACTCGAATTGTCCCAGGAGGTGTTCTTGAAAGCTTGGGAGGCGCTGCCCGGCTGGCGTCCGGAGGCGCAGTTCCACACCTGGCTGTACCGGATCGCATCGAATGTCGCCTTCGACCTGCTGCGGCGCCGGCAGATCGTCTCGTACGAGGCGCTGGCCGAGGATTACGACGCGCCGACTGATGCGGCGGGCCCGGAGGTTCGCCTGCAGGCCAAGCAGAGCATGACGAGCCTCGACGCGGCGCTCGCGCGGCTGCCGGCCGAACAGCGGCAGATCGTGTTGCTGCGGGAAGTCGAAGGGCTGAGTTACGAGGAACTCGCCACGGCGCTAGCCATCGAGCCGGGAACGGTGAAGTCCAAGCTGGCCCGGGCGCGCGCCGCCCTGGCGGAGGCATACAACAGGAGTCAGGCATGAATCACCGCGCCGGCGGATGTCCCCAGCTCGAGGACATCTCCGCTCTCATGGATGGTGAATTGACGCACTTGGCCGCTCGCGAGCTCAAGCTGCACGCCGCCACGTGCGCGGTTTGCGGCGCAACGCTGCAGCAGTTCAGCCAATTGCACGGGCAGCTGCAGCCACTGCGCGACCGGAAGGCGGATGTGGACATCGCCTCGCTCGTGATGCCGCGGCTGGCGGCTGCGCCGACCGCCAGGCCCACGCTGCGACCGAGATCCACGTCTTCACCCTGGCCCTCGCTTTGGAGTTTCGGACCACGGGCGCTTGGGGGTGCCGCGGCGCTGGGAGCCGGCGTCTATCTGGGACTGATGCTGCTGGCCGGCGGCGGCACAGTCCTGCGCCCGGCCGGCATGACTGCATTCGACGCCGAACCGGTCGGCTCCCTCTGCGCGGGGCTGCCATCGTGTTCGGCACGAGGGAGATGACATGCAACGCTCGCGCCTGCTCTACCTGCTGATCCTGTCCGTTCTCGCCAACGTGGGTGTGCTGGGCGCGGCAGCGTACCAGTCACGCAGCCACGCCGCCGATGGGCCGGACGTGGCACGGTACCTCGCCCTCGACGCCGACCAGCAGCAGCGCTGGAAAAGTCTCGAGGGTCCATTCGTGGCCGAGCTCGACGCGGGCTGGCGCGAGGTGGCGCAGCACCGGGAGCGCTTGATCCGCGAAGTGTTTGCGCAGACTCCCGACCCCGCGCGCATCGAAGCCGAACGGGCGCGGATCGCCGAACTGCAGGTGCTGCAGCAAAAACGCGTGCTCGCGCAGTTCCTGCGCGAGCGCGAGATCCTGAGCGCGGAGCAACGCCGCCTGCTGGTGGAACTGCTGCTTCGTGAACGGCAGCCCGCTCCCAGGGAACGCCAATTGCACGGCACGTGACGAGGCTCACATCCGCGCCTACATCCGCAGCCGCTGCGCGTAGCCAGTCATCTCGAGGTAGCCGCGGCCCACGCGCCGGCCGTTGCTGTCCAGGAGGTCGGACAAGCCTTCCCAGTAGATGGTGCCGGTCGAGCCGCGGCTGTCGAGTTCCTGGTTGTCGATGACCGCCTTGACGGTATAGAAGTCGGCCGGGGTGCGCACGATCCATTCGACCGGATAGCTGGCCTGCGACAGCGGGCTGGTCCAGCGACGCTGCGGGCTGAACACCACCTCGCCCGGGCTGAAGACGTACAAGCCGGCTTTCGAGCGAAACGATCCGCCGTCCCACAGCGCGGAGCCGTCCTGGCGCCGCAGCCGGAACGCCGTCAGCGCACTGCCGTCGTCGAGGTTCATGCCGATCCAGTCCCAGCCCACCGCGTCAGGGTGCAGGTAGTCATCGCTCCATTCGTGGTCGAGCCACGCCTTGCCGCTCACTTCGAAGCGCTGTCCCCGCAGCGTCATCGTGCCGCGCACCGCGAGCTGCGGGTGGCTGTAGTAATAACTGGCGTTTTCCACTAGCGGCCCTTTGCGCGACAGGCCGTGGTCGCCCTGCAGCAGGACCGGCTGCGTGGGCGTGCATTGCAGGTCGAGCGCGAACTCGCCGGCCGGCACCAGCGCGTGGTAGCCATCGGATTGGCGCTGCAAGGACCAGTCGCGCAGCCGCACCCGCAGGTCACCCTGCGCCGCGAGCGCGACGTCGAATCCTTCACGCGCGATGCGCTGGTCATGCCACAACTTGCGCCCTTGCACGTCGGTCACGGCCGCATGCGCGAACAGGAGCTGCTTGGCCGCGAAACGCGACGTCATGCCCTGCGTGGCCTCGATGCGCGAGCGAAAGAACGTCACCTGGAAGCCGAACTCGCGCTCGCCGGCGCGGGCCTGGCCGGTGATGTACCACCACTCCGTGCGCCGGCCCGGATGCGCGCCGTGGTCGCGCGGAAAGGCGAGATTCAACGCCGGCAACGCGACAGCGGCAGGCGTCCACGCGAACGCCGATGGCGCCAGCAGCAACGTGCGCCGGCGCATCACCAGTCCTCCTTGACGGCCAGCACGGCGTCGCGGCCGGCGGCGGCGCGGCCCGACAGCCAGGCGGTGACGGTGCCCGCGATGACGACCGCGGCGCAAAGTGCGATGAGCCGCAGCCACGGCACGAGCAGGTCCATCGTCCAGTGGAAACTCTGCGGGTTGACCACGTGCACTAGGACGACGGCGACCGCTAACCCCAATGCCAGGCCCGCGATGGACCCGATGAACGTCCACGCCGCCCCTTCGCCGGCCACCACCGCGAGGATCTGCCGGCGCGTGAGGCCCAGGTGGGCGAGCAGGCCGAACTCCTTGCGCCGCGCCAGCACCTGCGCGCTGAAACTCGCGGCGACACCGAACAGCCCGATGCCGATCGCCACGCCTTGCAGCCAGTACGTCACGGCGAAGCTGCGATCGAAGATGCGCAGCGAGATCGCGCGCAATTCCTGCGCCGAAGCGAATTCGATCACACCGGGGGCGCCCGATTCGCGCTGCGCCAGCGAGCGGATCGCCTGCTGCACCTGGGCGGCGTCGGCGCCGGGTGCGAGCCACAGTTGCAGGTCGTTGGCGCGGGTGTCGCCCGTGATGCGCTCGTAGTCGCCCCGGTCCATGGCGATGGCGCCGCTCTGCCGCACGTAATCGCGCCACACGCCTGCGACGAAGAACCTGGGCGCCGCGGCGGTGGACGAGGCAAACGCGGCGGCAAGCGGCGCGAACGCGGTGCCCGGCCGCGCGCCATAGAGGTCGATCATGGCTTCGCTGACGTAGATCGGCACTTGCCCGGCGGGCACGGGCACGGTCGTGCCGACCAGCGGCAATAGCCGCGCGGGATCGTCCATTTCGCGCGCGAGCAACGCCACTGCCG
>JAGRPN010000183.1 GCA_019449555.1 Ramlibacter sp.
AGCACCGGCCAGCGCACGCCGTCGGCGCAGACCGTGGGTTCGAACACGATCAGCGCGATGGCGGCCGTGAGCCCGAGCACCACCGGCGGCGCGATCAGCTTCCACGACAGCCCCGCGAAAAAAATCACGGAGACGCCCGCTGCCAGCACCAGCACCGCGGTGCCCAGGTCCGGCTGTTTGACGATCAGGCCCACCGGCACCACGAGCAGCGCGGCGGCGACCGCGAAATCCAGCGGGCGCAGTTGGCCCTCGCGTTTCTGGAACCACCAGGCGAGCATCAGCGGCATCGCGATCTTCAGGATTTCACTGGGCTGGATGACGATGCCCACATTGATCCAGCGCTTGGCGCCTTTCTTGGTGAGGCCGAACACCGCCACCGCGATCAGGAGGGCGACGCCGATCGTGTAGAGCGGCACGGCGAAACTCATCAGGCGCTGCGGCGGCACCTGCGCGACGATGAACATGATCAGCCCCGCGATCAGCATGTTGCGGCTGTGATCGACGAAGCGCGTTCCGTGGTCGTAACCCGAGGAATACATCGTCAGCAATCCGGCGCATGCCAGCAGGAAGACCGCGAACGCCAGCGGCCCGTCGAACCCGTTCAGGGTGGGAAGCAGGCGTTGCCTGAGCGACGGCTGATCGAAGACTGCGGCCATGGCTGCGATTATCGTGCGGAGCCGGGCGCCGGCCGCCGGTAACCCCCGGAAACGGACAAGCTTTGGCGCACGGCGTGCGCGTGAGCCGCGCTTGTGGTGGAACGTGGCACCATCGCGCCATGCCCGTCACGCACTTGCTCTATCTGCACGGATTCCGCTCCTCGCCGCGCTCGACCAAGGCGCAAAAGATGGCCACCCGCGTGCGCGAACGCCATCCCGCAGTGCACTGGTGGTGCCCCCAATTGCCCGCCTCGCCGCGCGCCGCGATGGAGCTGGTCGAGCAGGGGATCGCGGGCTGGCCCAAGGACTCGATGGCCGTGGCGGGCTCGTCGCTGGGCGGCTTTTACGCCACCTGGGTCGCCGAGCGGACCGGCTGCCGCGCCGTGCTCCTGAACCCGGCGGTCGATCCGGCCCGCGACCTGGCGCCGCACACCGGCGAACAGACCGCCTGGCACGATCCCACCGAGCGGTTCGTGTTCGAGCCGGGCTACGTCGACGAGCTGCGCGCGCTCGAATGCGGCCCGCTCGCGGGGCCGGAGAACTACTTCGCGGTGATCGCTAAAGGCGACGAGGTCCTCGACTGGCGTGAGATGGCGGGGCGCTATCGCGGCGCGAAGATCAAATTGCTGGAAGGCGGCGATCACGCGCTGTCCGACTTCGACCGGCATATCGACGAGGTGTTCGCGTTTCTCGAGCTTGCCTGAGCGCCGTTCGCATGAAATGCCATGGGACAATCGCGTCCCATGTTCGTATTGTTTGAAGAAGCCGGGAAGTTCCACGCAGGCCGCGTGCTCGCGCAGGCCGAGGCGTCGGCGCAGGTCGAACTCGACAGTGGCAAGCGCGTGAAGGTGAAGGCGGCCAATATCCTGCTCAGGTTCGAACAGCCCTCGCCCGCCGAGCTGATGCGCCAAGCCCAGGCGCTGGCGCCCGCGATCGAGCTGGAGCTCGCCTGGGAATTCGCGCCGGAGGAGGAATTCGCCTTCGACGCGCTGGCCCGCGACTATTTCAGCGAGCACGCCAGCCCGGCGCAGCAGGCGGCCATGCTGCTGCGCCTGTTCGAGGCGCCGCATTATTTCCGCCGCGCCGGCCGGGGCCGCTTCCGCAAAGCGCCGGCCGAGATCCTGCAGCAGGCGCTCGTCGCCATCGAAAAGAAAAAGCAGGTGCAGGCGCAGATCGCCGCGTGGGCGCAGGAACTGGCCGCCGGCACTTGCCCTGTCCCGATCCGCGAGCAATTGTTCAAGATCCTGTTCAAGCCCGACAAGAACGCGCCCGAGTACAAGGCGGTGGTCGAGGCTTCGCGCAACACACATACGCCGCCGCTCGAGCTGCTGCAACGATCGGGCGCGATCGAGTCGCCGTACCAGTTCCACTGGAAACGTTTCCTGTTCGAGAATTTCCCGAAAGGCACGGCGTTCCCGCCGTTGCAGGCGCCCCCGATCCGCGACGAACTGCCACTCGCGGCGGTGCAGGCGTTTTCGATCGACGACTCCAGCACCACCGAGATCGACGATGCGTTGTCGGTACAGGGCCTGGGCTCCGGGACCGTGACGCTGGGCATCCACATCTCCGCGCCGGGACTGGCGCTGCAACCGGCGGCGCCGATCGACCAGGTCGCACGCCAGCGGCTCTCGACCGTCTACATGCCGGGTTACAAGATCACGATGCTGCCCGAGGACGTCGTGCAGGCGTACACGCTGCAGGAAAGCCGCGACTGCCCTGCCGTTTCGCTCTATGCCGCGTTCGATGAGGCGAGCCTGGCCTTGAAGGAGACGCAGACGCGGCTCGAGCGCGTTCCCATCGTCGCCAATTTGCGCCACGACCAGCTCGATGCGGTCATCACGGAGCAATGGCTGCAGGGGATGGACGGCGGTCCGCCGGTGCCCGAACCGATAGCGAACCTGCGCGCCCCCCTCTCGTTCCTGCACCGGCTGGCCGCCCGTCTGAAAGCGCAGCGTGAAGTGGTGCGCGGCAAACCGGAAACCTTCAACCGGCCCGACTACAACTTCAAGTTGATCGGCAACGGCGGGGGCGAACCGACCGGAGACGAGCAGGTGCGCATCACCGTGCGTCGGCGCGGCGCGCCGCTGGACCTGATCGTGTCCGAAGCCATGATCCTGGCCAACAGCACCTGGGGCAACTGGCTGGGCGAGCTGGGTGTGCCGGCGATCTATCGCAGCCAGGCCAGCCTGGCACCGGGCGTGAAGGTGCGCATGGGCACCAGGCCGGCGCCGCACGCCGGCATCGGCGTGAAGAGCTACGCCTGGAGCACGTCGCCGCTGCGCCGTTACACGGACCTGGTCAACCAGTGGCAGATCATCGCGGCGGCACGCCACGGCCGCACGGCGGCACTGGCCGCGCCGTTCAAGCCGAAGGACGCGGAATTGTTTTCCGTCATCTCCGGTTTCGACGCGGCGTATGCCGCATACAACGGCCACCAGGCCGCCATGGAGCGCTTCTGGACGCTGAAGTACATGCAGCAGGAGGGCCTGCAGGAACTGGTAGGAACGGTGTTCAAGGAAGGTCTGGTGCGCGCCGACGCCTTGCCGCTGGTGCTGCCGGTACTCGGTGGCGCGGAGTTGCCGCGCGGCGCCAAGGTGCGGGTGAAGCTCGGGGACATCGACCTGATCACGCTGGACGTGAAGGGCACGGTACTCGAACGCCTGGATGTGGCGCCGGCGCCACTCGAAATCGAGGAAGAAGCCGAGGACGAACCTGTCGCCGGCCCGATCGCCATCGCGGTGGACGTCGACGAGCAGGCCGAAACCAGTGCCGCGGATGCGCCCGCGGCAAGTTGACGGGGCTTGCTTTCCGCCTGGAACGCGCCCGATCATTGCGGTGTGAAGCAGCCGCATACCAGATAATCCGTCTTCGTGAACCTGCGCTCGTTCAGTACCCTGCAGATCGCGCTTGGCGCCTCCTTTGCCGTCCACGCGGTCCTGCTGACGGTGCGCTTCGTCGACCCCGAAGGTTTCAACCGCGTGTTCGAGGATTCGCCGCTCGAAGTCATCCTGGTCAACACGAAGACCCATGAAAAAGCGGACAAGGCACACGCCATCGCGCAGACGTCGCTCGCCGGTGGCGGGGAAGCCGCCAAGGGGCGCGCCACCTCGCCACTGCCGCCGTCGGCCCTGACCGAGGTGGGCGACTCCGCGGAGGACGCGCATCGCAAGATCGAGGCCATGCAGGAGCAGCAGATGATGATGCTGGCCAAGGTCAAGAACATGCTTGCCGCCATGCCGCCGGTGGACCCGACGCAACCGAGCAGCAATCCCGAAGCCCAGGCGCGCGAGGACAAGCGCCGGCAATTGATCAAGCTGCTGGCCGAGATCGAACGGCGCATCAACGAGGAGAACGCGCGGCCGAAGAAGCGCTACATCAGCCCGTCCACCCGGGAAGAAGTCTATGCCGTGTACTACGACGGCCTGCGCCGCAAGATCGAGGACAAGGGCACCCACAATTTCCCCGAGGTCGCCGGCAGGAAACTCTATGGCGAGCTCACGATGATCGTCACGGTGAATTTCGACGGCAAGGTGCTCGACACGGAGGTGGTGGAAACCTCCGGCAGCCTGGCGCTGGACCGCCGCGCCAAGACCATCGCGCGCAATGCGGGGCCGTTCGGCCGCTTCAACGAGGCGATGCGGCGCAGGGCGGACCAGATCGTGGTGGTGTCGCGGTTCAAGTTCACCCGCGACGAAACCCTGGAAACCAATCTCACGAACCGATGATGAGCACCGATTTGTACTGCGTGATGGGCAACCCCGTCGAACACAGCAAGTCGCCGTGGATCCACGCGCGTTTCGCGCAGCTCGCCGGGCAGGATCTGCGCTACGAGAAGCGGCTGGTCGCGCTGGGCGGGTTCGTGCCGGCCGTGCAGGCGTTCCGCGCCGAGGGCGGCAAGGGCTGCAACGTCACCGTGCCTTTCAAGTTCGACGCCGCGCGGCTCGCCACGCGCCTGACACCGCGCGCCGAACTGGCGCAGGCATGCAATACGCTGCGTTTCGATGGCGCGGAAGTCATCGGGGACAACACGGACGGCATCGGCTTGGTCGGGGACATCACCCGCAATGCGGGCGTCCAGCTCGCCGGCCGCGATGTGCTGCTGATCGGCGCCGGTGGTGCCGCCGCCGGCGTGCTGGGCCCGCTCGTGCAGGCGATGCCGCGGCGGGTCGTCGTTGCCAATCGCACCCAGGCGAAGGCGGCCTCGCTCATCCTGCGCCATTCGAGCCTGGCGCGCGCCGAGGGTGTGGAGCTCGCGGCCCCACCGCTCAAGGAGGTGACGGCCGGCTTCGATGTGGTCATCAATGCGACCGCGACCAGCATGAGCGGCGCTGCCGTGCCGGTGCCGTTCGCCGTGCTCAAGCCGGGCGCCCTCGCCTGCGACTTGATGTACGGCCCCGCGGCAAGCGGCTTCATGGAGTGGGCGCGCAGCCATGGCGCGGTGGCGCGTGACGGCCTGGGTATGCTGGTGGAGCAGGCGGCCGAATCATTCCTGCTCTGGCGCGGCGTGCGTCCGCCGTCGGCGCAGGTGCTGGCGGAGCTTCGGGCCAACCTGGGTTAGGGGCCCGAATGAAGGCCGTCTTTCGCTGGGTGCTGCTGATCATCGTCGCGGCAGCGGCGCTGCAGCTGTTCTTCCTGGTGCGCATCGCGCTGATGGCGGTGGTGGACCCGCAGTCCACCACGTTCCAGCGCTCGGAGGCCTGGCGCCTCGCGACGCAAAAAGGCAGGTTGCGCTGGCGCCAGCAGTGGCTGCCCTACGAGTCGATTTCCGACCACCTCAAACGCGCGGTGATCGCGTCCGAGGACGGCAGCTTCGCCAACCACGACGGCGTCGATTGGGAAGCGCTGGAAAAAGCGTGGGAGCGCAACACCCGGGCGGAGGAGCGTGCCGCGCGGCAACACCCCCGTCAGCCGGCCGCGCACCAGTTCGCGCCGGTACGCGCCGCCAGGCCGCCGAAGATCGTCGGCGGCTCCACGATCACGCAGCAGCTCGCCAAGAACCTGCTGCTTTCCGGCGAGCGCACCCTGCTGCGCAAGGGCCAGGAAATGGTGCTGACGTTCGAGCTCGAAAAGATGCTGGGCAAGGAACGCATCCTGGAGATCTACCTGAACAGCGTCGAATGGGGTGAGGGCGTGTTCGGCGCCGAGGCCGCGGCCCGCCACTATTACCGCAAGAGCGCCGCGGAGCTCACGGCGTACGAAGCGGCACGGCTCGCGGTCATGCTGCCGCGGCCCAAGTACTTCGAGAAAGTGCCGAACTCCGGTTATCTCGCCAGCCGCGCCTGGACCATCGTCGCGCGCATGCGCGAGGCGGAACTGCCCTAGCGAGCCTCGTGGCGCGGCGCCTATCATCCGCCATGCTTGCGAAATTGATGAGCCTGTTCCTGCTGGGACTGGTGCGCGTGCTGACCGGCGCGCAGGCTCGCTGGTACGGCTGCCCGCCCAAGGCGGAACAGCGCATCTATTTCGCGAACCACCAGAGCCACGCCGACCTCGTGATGATCTGGGCGGCCCTGCCCGAGGAGCTGCGCGCGATCACGCGGCCCATCGCCGCCAAGGACTACTGGACCAAGACGGCGTTTCGCCAGTGGATCACCACTGCCGTGTTCAACGCGATCTACGTCGAGCGCGGGCGCAGCCACACGCAGCCGGCGGCTTCGGGCGCCGAAGCGACCACGAACACGCAGGACTGGCCAGCCGGCGCGGAACTCGAAAGTGATCCGCTGGAACCGCTGGTCGAAGCCCTGGAACACGGCGACTCGATCATCCTGTTCCCGGAGGGGACGCGCGGCTATGCGGAGGAACCGCAGCCGTTCAAGGCCGGCCTGTACAACCTGGCGCAGAAATTCCCGCAGGTGGTGCTGGTGCCCGCCTGGATCGACAACGTCCAGCGCGTCATGCCCAAGGGCGAGGTGGTGCCGGTGCCCATCCTCTGCTCGGTGACGTTCGGCTCGCCGCTGCGGCTCGAAGCCGGCGAGGAGCGGCGGCGGTTCCTGGAGCGGGCGCGGCAGGCCGTGATCGCGCTGCGCGACGTATGAACCAGTTCCTGCGCAGCCTCACGCCGACCCAGCAGGTTGCCGCGCTGTTCCTGATCGTATTCGGGATCCTGGTCGTCGCGAGCGTCGCCGCGTTCCTGCTCACGTTCCGGCGGCGCCCCGATGACGACGAGGCCTGGCACGCGGAGCTGAAACATTTCCGGCGGCTGCTGGGCACGTCCTGGATCATGGTCGTCGTGTTCTGGATCGCCTGGGCGGCCGGCGATACCGTCGCGACGCTTTTGTTCGCGCTGATCGCGTTCTTCGCGCTGCGCGAGTTCATCACTCTCTCGCCCACCCGCCGGGGCGATCATCGCAGCTTGATCCTGGCTTTCTTCGTGGTGCTGCCGATCCAGTTCTGGCTGGTGTCCACGCGGCGCTTCGACCTGTTCACGGTGTTCATCCCGGTGTATGTGTTCCTGGCGATTCCGGTGGTGAGCGCGCTGGCGGGCGACACGCAGCGTTTCCTCGAGCGCAATTCCAAATTGCAGTGGGGCATCATGGTCTGCGTGTACGGCATGAGCCACGTGCCGGCGCTCTTGCTGCTGGAATTCAGGGCCTACCAGGGCAAGAGCGCATTCTTGGTGTTCTTCCTCGTATTCGTGGTGCAGACCTGCATGCTGGTGCAGCACGTCGCGGCGCGGCGCCTGAAGCGCCCTCCCAGCGCGCCCGAGGTGAGCAAGAGCTTCAATTGGTCCACGTGGTTGCTGGGGATGGCCGGCGGCAGCGTGGCCGGCGCCTTGCTCTCCTTCATCACGCCCTTCAGGGCCGCCCAGGCGTTCGCGATGGCGCTGATTGCCTGCGCGGCCGGGTCGATGGGCCACCTCGTGATGAAGGCTCTGAAGCGCGACCGCGGCATCACGGCCTGGGGCCGGCGCGGGATCTCCGTGACCGGCGCCAACGGCCTGCTCGATCGAGTCGATGCGCTGTGCTTCGCAGCACCGATCTTCTTCCACTCGGCGCGCTGGTATTTCGGCGCATGATGTCGCCACCCATGAAGACCCTGCGCATCCTCGGCATCGACCCCGGCCTGCAGACCACCGGCTTCGGCGTGGTGGACGCCACCGGCCACTCGCTTGTCTATGTCGCCAGCGGGACCATCACGACCACGCATCTGGAGCGCGGCAATCTGCCGGCGCGTCTGAAGGTGCTGTTCGACGGCATCGCAGAAGTCAAGGAGCGCTATCGCCCAGACGTCGCGGCCGTGGAGATCGTGTTCGTCAACGTCAATCCGCAGTCCACGCTATTGCTGGGCCAGGCGCGCGGTGCGTGCCTCACGGCGCTGGTCGCGTGCGATCTCGCGGTCGCCGAATACACGGCGCTCCAGATGAAGCAGGCCGTCGCCGGGCATGGCAAGGCCGCCAAGGCCCAGGTGCAGGAGATGGTCAAGCGCCTGCTCAAGCTGCCCGGCCTGCCCGGGAAAGACGCGGCCGACGCCCTCGGCCTGGCGATCACCCACGCGCACGCGGGCGCCGCCATGAGCCGCATCGCGCAGGCGACGGCCACGTCGCGCAAGGTGAGCGGGATGTACAAAGGCGGGCGGACATATTAGGGATGGCGCGGTTCCCTGCAGAGTGGGCAGCTTGCTGCCCACCAGCCGCGAACAGACGATGGCACCTCGCTAGATGCGCTCGAGGATCAGCACCGCGAAGAACGCGAAGGCCGCGATCAGCGTCCACTTGAGGATCACCAGGCCGTAGCGCTTGAACCGCGCCTGGCCCGTGCCGGCGTAAAAAGCGAAGCAGACGGCCGCTCCCAGGAGGAACAGCAGCATCGCCCAGCGAAGCAGCAGCATGCCCGCCTTACCAGGCCCGCAGCGGCTGCGTGAAGCCGGCCGGCGCCTGCCGTTCGTCGTCGAAGGTGACGACTTCGAACGCATCCTGCTGCTGCAGCAACTCGCGCAGTAACCTGTTGTTCAGCGCGTGCCCGGAACGGAACGCGCTGTATGCCGCCAACAGGGGCTTGCCGATCAGGTAGAGGTCCCCCATCGCGTCGAGAATCTTGTGCTTGACGAATTCGTCGTCGTAGCGCAGGCCCTCGGTATTGAGCACGCGGTAGTCGTCCATTACCACGGCGTTGTCCATGCCGGCGCCCAGCCCCAAGCCCTTGGCGCGCATCATCTCCACGTCCTTGGTGAAGCCGAAGGTGCGGGCCCGCGCGATGTCCCGCGCGTACGACCCGGAACCGACGTCGAACTCCACGCGCTGTCCGGTGGAGTCCACCACCCGGTGCGCGAAGTCGATCTCGAAACTGAGCTTGAACCCGTGATACGGCTCCAGCCGCGCCCATTTCAGGTTGTCGCCCTCGCCTTCGCGCACTTCGACCGGTCGCAGCACGCGGATGAAGCGCCGGGGCGCCTTCTGCAGCTCGATGCCCGCGCTTTGCAGCAGGAACACGAACGACGCCGACGAGCCGTCGAGGATGGGCACTTCCTCCGCCGTGATGTCCACGTACAGGTTGTCGAGCCCGAGCCCGCAGCAGGCGGACATCAGGTGTTCGACCGTGTGGACCTTGGCGCCGCCGTTGGAAATGGTGGACGCCAGGCGGGTATCGGTCACCGCGAGCGCCGACACCGGAATATCGACCGGAAGCGGCAGGTCGGTGCGCCGGAACACGATGCCGGTGTCCGGCTGCGCGGGCCTGAGCGTCAGCTCCACCCGCTGGCCGCTGTGCAGCCCGACGCCGACCGCCTTGGTCAGCGTCTTGAGGGTTCGTTGCTGGAGCATGGTCGCCATTTTACGTTCCGGCCCCGCGCCCAAAGCGCGCCGGCACATCCGCCTGACAGCCCCTGTGGTTGTTGGCCGCAAGGAAAAAAGGTGGGCCCGAACCGCAGCCCACCCGCAAGCACTCCCCTTGGAGAACCCTGCCTAGTCCGCCTGCTTGCGCAGGAACGCCGGAATCTCGAAATCGTCCATGCCGCCGTGCGACAACGCATCGACCTTGGCCGCCGCCTGCGTGCGGTTGGTGCGCCATACGCTGGGCACCGTCATGCCGCCGTAGTCGGGCTGCGACGCGGGCGACGCGGCGACGACGCCCGGCCCGGCGACCGCGGTGTTGATCGTGGGCACGTTGAAAGGCACGTTGTCCGTGCCGGTGCGCAGCACCTGCAATGGCGGCGCCGTGCGGCGCTGGCCCTGGCGCGACAGGCCGGTCGCCACCACCGTGACCCGCACCTCGTCACCCAGGTCGTCGTCGTACGCGGTGCCGTAGATCACGTGGGCATCCGGCGAAGCGTAGGCGCGGATGGTGTTCATCGCCAGCTTGGATTCGGACAACTTGAGCGAGCCCTTGGCGGCCGTGATCAGCACCAGCACGCCCTTGGCGCCGGACAGGTCGATGCCCTCGAGCAGCGGACAGGCCACGGCCTGTTCCGCGGCGATGCGCGCGCGGTCGGGGCCCGACGCGACCGCCGTGCCCATCATCGCCTTGCCGGGTTCGCCCATCACGGTGCGCACGTCCTCGAAGTCCACGTTCACATGGCCGGGGACGTTGATGATCTCCGCGATACCGCCCACCGCGTTTTTCAATACGTCGTTCGCATGCGCGAAGGCTTCGTCCTGGCTGATGTCGTCGCCCAGCACTTCCAGCAGCTTCTCGTTGAGCACCACGATCAGGGAATCGACGTTGGCTTCCAGCTCGGCCAGCCCCTGGTCCGCATTGGTCATGCGGCGCCCGCCTTCCCAGTCGAAGGGCTTGGTGACCACGCCCACGGTGAGGATGCCCATCTCCTTGGCGATGCGCGCGATCACCGGCGCCGCGCCGGTCCCGGTGCCGCCCCCCATGCCGGCCGTGATGAACAGCATGTGCGCTCCGTTGATAGCCGAGCGGATGTCCTCGATCGCCAGCTCCGCCGACTCGCGGCCCTTTTCCGGCTTGCTGCCGGCGCCCAGCCCGCTTTGGCCCAACTGGATCTGTTTGTGGGCCGCGCTGCGGGACAGCGCCTGCGCGTCGGTGTTGGCGCAGATGAACTCGACGCCCTGCACCGAGCGGCTGATCATGTGATCGACCGCATTGCCGCCGCCGCCGCCGACGCCGATCACCTTGATCTGGGTGCCGAGGTGGAACTCTTCGACTTCGATCATTTCGATGCTCATTTTGATGCTCCTGAATTCGTTTGCAGTTGCCATTGGATAGATTGTTTTGTTGTGGTTCATGAACATTCGCCCGGCGGACCGATGCAGCACCATCGCTTCCGTTTCTGGTAACGGTTGCAAGCCGCGAAAAATCTCGAACGCAGAAGGCGCAGGGGGCACGCGGAGAACGCGCAGGGAATCAAGCCAAATCGGCTCAATGTCTCCTTTGCGGCCTGCGCGTCACCTTTGCGGCCTGCGCGTTCAGGTCTGCCGGAATATTGAAAGTTCATCAGAAGTTCCCCACGATGAAATCCTTGAAGCGCCCGAACGCGGTCTTCATCGAGCCGTTCTTCTGCGCCACCTTGAAGCCCCGCAGCCGCGCCATTCGCGCCTCTTCCAGCAGGCCCATCACGGTGGCGGCG
>JAGRPN010000184.1 GCA_019449555.1 Ramlibacter sp.
CCATCATCACGACGTTGGAGATCACACGGTCGGCGGTCTTGAGGTGCGCGCGCAGGAAATGCTCGGCGAACCAGAGCTGCCCGACGATCTCGCCGGTGGTCAGGTTGCGCGAGAACCCCTGGTGCCCCGTGGAGCAGAAGCGGCAGCCCACGGCGCAGCCCGCTTGCGAGGACACGCACAACGTGCCGCGGCCATCTTCCGGGATGAACACCGCTTCGACGGCGTTGCCCGCGCCGACATCGAACAGCCACTTGATGGTGCCGTCGGCGGATTCGTGCCGGGAAATGACCGCAGGCGCCTCGACGCAGGCGCGGGTCTTGAGCTTCTCGCGCAGGGATTTCGCCAGATCGCTCATCTGGTCGAAATCGCGGGCGCCGCGCTGGTGGATCCAGCGCAGCAGCTGGGTGGCGCGGAAACGCTTTTCCCCCAGTTCCTCGCAGAACGCGGCCAGACCCTCCAGGTCGAAGTCGAGCAGGTTGGCCGTCATCGCATGGGAAATCCCGTGGTTAGCGGGAATAGACGTTCATGGCGGGGAAGAAGAACCCCACTTCGACTTTGGCCGTCTCGGCCGCGTCGGAGCCGTGCACGGCGTTCGCATCGATGCTGTCCGCAAAATCGGCGCGGATCGTCCCGGGCGCGGCCTTCTTCGGATCGGTGGCGCCCATCAGCTCGCGGTTCTTCAGGATGGCGTTCTCGCCTTCCAGCACCTGGATCATCACGGGGCCGGAGATCATGAATTCGACCAGGTCCTTGAAGAAGGGACGCTCCTTGTGGACGGCGTAGAACTGCTCGGCCTCGCCGCGCGACAGATGGGCCATCCTGGCGGCGATGATCTTCAGGCCGCCGGCTTCGAAACGGGCGTAGATCTGGCCGATGACGTTCTTCGCCACTGCGTCGGGCTTGATGATGGAGAGGGTGCGTTCGATAGCCATGTCGGGATGTCCTGAGCTTGAAGTTATTGGGGTTTCGCCGTCCTCGAAAGTTCGGCAAAGCCTTTAATTTTACTGCGCCGCAGCAACCCTTGCGGGCTGCTTTCGAGTGGTCTCAGCGGCCGCGGCCGCCACGGCGCTGCCCGCCGCCGGAGCCGCCGCCCCCACCGCCACCGCCACCACCACCGCCCCCACCGCCGCCCGAGCCGCCGCGCCGGCGGCCGCCGCCCTGGCCCTGGCGCGGAGGTCCGTCCTGGCGTTGCCGGGTGAAGCTGTCAGCGCCGATGTAGCCGAACGAGGTCTTCATCGGGTCGGGCTGCGCAGCGCCGCCCTGGCGTTCGGCGCGGGCCGAGCGATCGCCGCGGTCCTTGCGCCGCTGCTGGCCCTGGCCCGCCCCGTTGCCGCCCTGCCCCGGCTGGGCCGGGCTGCGCGGCTGGCCTTCGCGGCCGTTGCCGCGTGGGCCGTTGCGGTTGCCGCGGCGGCGGTTGCGTCCCGACTTGGGCGCGCCGCCGGAATCGCCTTCGCCCTCGCGCTCGCCTTGCGCCTGGCGGGCCGTGCCGTTCGGCCCAGCCGCTTGCACCAGGGCGCGGATGTCGCGTTCGTCCAGTTCGACCCAGGCGCCCCGCTTCAGGCCGCGCGGCAGCATCATCGCGCCGTAGCGAATCCGGATCAGCCGGCTCACGGCGTGGCCGAGCGCTTCGAACAGGCGCCGCACTTCGCGATTGCGGCCTTCGGAGATCGTCACGCGGTACCAGGTGTTCGCGCCTTCGCCGCCGCCGTCTTCGATCGAGCCGAACTGGGCGCGGCCGTCGTCAAGGTCGATGCCTTCGAGCAGCCG
>JAGRPN010000185.1 GCA_019449555.1 Ramlibacter sp.
CAACGCCGGTGGCCAGGCCGCTGAAAGCCGAACGGTAGGAAGGCGGCGGCGCATCGGCAGCGGCTGCCGGATCGCCGGCAGCTGTCTGCGCGGCTGTCGTGAGGGGAATCGATGCGGCCACGACGGCCGCCGTCAAATAGGTTTTCAAGACGATGATCTCCAGCGTGAATGACGATGTTCGCCGCATGCCGGCGCCGGCCGGTCTGCCTCGAACGCATTACGGGCGGGAAGATCAGGAAATGGGGGGCTTGAAGCCGCGCGCCTCGTCGGCGCTCGCGAAGCGCGCTTCGACGCTGGTCGGGCGCTGCTGCCGGGGCGCCGCTGCGCCGCATTTCTCTACAAACGAGACGAGCGCCATCGCCGAACAGGCCTGGCACATGGCGCAAGCGGGGCAATCCGAGCTCTCGGCGGCGGCGGGGCCCGCCCGCGGGTCGGACGCATGTTCGATGCAATCGTCGTGAGCTGCGTGATGAAGCGGCGCCTGCACTTGCGAAACAACTGCGGCGGCGCGGTTCGCCTGAACTTGCTGCGCGGACATCTCGGCAGCCATGGCCTCGCCCACCCAGCCGCGCAGCGGCAGCAGGGCGATCATGAGCAGCAGGAGCCAGCGGGACATGGGCCGCGAATCATAAAGGGTTTGGGCCCGTCCCGCCCGCGGCAGGAATTGTCCTACAGAGGATGAAGCGCTTTGACCGACAGCGCCAAAGTGCCGAGCTATCTACATTGGGATTTCCGCCGGCGTCGCTGGCGATTTTTTTCGACATGCCGAGAGGAAGCATCATGAATAGCGAAACCAGCGAAAGCATCAGCACCATGAACGCCATGAACGGGCCCGACGGCGGCGCCGGACTGAATGGCAACGTGGTCCATCGGGTCGCGCAGAAGGCCCACGAGACGGTGGACAAGCTCGAGCAGACCGTTTCGACCGGCAGCGAAAAAGTCATGTCGATGCAGGAAGAGTACGGCGCCTACGCTCGCGAGCAGATCAAGATGCACCCGCTGAGCACGGTGGCGGGCGCCTTTGCGCTGGGATTGCTGCTGGGCAAGATCCTGCGCTGAACGCGGCGCGGCTCAGGCCCGGCGCTACGGCGCGGCGCCTGCTCGCGGTGATGGCAAGGGACGGGGATGCGTATTCCCCGGGGGGCGGCCGTCCATTCGAAGGCACCGAGCCGATGCAAGGTCAACCGCGGTAGGATGAAAGTCCCTTCCGTCCGCGAGGAGTTTGCATGGAGTCGAAATCGCATTGGGACCGCCAATATGCGAGCAGGCCTGCCGAGGCGGTAAGCTGGTACCAGCCGCATGCCACACGCTCTCTCGAACTGATCGGCCGGGTCGCTCCGGGGCACGATGCCCGCGTGATCGACGTGGGCGGTGGCGCGTCCACTTTGGTGGACGACCTCCTGGCCAGCGGAACGTGGCATGTGACCGTGCTGGATATTTCGGCAACGGCGCTCCAGGTCGCGCGCCAACGGCTGGGCGCCGATGCGAGCCGCGTTCGGTGGATCGAAGCGGACATCACGCAAGTCCAACTCGAGCCGGCCGCTTACGACGTCTGGCATGACCGGGCCGTGTTCCACTTCCTCACCGACCCGGCCGATCGGGCCGCCTACGTGGCACAGGTGAGGCGTGCCGTGCGTCCCGGGGGGCACGTCATCGTGGCGGCGTTCGGTCCCGAGGGGCCGCAGCAGTGCAGCGGGCTGCCGGTGGTGCGCTACGGGCCGGGCGAGTTGCACGCACAATTCGGCGGCCAGTTCGAGCTGCTGGAGCACGTGGCGGAGCAACACCGCACGCCGGCCGGTGCGATCCAGCAGTTCGTGTATTGCCACTGCCTGCTGCATTGACGCCATGAAGATCGGCGGCCTGCCGCGCGGTGTGCTGGCCAGCCTTTCGGCCGCACTTCTATTCGGCGCCGGCACGCCTTTGGCCAAATTGCTGCTCGCGCAGGCGAGTCCGTGGCTGCTCGCCGCGTTGCTGTACCTCGGCTCCGGGCTGGGTCTGGCGCTGCTGCGGCGCGTGCGGCGCGCGCCATCGGTGCGCCTGCCGCGTGCCGAGCGGAAATGGCTGGCCGGTGCCATCTTGGCGGGCGGGGTCGCCGGACCGGTGTTGTTGATGCTAGGGCTGGCGGGCATGCCCGCTTCGGGGGCGTCGCTGCTTCTGAACGCGGAAGCGGTGTTCACCGCGTTGCTGGCCTGGTTCGTGTTCAAGGAAAACTTCGACCGCCGGGTCTCACTGGGCATGCTGGCGATCGTCGCCGGCGGGCTGGTGCTCGCGTGGCCCGGGCAGATGCCGTGGCCCGACTGGCGGCCGGCGCTGTACGTGACGGCGGCTTGCCTCGCCTGGGCCATCGACAACAATTTCACGCGCAAGGTATCGCTGTCGGACGCGTCGTGGATCGCGATGGTCAAAGGGCTCGCGGCGGGCGCGACCAACCTCGCGCTGGCGCTCGCGTTCGGCGCCGCGTGGCCGCCGGCGCAGGTCGTGGCCGGCGCGGCGCTGGTCGGGTTCGCCAGCTATGGCGCGAGCCTGGCGCTGTTCGTGGTCGGCCTGCGCGAGCTTGGCACGGCGCGCACCGGCGCCTATTTTTCGGTGGCGCCATTCTTCGGCGCGGTGCTGGCCCTGGTGCTGCTGGACGAACCGCTCACGATGCCGCTGCTGGGCGCCGGCGCGCTGATGGCGATCGGGGTCGCGCTGCACCTGTCCGAGCGGCACGAACACCGCCACCGGCACGCCGCGGTCGAGCATGCGCACGATCACGTGCACGGCGCCGGCGACGCCCATCACGAGCACGCGCACGAACCGCCGGTCGCGCCCGGCACGCGCCACACGCACGCGCACTGGCACGAGCCGATGGTGCATGGCCATCCGCATTTCCCGGACGCGCATCACCGGCACGAGCATTGATCGGGTGTGTCACGGCCGGACAACTCGTGCATCGCACCAGGGCCGGAGTGCACAGGCCCTAATTTGCCGGATGCAATTGCATCCGTGTGTCGAACCACAAGGTGGCGATCGCGAGCAGAGCGAAAGGCAGTCCGAGCCATGCAAGCTGGTCGAACCCGAGGGTGCCGATGAACGCGCCCCCGATCACCGCGCCGGCGGCGGTACCCACGTACACCATCGAGCCGTTCAGGCTGATCAGCATCGGCGCGTGCTGCGGCGAGCGTGCCACCAGCAGCACCTGCTGGGGAGCGTTCGACCCGAAACCCGCCATGCCCCAGATCACCAGCGCAAGCAGCGTGAGCGCGTAATGACCGCGCGTGACCGGCAGCAACGCCATCATCAAAGCCAGCAGCGCGAGCTGGACGCGAATCGTCGGCAGCGGGCCCATGCGGTCCACGGCCAGCCCGCCGATGATGGTTCCCGCCACGCCCGACAGGCCGAACATCACCAGGGTGAAGGAAAGTTGCGCGGGCGTGATCGGGCTCAATGCGAGCAGCACGGGGCCGATATAGGTGAACACACAGGAGATCGCCATGAAGTACAGCATCGTGCGAAGCCACACGCGCAGCACGGGCCAGTGGTGAGCCGCCTGGCGCAGCCCGGTGAAATTTGCGCCCGGAGCCTGGATGCGCGCCGGCAGCAGCGCCATCAGCAACGCGGTGGCGACGACGCTCGCGCCGGCGACCACCCACACGGGCGCCTGCCAGCCGTAGGTGAACCCCAGCCAGGTGCCGAGCGGCACGCCGATCGCGTAGCTCAGGCTCATTCCAAGGAAAGCCAGCGATAAGGCGCTGCCGCGCCGCTCGGGCGCGACGAGCGCCACCGCCAGGCCCGCTGCGAGTGCGCTGAACACGGAGCCCATCCCCATCAGTACCCGGCCGAGCAGCAGCGTCGCGAGGGACCCGGCGCACGCGCACAGCACGCTGCCGGCGGTGAACAGGATCAGCGCCAGTGCGATCGCGCGTTTGCGTGGCCAGCTTCCGGTGGCCAGCAATAGCAATGGCCCCAGGATGGCGGAAGCCAGAGCGTAGGCCGTCATCACCTGGCCGGCCGCAGCCACGCTGACGTGCAGCGAAGCGGCCAGCGGCTGCAGGATGCCGGAGAGGACGAAGGCGCCGGTGCCGATGACCAGGTTGGTCAGCGCGAAAACATAAAGAATGAAGGGCATCGGCTCCAGGCAGGTGCCTATTCGAGCGTGAAGCCGATCTTGACCGTCACCTGCCAGTGCGCCACCTTCCCGTCCTCTACATGGCCGCGCGTCTCGACGATGTTGAACCAGTGGATGTTGCGTACGGTCTCGCTGGCTTTGGCGATCGCCTTGCTGACGGCATCCTCGATCCCGGTCGTGGACGATCCGGTGAGCTCGAGGCTCTTGTACACATGTTCGCTCATGGGTGGGTGCTCCTGGAAACGGGCCGCGGCGGCGCGCGGCGGCAACGCCTGAGCATACGCCGGCGCACCGCCGCGCTGTCGCGCCGCCCCGCGCAACGTGTGACATCCGCTGTCTCTCATCCGGAATGGCTGCCGCCCTACAAGAGCCCGGCGGCAGGACGGCTATGGTTGCCTGCATCGGCCGGGCTGTGACAGCCGGGCTGACGAATGGACCGGGAAAGGGATGTCGATGGATTCAGACAGGAGCACCGCCGCGGCCGGGGAGCCGCCCAAGCCGATCGAGCAGGCAGCCGCCAGGACGTCGCAGATCCAGCAGGATCTCGCGGTGGCCGAGGCGGAGTTGAATCTCACCAATACGGTGCTGGGTCGCGGCTGGACGCATGACGCGCGGGAGAGCAGGGAAGACGTCAGGAAGGCCGTGCAGCAAAACGCGGCGATCGAGGAGAAAGTCGGCGACGCGGCCGAGGAACTGCAGGAAGTGACCGAGCTGCTGCAGGAGGAGATTTCGCAGCGGGAGCGCCTGGAGCAGGAACTGGAACGCCGCATGGGCGATTGAGCGCTTGCGTGCCGGCGCGCCCGGCGCCGAGCGTGGCATCGCCGCGCGGCCATGTTGGATGACAGATTGCGGAGATGCCGGTGGAGGTTCGGGTTTTTCTGGTCGAGGACCTCCGGTCGACGCAGGGCTTGATGCACGAGCTGTTTTCGTCGCTGGGCGGTTTCCGGATCGTGTCCATCGCGATCACCGAGGCCGAGGCCAACCTCTGGCTGGAGGAAAACGCCAGCGGATGGGACCTCGCGATCATCGACCTGGTCCTCGAACAGGGGACCGGCATGGGCGTCATCGCCCGGGCGAGGTCGTTCCCGGCCGCCGGCAAGATCGTCGCGTTCAGCAGTTACGCGTCGCCGGGAGTGCGCAAGCATTGTTTGCGGCTGGGCGCGGACGCCGTGTTCGACAAGTCCGATCCGGCCGGTTTCATCCAGTATTGCCTGGAGCTCTCGGAGCGCGAGAATTCCGGTCCTTGAGAAAGGATGACGCTGTCCGCCGCCGCCGCGCGCGAGCCGCGGATCGCATAGAGTAGCCGGCATGCATGAATACCCGCTCGAAGGCGGCTGCGATTGCGGCGCCGTCCGCTACCGGATGGAGACGCCGCCGCTGTTCGTCCATTGCTGCCACTGCCGCTGGTGCCAGCGCGAGAGCGGCGCCTCGTTCGCGCTGAAGGCGATGATCGAAGCCGACCGCGTGACCCTTTTGGGCGCCGAGCCCGACATCGTGGACACGCCCTCGGCCAGCGGCAAGGGTCAGAAAATCGCGCGTTGCCCGAAATGCCGCATCGCGGTGTGGAGCAACTATTCCGGCGCGGGCCCTTCGGTGCGATTCGTGCTGGTCGGCACGCTCGACCAACCGGATCACCTGCCGCCGGACATGCACATCTTCACCGCGTCGAAGCAGCCCTGGGTGGTGCTGCCGCCGGGCACGCCGGCCGTGCCCGAGTACTACGACCGCAAGCAGTACTGGCCCGCCGAGAGCTTGGCGCGGCGTGAAGCGCTGCTGGCCAGGATCGCGGCCCAGGCGACCGGTCCGCGGCGCCCGCGCAACAGCTACAAGGCCTATCACGCGCACGTTTATTTCGGGCCGGAGACAGTGGAGCAGGCCCGCGAACTGGTCGCGCGGGCGGGACGTCTGTTCAATGTGCAGGTCGGGCGCGTGCACGAGAAGCTGGTGGGGCCGCATCCGCGCTGGAGCTGCCAGCTCGCGTTCAGCGCGGCCGAGTTCGACCGCATCGTTTCCTGGCTGGACCAGCAACGCGGATCGCTCGACGTGCTGGTGCACGGCTTGACCGGCGACGATCTCGCCGATCACACCACGCACGCCGCGTGGCTGGGCAACGAATGGCCGCTGGATCTGTCGGCGTTCGGGCGCGGCACTGACGGCAAGGACGCGTAGGCGCCGCTGCGCCCCCGGCTCAAGCGCGCAGCGTGGCCTGAAGCGTGATCTCGGGCACGGCGGCCAGCGCTTTGGAGAGCGGGCAATTCTTCTTCGCGCCCTGCGCGAGTTCCTGGAATTTGGCGTCGTCGATGCCGGGCACGGTGGCGTCCAGCGTGAGCGCGATGCGGTCGATCTTGAAGCCTTCGCCTTCCTTGGCCAGCCGCACCGCGGCGGTCGTGTCGATGGCGCCTGGGGTGACGCCGGCTTTCTCGCAGGCGAACGCGAACGCCATCGTGAAGCATGCGGCGTGCGCCGCGCCGACGATCTCCTCGGGATTGGTGCCCTTGCGGTCATCGCCGAAGCGGCTGGCGGCGCCGTAGGGATAGGCCTGCAGCGCACCGGTCTCGGTGCTGACCTGGCCGTGCCCGTTCTTGCCGGCGCCTTCCCAGTGGACGCTTGCCTTTTTCTCGATCATGGTGGACTCCTGTGTGCTGAGCGCCGAGTTTGCGCACAGGCCGGCGGCCAGTCTGTAGGACGGCGCCGGCATTGCCCCAGCCGCGCGTCCCCGAAGCGACCGGCTCGGGACGATCCCTGATGCGACCCGGCAGCGCTCCCGCTAGGCTCGCCGCTTCAGGAGAAAACATTGAATCGCCCGCACCACAAGTTCTGGCCCAAGCGGCTGCCGCACGCGCTCACCGTTCCCGCCACATCGCTGTGGGACAACCTCGAAACCAGCGCGAGGCGCTATCCGGACAAGGCCGCGCTGGTGTTCTTCGGCCGGTCGTTCAGCTACAACGAGCTGCGGCTGAGGGCCGAGCGGCTGGCC
>JAGRPN010000186.1 GCA_019449555.1 Ramlibacter sp.
GACAACTTCGACGAATTCAAGAAGCTGCACCCCGCGTTCGCTCACCTCGATCCCAAGGCCATGATCAAGGACGGTCTCTCGGCGCCACTGCATGAAGGCGCGGCGCGCTATTACCGCGAAAAGGGCTGGATCAAGTAAAGCGGCGCGCCGGCGACAAAGACGTCCACTATGAGTTCTCCCACCGACGGCAGCGCACCCGTCAGCGTTGCCACGCTCGTGCAGGAGGCCGACCTCGGCGGGCGCAAGCCTGCGGGGACGCCCCGCGCAATCCTGTTCGGTGCATGCATCTTCTGGTCGCTGCTTCAGCTGTGGTATGCGTCACCGCTGCCATTCACCCTGAGGATCTTCGTCCTCAACGACGCCGAGATGCGGGCGCTGCATCTCGGCCTCGCCTTGTTCACCGCCTATCTCGCCTACCCGTTCGGGAAGCGATCGCCACGTGGTTTCATTCCGGTTCAGGACTGGGTGCTGGCGCTGGTGGCGAGCTTCTGCGCCGTGTACCTGTTCCTGTTCTACCGCGAGATCGCCGAGCGGCCCGGCCAGCCGACGGCGATCGATTTCGTTGTCGCATGCGTCGGCATGGTGATGCTGCTCGAAGCGACGCGCCGCGTCGTCGGCCCGCCAATGGCGATCATCGCGATGCTGATGCTGGCGTATGCGTTCGCGGGACCGTATATGCCCGACGCGGTCGCGCACAAGGGCATTTCGCTGTCCAAGGCGGTGTCGCATTACTGGTTATCCACCGAGGGGGTGTTCGGCGTCGCGCTGGGCGTGTCATCGAGCTACATTTTTCTGTTCGTGCTGTTCGGTGCGCTGCTGGAGCGGGCGGGCGCCGGCGGCTACTTCATCAAGGTCGCCTTCTCGCTGCTCGGGCACATGCGCGGCGGGCCAGCGAAAGCCGCAGTAGTGTCCTCGGGCCTCATGGGAATGATCTCGGGGTCATCAGTAGCAAATGTGGTGACCTGCGGCACCTTCACGATCCCGTTGATGAAGCGGGTAGGCTATTCGGCGGAGAAGGCCGGTGCGATCGAGACGGCGGCTGGCGTGGACGGCCAGATCATGCCGCCCGTCATGGGCGCGGCGGCGTTCCTGATGGCCGAATACGTCGGCGTGTCGTATGCCGAGATCTGCAAGAACGCCGCCTTGCCGGCGGCGATCTCGTACATCGCCCTCTTTTACATCGTGCACCTCGAGGCCTTGAAGGCCGGCATCCACGGCCTGCCGCGCGCCGCCGGAGCTTCCACGCTGGGGCGGCTGGCCGGCTTCGGAATGACTGTTTGCGGCGTCATCCTGCTGGCCAACGCGGTCTACTTCGGGTTGGGATGGGTCAAGGACGCGCTCGGCGGCGGTGCCATCTGGGTCATCGTGCCCGCGATCGCCGCAGCCTATCTCGGGCTGCTGCGCATGGTGGCGCGCCAGCCCGATCTCGTGATCGAGGATCCCGACGCCGAGCTGGTGGAACTGCCGCCCGTGAAAGAGACCATTCTGGCCGGCCTGCACTACGTGCTGCCCGTGGTGCTCCTGATCTGGTCGCTGCTGGTCGAGGAGCTTTCGCCGGGCCTGTCGGCCTTTTACGCCACGGTATCGCTCATCGTCATCCTGGTCACGCAAAAGCCCTTGCTCGCCTGGTTTCGCGGCGAAGCGCATCCGCTGCGGCGAATGCGCCAGGGCTGGCTGGACCTGGTCGAAGGGCTCGAGCTGGGCGCGCGCAACATGGTCGGCATCGGCATTGCCACGGCTTCCGCCGGCATCATCGTCGGCACCGTTTCGGTGACCGGGCTCGGGCTGGTGATGACCGAGCTGGTCGAGATCGTCTCCGCGGGCAACCTGATCGGCATGCTGGCGCTGGTAGCGGTGGTCTGCCTGATCCTGGGCATGGGCATGCCCACCACGGCGAGCTACATCATCGTATCGACGCTGATGGCACCGGTGGTGGTCGAACTCGGCGCGCAATCGGGTCTGGTGGTGCCGCTGGTGGCGGTGCACATGTTCGTCTTCTATTTCGGCCTGATGGCCGACGTCACGCCGCCGGTGGGGCTGGCGGCTTTCGCGGCCGCGGCGGTCGCGAAAGCCGATTTCATCAAGACCGGCATCACAGCATTCTGGTACAGCATCCGCACCGGCATCCTGCCGTTCATGTTCATCTTCAACAACGAACTCCTGCTGATCGGGATCCGGTCCTGGTGGAGCCTGCTGCTCACCATCGCTACTGCGATCACCGCCATGCTGGTGTTCGCGGCGGGCACCCAGGGTTGGTTCATCAGGCGCAGCCGCTGGTATGAATCCGTGGCGCTGGTGGTAGTGACGTTCTCGCTGCTGCGCCCGGACTTCTGGCTGGACCTGGTCGTGGAGAAGTATCGTGTCGAGCCCGCCACGCGGCTGGTGGAACTCGCCGACAAGGCGCCCCCGGGGGCGGGAGTGCGCGTGCGCATCGAGGGAACCACGCTGGAAGGCAAGGACGTTCACAAGACGGTGCTGCTGCCGTTGTATGGCGAGGGCACGGGAGCCCAGCGCATCAGGAAGGCCGGGTTGACGATCCTGTCGAACGGCCAGGAAGTTCAGGTGATGGCGGTGGACCTGAGGAGCGGCGCGGACAAGGCGGGCTTCGAGCAGGGGTTCAAGGTCACCGGCGTAGAACTGCCGGCGGATCGGATGGCCAAGGAATGGCTGTACCTGCCGGCCTTTCTGGTGCTAGGCCTCGTTTTTCTGATGCAACGAATGCGGCCCGAGAGCAAACCCCGGCGCGGCCCGGCCGTAGCCGCCTGATCCTCCGGCGGTATGCCCTGATGTCTGCAAACGCTCCGCGCGTCGCACTCATCCACGCGCTGCCGCATTCGGTGGCGCCGATCAACGAAGCGCTCGCCCGCGAGTGGCCACAGGCCTTCCGGATGAACCTGATGGACGACAGCCTGTCCGCGGATCTTGCCGCAGGCGGCGCCCTGGACGCCGCCATGCACGAGCGCTTCCAGCGCCTCGCGCAATACGCGGTCGATTGCGGCAGCAACGCGATCCTGTTCACGTGCTCGGCTTTCGGTCCATGCATCGAAGCCGTGGCCCGCCAGCACGCGCCATTGCCGGTGCTCAAGCCGAACGAAGCCATGATCGACGACGCCATCGCGATGGGCACGCGCGTCGGCCTGGTAGCCACTTTCGCGCCGACGCTGGATTCGATGCGCCCCGAATTCCCCGCCGGCGTGCCACTCGAATGTGCGCTGGCCGAAGGCGCACTGGCCGCGCTGAATGACGGCGACACGCAGCGCCACGACGCGCTGATCGGCGAAGCGGCGCTGGCGCTGGCGCGCCGGGGTTGCGGCGTGATCGCGCTGGCGCAATTCAGCATGGCGCGGGCGCGATCGCATGTCGCCCGCCAGACCGGGCTGCCGGTGCTGACCACCGTCGATAGCGCCGTGATCGCGCTCAAGCGCCGGCTGGGTGCCGCCTGACCGGCGGCGGTGAGCTCAGGACTTGCCGTCGTCGTCGACCGAGGCGCTCCAGCGATCGCCCCAGCCGCGCTGCGCGTCGTCCAGTTCGCGCCGGCCGCGTTTGGTTGGACGGCCCTGCTCGATCGAGAGCGCGGGCTCGGGCGCGTAGCGCCGCTGCTCGGCCGCTTGTTCACGGGCCTTGACGCTTTCGGGCGTTTCCTCATAGAGCTGCTGGGCAACGGGCGCGGGGCCGCGCACGTGCGACAGACCCTTGACGATGACGGTGCGCACCACGGAGGACTGCCGCAGCGACACGGTGTCGCCGAGCTTGACTTCGCGGGCCGGTTTCGCTTCCTGCCCGTTGACTTCCACCCGGCCCTTGCCGATCTCTTCGGCGGCGAGGGTGCGCGTCTTGTAGAACCGGGCAGCCCAGAGCCACTTGTCGATCCGCAGTTTTCCGCTCACGCCTCATTCTCCGCCAGCGGCAGGCGCACGGTGGCGTCCAAGCCCTCGATACGGCCATGGCTTTCGCGGTTTTCCAGGCTGATCGTGCCGCCGAGCGCGCGCACGATCTCCTGGCAGATGGCCAGGCCCAGACCCGAGCCGCTGCGTGCCTCGCCGGACGAAAAAGGCTGGAACAAACGCGCGCGAAGCTCGGCGGAAATGCCCGGCCCGCTGTCGGCTAGCGTGAGCGCGGCCGAGTTCGTGTCCGCCAGGACGCGGACCGCGAGCATGCCGCCCGCCGGGCTGAGCTTGATCGCGTTGTGCAGCAGGTTGCGCGTGAGTTCACGCAGCATCCACTCGTGCGAGCGCACCGGCGCCGGCATGGTGGCGATCTCGAAATCGAGGTCCTTGTCGGCGATCAGCGGCGACAGTTCCAGCGCGACCGATCGCACCACCTCGGCCAGGTCGTTCACTCGTGCATCCGGCTGCTGGCGCAATTGCTCCACTTTCGCCAGCGAAAGCATCTGGTTCGCCAGCGTCGTGGCGCGCTCGACCGTGTCGTTGATCTCCAGCAGCGCCTGGGTCGGTTCGACGTCTCCATGCAGCGCCGACTGGACCTGCGTCTTGAGGACGGCGAGCGGCGTGCGCAGCTGGTGGGCGGTGTCGCGCACGAACCGCTTCTGGTTGTCAAGCATGTGGGCCAGCCGCCGCATCACCTGGTTGGTCGCGTGCACCAGCGGCAGCAGTTCGCGCGGGGCGTCGGGCGCGGCGATGGGAGTCAGGTCGCCTTCGGGCCGCTGTTCCAGCTCGCCGCTAAGGCGCCGCACCGGCCGCATCCCACGCTGGACGACGATCACGACCACCAGCGCGATCACCGCGACCAATAGCGCCTGGCGCCAGATCGTGTCGATCAGGATCTCGCGCGCGAGCGTGCGGCGCAACTGCAGCGTCTCGGCCACCTGCACGACGGCCATCCCCCGGCCGTTGAGGCTGGCGACCGGTTGCAGCAGCACGGCGACCCGGACCTCCTCATCGTGGAAGCTGTCGTTATAGAAATCCACGAGCGCCGCATACGGGGGCCGCTGCGGCAGTTTGCCGTGCCAGAACGGCAGCTCCGAGAAGCCCGAGACCATTTCGCCGTTCAGGCTGGACACCCGGTAGAAAAGACGGCTGCGGTTGTCGGCCTCGAACGCCTCGAGCGCGGAGTAGGGTACCGTCGCGCGCAGGCGGGACTGCTCGTCGTAGCCTTCCACGTCGAGCTGTTCCCCGATGACTTTGGCCGAGGCCAGCAGCGTGCGATCGTAGGCGGTGTTCACCGCGGCGAGCGCCCGGCTGTAGAGGCTGACGCTGTTGATCACGATCAGTGCGACCACCGGCAGCAGGATTCCCAGCAGCAGGTAGCGGCGCAGCGAGCGAGCGCGCTTCATGCGGCCTTGAGCAGATAGCCGAGGCCGCGCAATGTCATCAGGGTGATGCCGGTGTGCGCCAGTTTCTTGCGCAGCCGGTACACCACCACCTCGACGGCCTCGTACTGGACGTCGGCCTCGCCCGGAAAGACCAGTTCGAACAATTGTTCTTTCGAGACAGCGTGGCCGGGACGGCCCATCAGCGCCTGCAACAGGGCGGTCTCGCGCGGCGTGAGTTCCAGCACCTCGTCGCGGAAGTAGACGGCGCCGCTGTCCCGTTCCATGCGCAGCGCGCCCAGCCGCAGCGGCTTGTGCGCTTCCTCCGCGCGCGGTTCGGCGCGGCGCCGGCCCAGCGCCTGCAGCCGGGCGACGAGCTCATCGAGCTCGAACGGCTTTGGCAGGTAGTCGTCGGCGCCGCTGTTCAATCCGATCACGCGGTCGCCCACCGTGCCGCGCGCGGTCAGGATCAGGACCGGCGTCTGCATGCCGTCGCGCCGGGCCTGCGCCAGGACCTCGAGTCCGTCCAGGCCCGGCAGGGTCAGGTCCAGCACGACGACGTCGGGTGCGGCAGCGCGCCACGCCGCGATTGCGCGGCCGCCGTCGCCGCAACTGTCGATCAGCATGCCGCGGCGGCCGAGGGCGCGCTCGAGCGTACTGCGCATGGCGGGGTCGTCCTCGACCAGGAGAACTTTCATTGGATGCACAAGGTTAGCCGCAGAGGCCGGGAAACCCGACTTTAGTAGTTTCCCCAATGCCGCGGACAGCCGTTTGACAGGCAGCGGGCGCATGATTCGCGCGTCCGAACCGAATACCAAGGAGCAAACCCATGCGTCGAGACACATTCCTGAAATCATTGGCAGCGCTGGCGGCGGCGGGGGGCGTGCCGTTGTCGGCGCTGGCCGCCACCAACGTCAAGATGATGATCCCTGCCAACCCCGGCGGCGGCTGGGACACCACCGGGCGGGCGCTCGGCAAGGCCCTGCTGGAGGCCAAGGCGGCCGACAGCGTGACCTACGACAACAAGGGCGGCGCCGCGGGCGCATTGGGACTGGCGCAATTCGTCAACAGCAGCAAGGGCGATCCCAACGCGATGATGGTGATGGGCGCGGTGATGCTGGGCGGCATCATCACCGGCAAGCCTCCGGTCAGCCTGTCGCAGGCCACGCCGATCGCGCGACTCACTAGCGAATACAACGTGTTCGTGCTGCCGGCCAATTCGCCGTTCAAGACGATGGCCGACGTGATCGCCCAGCTCAAGAAAGACCCGGGCAGCGTGAAGTGGGGCGGCGGCTCGCGCGGCTCGACCGAGCACATCGCGGCGGCGATGATCGCCCGTGAAGTCGGCGTCGATCCGGCCAAGATCAATTACGTCGCGTTCCGTGGGGGCGGAGAAGCGACGGCGGCCATCCTGGGCGGCAACGTGACGATCGGCGGCAGCGGCTACAGCGAGTTCGCCGAATACATCACCGCGGGCAAGATGAAGCCGATCGCGGTCACCTCCGGCACCCGCCTGAAGGGCATCAACGTGCCCACGCTGAAGGAGCAGGGCATCAACGTGGAGATCGGCAACTGGCGCGGCGTGTACGGCGCCCCCGGCATTACGGCCGCGCAACGCAAGAACCTGACCGACATGGTGCTGGCGGGGGTCAAGACGAAGTCCTGGGCTGAATCGCTCAAGAAGAACGACTGGACGCCGGCCTTGTTGAGCGGCCCCGCTTTCGACAAGTTCGTGGACGACGAGTTCGCGAGCCTGCGTGCCACGATGGTGAAGTCCGGAATGATCTAGAGCGGCCCAGCGCCGAGCCGAACGCCCGGACCCAAGCCGGGCGTTTTTTTGACCGTGAGGCACCGAACATGACACAACCTTCGAAGAACTCGCCGATGCAGACGCTGGTCGGCGCGGGCGTGCTGCTGACCGGCGTGCTGCTGGCGGCCGGCGCCGTGTCGATTCCCTCGGCCGCCGGCTACGGGGGCATCGGCCCCAATTTCCTGCCGTGGCTCGTCGCGATCGTGCTCGGGATCTGCGGCGTGATGATCATCCGCGAGGCGCGCACCGGGGGCTTTCGCAACATGGAAGAGCCGTCGGGCTCCGAACGCGCCTTCTGGCCTGCCTGCATCTGGGTATCCGCCGGGCTGCTGGCCAACGCGGCGCTGATCACGACGATCGGGTTCATCCTCAGCTGCACGCTTTGCTATGTGCTGGCCGTCCAGGGACTGCGGCGCGCCGCGCGCGAGGCCGCCGGCCGCCCGGCCGTGCTGGCCATCGACCTCGTCGCGGGCCTCGCCATTTCGGCGCCCGTGTTCTGGACGTTCACGCAATTCCTCGGCATCAACCTGCCGGGCCTGACCGAAACCGGATGGCTCTGAGATGGACATCCTGAACGCACTCCTGCAGGGCTTCGCCACGGCGATTTCCCCGGTCAACCTGATCTGGGCCCTGGTCGGTTGCGCCCTCGGCACGGCCGTCGGCGTGCTGCCCGGGATCGGTCCCGCCGTCGCCGTCGCGATGCTGCTGCCCATCACGGCCAAGGTGGACGTCACCGCGTCGATGATATTTTTCGCCGGCATCTACTACGGCGCGATGTACGGCGGCTCGACCACTTCCATCCTGCTGAACACGCCCGGCGAGACGGCGAGCATGGTGACGGCCATGGAGGGCAACAAGATGGCCAAGAGCGGCCGCGCGGGTGCGGCGCTCGCCACCGCAGCCATCGGCTCGTTCGTGGCCGGCACGATAGCGACCGTCATCGTGACGCTGTTCGCGCCTTACGTGGCCGAATTCGCCATCAAGCTGGGACCGCCGGAATATTTCCTGCTGATGGTGCTTGCGTTCACCACCGTGAGTGCCGTGCTCGGCCAGAGTGCACTGCGCGGAATGACCGCGCTGTTCATCGGCCTGGCGACCGGCCTCGTCGGGCTCGACCAGATTTCGGGGCAGGCGCGCTACACGCTCGGGGTGCCGGAACTCCTGGACGGCATCGAGATCGTGCTCGTGGCCGTCGGCCTGTTCGCCGTCGCCGAAGTGCTGTATTCCGCGTTGTACGAGGGACGTGTGGCCGAAACGCAGAACCGCCTGAGCCGCGTGCACATGACGGCGCGCGACTGGAAGCGTTCGATCCCGGCCTGGTTGCGCGGGACGGCCATCGGGGCGCCCTTCGGCTGCATTCCGGCCGGCGGCACCGAAATCCCGACCTTCCTGAGCTACGCGGCCGAAAAGAAGCTCGCCCAAGGCGAAAACCTGGCCGAGTTCGGCCATGCCGGGGCGATCGAAGGGGTCGCCGGGCCCGAGGCGGCGAACAACGCCACCGTGACCACGGCACTCATCCCGCTGCTGACGTTGGGCATCCCGACATCGAACACGACGGCGATCCTGCTCGGTGCGTTCCAGAACTACGGCATCCAGCCGGGCCCGCAGCTGTTCACGAATTCGGCCAACCTGGTATGGGCCCTGATCGCGTCGCTCTACATCGGCAACGTGATGCTGCTGATCCTGAACCTGCCGATGGTGGGCCTGTGGGTGAAGCTGCTCAAGATTCCCAAGCCGCAGCTGTACGCGGGTATCCTGATCTTCGCTACGGTGGGCGCCTACGGCATGCGCCAGAGCGCGTTCGACCTGGTGCTGCTGTACGCGATCGGGCTGGTGGGGGTGGTGATGCGCCGGTTCGACTTCCCGACTGCCCCGGTGGTCGTGGGAATGATCCTGGGCCCACTGGCGGAAGCCCAGCTTCGCAACGCCGTGTCGATCGGCGAGGGCAGCGCGATGGTGTTCCTGCAGCGGCCGATGTCGGTGGCGATGATCTGCATCATCCTGGCCGTGATGATCACGCCGCGGGCGATGAAATACCGGGCCGCCCGGCGCGCGACTGCGGGCTGATCCCAGGGGGAACGCGGCGCGGCGCGGGGTACGATAGTGCGATGCAAGCGGACGACACCCTGCCGCGCGACGGCCAGAGCATCCTGGAACTGGCCGCGCGGTCCATGTTCCACCTGTTCTCCAGCATCAGCCAGGGCATGTTCCTGGTCGATCGCACCGGCCGCATCGTCTGGCTCAACGAAGGCTACAAGCGCTTCCTGCCCCTGCTTGGGTTTGCCTCGGCGGACCAGGTGGTCGGGCACATGGTGGAGGACGTCGTGCCGAACACGCAGATGCGGCGCGTGCTCGAAACCGGCGAGCCGATCCTGATCGACCTGCTCACAAATCGCGCCGGCACGTTCGTCGTCAGCCGTATCCCATTGCGCGACGAACAGACCGGCGAACTGATCGGCGCGATCGGCATCGTGCTGTTCGACCATCCCGAAACCACGCTGCAGCCGCTGATCAGCAAGTTCGCGCTGTTGCAGCGCGACCTGGACGACGCCCGGCGCGAATTGGCGAGCCAGCGGCGCACCAAATACACGCTGGCCAGCTTCGTCGGCGGCAGCGCGGCGGCGGTCGAGGTCAAGCGGCAGGCCAGGCGCGCCGCCCTCTCGTCCAGTCCCGTATTGCTGCTCGGCGAAACCGGCACCGGCAAGGAACTGCTCGCCCACGCGATCCACGCGGCCTCGGCGCGCGCTTCGGCGCCGCTGGTCAGTATCAATATCGCGGCCGTGCCCGACACGCTGCTGGAAGCGGAGTTCTTCGGCGTGGCGCCGGGTGCCTATACGGGCGCGGACCGCAAGGGCCGCGACGGCAAGTTCAAATTGGCCGACGGTGGCACGCTGTTCCTGGACGAGATCGGCGACATGCCTTTGAGCCTTCAGCCCAAACTGCTGCGCGCGTTGCAGGAGGGCGAAATCGAGCCCCTCGGTTCCAACAAGGTCATTGCGTTCGATGCCCGTGTGATTGCAGCGACTTCGCGCGACCTGGCGTCGCTCGTGCGCGAGGGCAAGTTCCGCGAAGACCTGTACTACCGCCTGAACGTGCTGCCGATCCGCGTGCCGCCGCTGCGCGAGCGCAGGGCGGACATTCCGGCGCTGGTTGAGGTGCTGGCGGAAGACATGGCGCTGCGCAGCGGCTCGGCGCCGCCCGAACTCGGCGCCGACGCGATGGCCTTGCTCGCCGCGCAGCACTGGCGCGGCAACATCCGCGAACTGCGCAACGTGATGGAGCAGGCCGCGATGCGCAGCGACTCGCACCGCATCGAGGTCGGGCATCTGCAGGAAGTGCTGCGCGAGTCGGGCGTCAAGCAGATCGCGCCAGCGGCGATGCCGGTGGAATCGCTGCCGGTGGCGGCGCCCTCGCGGGTGCTGCGCCCGCTGGCGCAGCAGGTGGCCGAGCTCGAGCGCCATGCCATCGACGCCGCGCTCGCGGCGACCGGCGGCAACAAACTGGCTGCGGCGAAGCTGCTCGGCATCTCCCGGGCCAAGTTGTACGAGCGACTCGGAGTGCCTGATTTTCAGGCACTGTCTGAAAATAAGACACTGAAGATTGCATGAATCTCGGACAGGTCGGTCGCGCCGAGCACAAAATTCTTTTGAAATCAATGGCCTGGGCACTGGCATGGCCCATGCATCATTGGTCC
>JAGRPN010000187.1 GCA_019449555.1 Ramlibacter sp.
ACGGCAAGACCGGGCTTGGCCCTGCCTTTGGCAACGAGTTCGGCCGTCAGGGTCTTGACCGTCCGCACCACGTCTTCAGCGACGCTTTTTCCGTCAATCACTTCAGCCATGAACCACCTTCACACCACAATGCCCAAGCGCGTCGCTTCTGGAAGCGGCGCGCTCCGGATCTTTCCCAGCGCGGCATTTTCACGAAAATTCGGCTGGGCAATCTCGTCAAAGCGCCGTCCCATGCCGTTAACTCGAAACCGGCGACTTTTATTCGATGTTCAGAAATAGCGCCGGCGAGCACGGCTTTCGGTGAGTTCGCGGACCGCTTCGCGGAATTCGCGCAGGCTGGCGCGGATTTCCTCGATCGGAGCCTGCTGCTCGACGTCCTCCGGGAAGTGCGGTGCCTCCGCCGATGACGCATGAGGCTGCGCGGCCTGCTGCGGCGAGGCGGGCGGCTGGGGATAGGGCGCGGCGGCGGGCTGAGGTGGATAAAGCATCTGCCCGGCGTAGGGCGCCATCGCCCGCGCATAGGGGTAGCCAGCCGGCGGCTGCGGCTGCCAGGGCTGCTGCGCCTGCGGGTAGCCCATCGGCTGCGCATAGGGATACGGGGCCGAGTGCGGCCGCTGCTGCGGATAGGGGAGCTGGGCGCCATGCTGGAAAGGCGACGGCGGATGGCCTGCCGAACCTGGCTGCCGAGGGGCAAAGGCAGGCGCCGGCTGGGAATAGACGGGGTACCCCGGATCTTCAGTGGGTTTGCCGTTTTCGGCGGGGGGCAAGACCCACTCGCCGGTATTGACAAACTCCTCCGAGGACGGTTTGCGGGACAAGGCCTTGCGCACCTTCGACAGCAACGCACCAATCCGACCGGGACCTTCGGTTGGCGCGGTCTCAGCCTGATCAACAGGCGGTTGCGGTGCGGATGGTGGGGGTGCTGGCGGCTGCGGCGCAGGCGGGGGTGCGGCCTGATGCGCTTTGTCTTCGTAAGGTGTGCGGCGGTCGCCCATCCTGGGGGTGCGGCGCGACCGCGACGTTGCGGTCTCGCGCAGGCTCTCATAGGCGCCGCGCATGGCACCAAGGCCGACACCGGAGGCAAAGCCCAGCAGCAGGCCGGCCAACGCGACCAAGGCTCGCGACGGCCCGTTTGGTTCGAGTGGGGGTTGGGCGGGGGAGATCACATTGATGTTGGCGGTGTTGATGTCCTTCTGTTCGCCAGTCTCCTTGGCGCGCAGAAGATATTGTTCGTAGACGGAACGCTTGGCGGTGGCATCGCGCTCCAGTTCGCGCAAAGTAACCAGGTCGCTGTTGACGTCGCCGCTTTGGACCTTCGCCTGCGCCAGCCGAGAAGCGAGGTCCTGTTCGAGCTGAACCGCGCGCTTCAGGTCAACCTGCAGCGAAGAGGCGATGCGGCGCAGTTCGGCGGCGATGCGCTCGCGCGCGCCGGCAAGCTGGGCGTCGAGAGCCTGGAGTTCGGGATGACGTGGTCCGAGCCGAATCGCGGCGCGGTCGGCCTCCTGCTTCAGCGCCGCATATTGCGAGCGCAGGTCGCTCATGGTGTTGGAGTTGATCTCTTCCGGCAAGGTGCCGGTGAGAACCGAATTGACGTCTATCGAACGCGCCGACGCGGCCCGGGCATTGAGTTCCAGCGTGCGGGCGCGGGCGACGGAAAGCTGCTCGCTAAGCTTCAGCATCTGGTCGTCACTGATCAAATGGCCTTGCGCGTCGACAAGGTCATGCGTGGCCCTGAAATCCTCTACCTTGCGCTCGGCCGCCTCGACACCCTTGCGCAATTCGTCGAGCTTGGACGTCAGTTCGCCCGTCGCGCGGCCGGCCATGTCGGACTGGTACTGACCAGTCTCCTGCTGGAAGACAGCCGTCGTCGTATTGGCGATGAGAGCCGACTTCTCGCCATTCTGGGTGGTGGCGCTGACGGA
>JAGRPN010000188.1 GCA_019449555.1 Ramlibacter sp.
CGGACGGCTACGCCGTGGCCGAAAAGATTCGCGCGGGTTACGCGCCCGCCAACCGCGAGGTACGCATCGTCGCGCACACCAGCGAGCCGGCGCACCTCGCCGCGATCAAGACGCAAAAGGCCGGCATCGACGGCCTCGTGAGCAAGCCCTGCGACCAGCTGCCGCTCGTGCAGGCGCTGCTGGATGCGCTGGCGCGGCCGGCGCCCGGCGACGATCCGGCCGCCGCGCTGGCGGGCCGGCGTATCCTGCTCGCCGATGACAACGCGTACAACCGCAAGGCGGTGGCCGCCTACCTGAGGCACGCGGGGGCGGAGGTGGTCGAAGCGGGTCACGGCCAGGCCGTGCTGGACCGGCTGGGGACTGCCGATCCTTGCGATGCGATCCTGATGGACCTCAACATGCCGGGCATGAGCGGCCTGGACGCGGCGAGCGCAATCCGCGGCAGTGGCGCCTCGTGGAGCCAGATTCCCATCATTGCGCTGACTGCCCACTCCGACCAGAAGACGGTGCAGGCGGCCCGAGCCGCGGGCATGAACGATTTCATCACCAAGCCGGTCGAGGCCGGCGAGCTGTATTCCAAGCTCTATCGCGTGGTCGCGCGCGGACCCGATCGCAGCCCTGTAACCGTGCCGCCGGCGCGAAGCGAGCCGGCGGGCGGCGAACACGGCAGCCTGCTGAACCTGCAGCGCCTCGAAAGCTACCGGCGCATCGGCATGCTCGAAGAACTGCTGAACGATTACGTCCCGGAGATCGCCCGCCTCGTGGACCGGCTGGAGCACTGCTTTGCCGAGCGCGACCTGCAGGCCGGCCTGGATGCACTCCATTCGTTGCTGGGCATGAGCGGCGAGGCCGGCGCCCTGGCACTGCACCGGCTGGTGCGCTCGGTCTACGGGCCGATGACCGACACCGGCGCCTGGCCGCCCGACGACGCATGGCTGGCGCACATCAGGACGGCCGCCGCCAATGCGCAAGAGGCGTTGAAGGCCTACGGGCCGGCGCAATCCACAGTCATCGCAGATTGAGGGAACGACACCCATGCTGCTGCCCAGTACTTCCGAAGATTCCGCGGCCGTGCTGTTCGTGGACGACGAACCGACCTCGCGCAAGTGGTTCGCCCGCACGTTCAGCGACGAGTTCAACGTCGTGACGGCGGCGGGCGCCGCCGAGGCCCTGACCGTTCTGGGCGAACGCAGCGACGAGTTCGCAGTGCTGATCACCGACTACCGCATGCCCGAGCGCGACGGCATGAAGCTGCTGCAGGCAGTGCAGCGGGACTTCCGCCATCTGGTGCGCCTGCTGGCCACCGCCTACGCCGGCAAGGAGGTGGCGATCGCCGCGGTCAACGAAGGCAAGGTGCTGCGCATCCTCGAAAAACCGCTCGACGACGCGGTCACGCGCGAGGCGCTGCGCGAGGCAATGGCGCTGCATCGCAGCCAGGCCCTGGAACGGGCGATGAACGACGGGCGAGCAGCCGCCCTGCGCGAAACGCTCGGTTTCCTGGCCCATGAACTCAATACGCCGCTGGCGACGGTGCGCGGCTGCGTCAACGCGGTCGCGGCGCGCTGCCAGCCGCCCGTGCCGGGGGCGCCGGCGGGGATCGTGCAGTTTGCCGAGGAGCATCCCGGCGAAATCCTCGATGCGTTGCAGCGCGCCGAGCGCAGGGCGCTGTACTGCCAGTCGCTGGTGTCCACGTTCGTGCAATCCGCACGAGACGCGTATCCCGGTGCCGCGCCGCAGACCGTCAGCGCCGGCAGCCTGGTCAACGCGCTGCTGGACGAGTTCCCTTTCGAGGAGGACGAACGCGCCTGGATCACCTGGCAGGGCGGCGACGACTTCAAGCTGCCGGGCCGGCGCGACCTGCTCTACCTCGTACTGTGCACCCTGACCAAGAATGCCTTGCTGGCGCTGCGCGGTGGCTCCGCCCCGAGCCTGGTCATCGAATTCGGATCAACGCCCCGCGCCGCCGGCTCAGCCCAGGGCTGGATCCGTTTCTCGGACAACGGGCCGGGCATCGAACCCGCCATCCTGGCGCGCCTGACGCACGAGCCCGTCACCACGCGCGCGCACTCGGGCGGCAACGGCATGGGCCTGATGTTCTGCCATCGCGTCATGCGGTCGATCGGCGGTTCGATCGACATTCAATCGTCAGCCGGCCACGGCACCCGTGTGATCCTTCATTTCGCCCCGGGTGGGGAGTGCGTCGGCCGCTAGGCGCTGGCGGTATTGCCCCGGCGGCAGGCCGAACCAGCGTTTGCACGCGCGAAAGAAGTTGCTCTGATCCACGAAGCCCAGCAGGTCTGCCACCTGCGCCAGGCAATAGTGCTCGTCGGCCAGGTACTTGCGGGCCAGCTCGCGGCGAGCGTCGTCGAGCAATTCCTGGAACGAAGTCTTCTCCGCATGCAGGCGCCGCTGCAACGTGCGGTCTGTGAGGGCCAGGCAGCTGGCGACGTCTTCGCGCCGCGGCTCGCCTCGATGCAGGCGTCGCGTGATTTCCTGGCTGACGCGATAACTGGTGGTTGCATTGCCCAGGCCCGCAAGCCGCTCCTCCATCACCCGCTCATGCAGCGCGTACATCGACGGGTTGCGTGAAGGAATGGGTGCCGCCAGGTCGGCCCGAGCCAGCAGCAATCGCGTCGCTGCTTGCCCGAAACGCAGGGGACATTCGAACGCCATCCGGTACGGCTGCAAATCGACCGGGTCCGGAAAGATGAACTCGGCCGCGAGCGGCCTGATCTCAAGCCGGGTGAGCCAGCGGCAAAGCATCAGCAGCGCGAGCAATCCGTATTCCTGCCGCTGCCGGGGGACCCGCAGCGTGTTGCCCATATGGCCCAGCACCAGCCACGCACCGCCGGCGTCCGGCTGCAGCTCGAACGTGGCGGCATCCGAGATCAGGCCAAGGTAGCGGGCGAAATTCTCGAGGCCGGTGCGCAGGTCCGGGCTGGAAAGCATCGCGTAGCCCACCACGTCGAAGTCCACATGCCTGGAAGCCAGCTCGCGATCCAGGCCGAGCGCCGGATTGCCCGACCATGTCACCGCCAGTTCCCACAGCTCGGTGACCTTGTCCGCACGGAAACGCGCGTCCGGCTTGTCGAGCAGGCTCATGTCGATGCCCACGGTCCTGAACAGGCGCGGCACATCCAGCGCCTGCGACGCGAACATGGCGGCCACGCCCTTGACCCAGGCCGATGAGCTGGTTCTTTCCATCATCAACAGTGGTGTCGTGAAGTCATTGAATTGGCCACATTGCGATATCGGCGGGATGACACCGCGCCCCTACACTTTGCCCGCGGCGACACGCGATGGGCGCGTCGACCGATTGCACGGCATTTCGGCGGCGGGCACAAGTTCGCTTTTACCCCAAGACAGGAGACAGACATGACATATTCCAGCAGGTTCATGCCGGTGGTAGGCGCCAGCCTGGTTCTCGTGCTCCAGGCCTGTGGCGGATCCGATTCGGACCCTGCCAGGCGCAGCACCAGCTTCGGCCAGATCCAGGGCAGCAATGACACCGCCACCACCGGAACGTATGCGTGGAAAGGCATTCCGTTCGCCAAGGCGCCGGTGGGCGCGCTGCGGTGGAAGGCGCCGGTGGACCCGGCGCCCTGGAGCGAACCGCTTACCGCCACCCGCTTTGGCAAGGCGTGCCTGCAGAACGGCCGCATCTACGGCCCGGGCAGCAACAACACGTACGACGGCACGATTGCCACGACGCTCAACACGCCCGTGGGCAGCGAGGACTGCCTGACCCTGAACGTGTGGCGGCCCACGGGTGACGCGACGAAGCTGCCGGTCATCTTTTTCGTTTATGGAGGCAGCAACATCTCGGGTTACACCGCCGACCCCGTGTACGACGGTGCGGCGCTGGCCAAGGCGGCGAATGCGGTCGTGGTCACGGCCAACTACCGGGTGGGCGTGCTCGGATTCATGAACCTCGCGCAGCTCAAGACGGGCGCCAGCGCGGCCGAGGATTCCGGCAATTTCGCGCTGCTCGACATCATCCAGGCACTCAAGTTCGTCAAGAACAACATCGCGGAATTCGGCGGCGATCCCGGCAACGTCACGCTGATGGGGCAGTCCGCCGGCGCGATCAATGCGTGGGCCCTGTTGACTTCGCCGCTGGCCGCCGGCTTGTTCCACAAGGCGATCCCGCTGAGCGGCGGTATTTCGCTCGCGTCCAACCTGCCGGCGGGCACCATCGCGACGCTCAATCCGGCGTCCGCCTATGCGACGCAAGGCAACGCGCTGCTGGTCAAGCTTCTGATCGCCGACGGGAAGGCCACGGATACCGCCTCCGCCCAGGCGTTCATCGCCACGCAAACGACAGCGCAGATCGCGGATTACCTGCGCGCCAAGGACGCGGGAGCCATCCTCACCACCGTGTTCACGGCCGGCCTGACGGGGTCCGGGCCCATCCCCGACGGAACCGTGATCCCCACCGATCCGATCGCGGCGATCGCTGCCGGCAACTACAACAAGGTGCCGGTCCTGGCGAGCAACACGGCCGACGAGGGCAAGCTGTTCGCGCCGTTCCTGACGCTGCTCGGCGGTCCCCCCGGCTTCAAGATCACCGACGCGGCCCGATTCACGATGATGGCCAACTTCAATCCGGATGCGCCGGCCACCTTGACGGAAGCGGACATCCTGGACCCCGCCTATGTGCCGTCGAACACACCGGTCACCGGCTGGACCGCCAAGGCCTCATTACTCAGCTCGGTCTTCATGATCCCGAGCCGGGACAACGTGCTCAATACGCTCAAGACCCGGCAGGCGAACGTCTGGTATTACCAGTTCAACTGGGCCCAGGAGCCCGCTCCCTGGAACACGGTCTACGGCGCCGCGCACGCGTTCGACCTGCCGTTCATCTTCGGCAATTTCGGTCCCTCGCTGTTCTCGAACGCTGCCAACAGCACCGCCAACAAACCGGGGCGGCTCGCCTTGTCCTCGGCGATGATGGCCAGCGTCGGCGCATTCGCGCGTACGGGCGACCCCAACAACGCCTCGCTCGGGGTCGCGTGGCCCACGTGGCCCTCGAAACTGGTCTTCGACGCCACGCCGACGCAGGCCAGCATCTCCACTCGTTAGCAACGCCCAGGAGTCCCCTGGTGCGGGTCCCGCGCTTCCTGATGCCACTCACCGCGGTTGTGTCTCATGGGGTACGCCCGAGGCTACCCATCCCACGCGCCAACCACTACGATAAGGACTTCACAACAATGCCTCGAGGAGTCCCCATGCTGGGCCTGATGCAAAACCAACCCCTATTGATCTCGTCGCTGATCGACTTCGCCGAGCGCCATCACGGCGACGTCGAGATCGTTTCGCGGCGCGTGGAAGGGGATATCCACCGCTACAGCTGGCGCCAGGTGGCCGAGCGTTCCCGCCAGGTGGCCAACGCGCTGGACGGTATGAACCTGCTGTTTTCCGACCGGGTGGCGACGCTGGCGTGGAACGGCTATCGGCACCTCGAGATCTACTTCGGCGTCAGTGGCTCGGGCCGGGTGCTGCACACCATCAACCCGCGGCTGCATCCGGAACAGATCGCCTGGATCGCCAACCATGCGGAAGACCAGGTGCTGTGCTTCGACATGACATTCCTGCCGCTGGTGCAGGCCATCCACGCGCGCTGTCCCGGCATCCGCCGGTACGTGGCGCTCTGCGATGCCGACAAGCTGCCAGCCGATAGCGGAGTGCCCAACCTGGTGAGCTACGAGGCCTGGATCGCTCCACAGAGTACGGAATACCAATGGCCCAGCTTCGACGAGAACTCCGCTTCGAGCATGTGCTACACCAGCGGCACCACCGGCAATCCGAGGGCCGCGCTGTACAGCCATCGCTCGACGATCCTGCACGCCTATGCCGCGGCTTTGCCCGATGTCATGTGCCTGTCGGCTCGCGATTCGGTGCTGCCGGTGGTGCCGATGTTCCACGTCAATGCCTGGGGCATTCCGTATTCGGCCGCGCTCACCGGCGCCAAGCTGGTGCTTCCCGGCCCGGCACTGGACGGTAAATCGGTCTATGAGCTGCTCGAGGCCGAGAAGGTGAATTACGCCGCTGGTGTGCCCACCGTGTGGCAAATGCTCCTCGGGCACATGAAGCCCAACAAGCTGCGGTTCTCGACGCTGAAACGCACCGTGATCGGGGGCTCGGCCTGCCCACCGGCGATGATCGACGCGTTCCGCGAAGAGTACGGGGTGGAGGTGCTGCACGCCTGGGGCATGACGGAGATGAGCCCGCTTGGAACGCTGTGCACGTTGAAGAACAAGCACCTGTCGCTGCCCGCCGACGAGCAGATGAAGATCCGGCTGAAGCAGGGGCGGGCGATCTTCGGCGTCGACATGAAGACCGTCGGCGGGGACGGCAAGGAACTGCCGTGGGACGGCAAGACACCCGGCGACCTGTACGTCAAGGGGCCCTGGGTGGTACGCGAGTATTTCAAGGACGAGGGCGGCGACCCGCTCGTGCCCGACGAACATGGCGTCGGCTGGTTTCCCACCGGCGACGTGGCCACCATCGACGCCGACGGCTACATGCAGATCACCGACCGCAGCAAGGACGTGATCAAGTCCGGCGGCGAATGGATCAGCACGATCGACATCGAAAACATCGCCGTCGCACACCCGGCGGTGGCGATGGCGGCGTGCATCGGCATGAAGCACCCGAAATGGGACGAGCGGCCAATCGTCGCCGTCGTCAAGAAGCCCGGCGCGCAGCTGACGAAGGAAGAGCTTCTCAAGTTCTACGAAGGCAAGATCGCCAAGTGGCAGATCCCCGACGACGTGGTGTTCGTCGAAAGTATTCCGCTCGGCGCCACCGGCAAGATGCTCAAGACGCGGTTGCGCGAGATGCTGAAGGACTATCACTTGCCGACAGCGTCATGACCTTGCCCCGCAGCAGCGCCGGCTCGGCCTGCAATGCAGAACCAGCATCGTGCCCTGTGTTGCCATCTGTCGCATCGGCGATAGGAAACGACTGCTTTAGGGGCATTCCCTGAGCGCTGCAGTGCACAAAAACCAGTACGCTGCGCGCAACTCGATTCACAAGGAGATAACCATGAAATTTGCCGCGAAATCAATTGCGATCGCCGCCATCCTGGCGTGTGCTGGCCCGCTGTTTGCCCAGCAGGCCGCCCCGGCCAAGCCGGCTGCGGCCGCAAAGACTGCCGCACCCGCCGCGAAGCAGGCTGCGCCGGCGGCAAAGGCTGCGCCGGCCGCCGCGGCGGCTCCGAGCGCCACGAAAGGCCAGACGGTGCGCTTGGCGTGGATGGATCCGCTGTCGGGATCGTTCGCCAACGTCGGACAGAACCAGCTCAAGAGCTGGCAGTTCATCGCCGATCGTCTCTCCGGGGCGAAGAACCCGGCGGGCGTGAAATTCGAAATCGTCGGATTCGACAACAAGAATTCCCCGCAGGAAAGCCTGAACACGCTCAAGGCGGCGATCGACCAGGGCTTCCGTTTTATCTTGCAGGGTAACGGATCGGGCTCAGCCTGGGCCATCCTCGACGCGGTGAACAAGTACAACGAGCGCAACCCCGGCAAGGAACTCGTCTACCTGAACTACGCGGCAGTGGACCCAGCGATGACGAACGCAGCCGAGAAACCCGGTGCGCCGGAGTGCAGCTTCTGGCACTTCCGCCTCGATGCGGACACGTCCATGAAAATGGAAGCGTTGACCTCCTTCATGAAAGACCAGCCCAAGGTCAAGAGCGTATACCTGATCAACCAGAACTACTCGCACGGTCAACAGGTCGCCAGGTATTTCAAGGAAGCGATCGCGCGCAAACGCCCGGACGTGAAGATCGCCGGCGAGGACCTGACTCCGATCGGGCAAGTGAAGGACTTCTCGCCTTACGTGGCCAAGATCAAGGCGTCCGGTGCCGACTCGGTCGTGACGGGCAACTGGGGCGCGGACCTGACCCTGCTCGTCAAGGCGATGAACGACGCCGGCCTGAAGATTCCGATGTACACCTACTACGCCGGCGTGACCGGCACGCCTACGGCACTGGCTGCGGGCGGTGACAGCGAGGTGTACGTTGTCGCTTACGGGCATTCCAACCACCCCGGGGAGCTGGGGCAGATCGGCCAGGACTTCCTGAAGAAGTTCGACGACGACTACTACACGTTCGCGACCTACAACGGCATCAACCTGCTTTCCGCCGCGATGGCGAAGGCCAACAGCACCGACCCGGTAAA
>JAGRPN010000189.1 GCA_019449555.1 Ramlibacter sp.
GCTGACGCTGGCCATCGGCCTGGGCGGGTGGCTGATCGCGCTGGTGCTGGGCACCCTACTCGGCGTGATGCGCACGTTGCCGAACCGCACCGCCTCCCGCTTCGCCGCCGCGTATGTGGAATTCTTTCGCAACATTCCGCTGCTGGTGCAATTGTTCACCTGGTATTTCGTTGCCCCCGAGCTGCTGCCGGGCGAACTCGGACAGCAGGTCAAGGCATTGAATCCCTTGATGCAGCAGATCCTGGCGGCGGTGGCCTGCCTGGCCATGTTTACGGCGGCGCGGGTCTGCGAGCAGGTGCGCGCCGGCATCGAGTCCTTGCCTCGGGGGCAGCGCGATGCGGGCCTGGCTATCGGAATGACGCTGCCGCAAACGTACCGGTTCATCATCCTTCCGGTGGCCTTTCGCATCATCGTGCCGCCGCTAACTTCCGAATTCATGACCGTGTTCAAGAATTCGGCGGTCGCCTCGATGATCGGCCTGCTGGAACTGGCCGCGCAGGGACGGCAATTGGTGGACTACACCTCCCAGCCGTACGAATCGTTCATTGCCGTGACGGTGCTCTATATCGCGATCAACCTGGGCGCGTTGCGCATCATGCAGTGGGTCGAGGCACGCACGCGCGTTCCCGGCCTGCTCGGCACCGGGAAGCGGTGAAACGCAATGGCCTATCAGTTCGATTTCAGCACGATCAACAGCGGCACGCTCGCGTTGCTCGGCGACGGCATGCTGGTGTCGCTCAGGATCACGGGTGTGGCGATGGTGGTCGGAATCGCGTTGGGCACGGCCATTGCCTTGGCACGAATGTCCAGCATCCGTGTGATGGCTGGAGCGGCCAAGCTGTACGTGAATGCCTTCCGCTCCATTCCCCTCGTCATGGTTTTGTTATGGTTCTTCCTGATCGTGCCGCAATTGCTGCAGGCCTTGTTCGGCTTGTCGCCGGCAACCGATGTGCGCATGGCGTCGGCGTTGATCGCGTTCTCGATGTTCGAGGCCGCGTATTTCTCCGAGATCGTACGCGCTGGGATCCAGAGCATCCCGATCGGCCAATATCAGGCCGCGTCTGCGCTGGGCATGACCTATGGGAACGCCATGCGCCTGATCGTGCTGCCACAGGCGTTTCGCAACATGACGCCGCTGCTTTTGACGCAGGTGATCGTGCTGTTCCAGGACACCGCGCTTGTCTACGTGAGCGCGCTGGCCGACTTCTTCGGCCGCGCCTATGGCATTGGCGAACGGGACGGCCGGATCGTCGAGATGCTGCTCTTCGCCGGGGCCGTGTACTTCGTGATCTGCTTTTCCGTGTCGGGGCTGGTCAAGCTTGCACAACGCAAAGCCGTTTCGTGAAGGTGCCCGCCGGCGCAGGCTAGACCAGGGGCGCGATCCGGGCGCCGAACTTATTCTCGCCGGAGATCAGCAGTTCTGCCGCCGTGACCGGCAACTTGAATCGGCGCGGACCCGCACTGCCTGGATTCACGATCAGCGCGCCGCACGCGTGCCGCTGCACCTGCGCCTTGTGCGAGTGGCCGCAGACGATGACCTGCACGCCGGCGTGCGCCGGGTGGATTGCCAGTTCAACCAGGTCGTGCAACACGAACAGCGCCACGCCGCCCAGCCTCAAGCTTTGCGACGCCGGCAACGAAGCCGCCCATCCACCGGCATCGTTGTTGCCGCGCACTGCGGTCACCGGAGCCATTTGCGCCAGCAAGCGCAGGACGTCGGGCTTGCCGATGTCCCCGGCGTGGACGATGTGATCGCACCCCCGCAGGAAGCGCTGCGCCTCGGGCCGGAGCAGCCCGTGCGTGTCCGAAATCAGTCCGACTCGCAGCACGCCCTTGCTGTCAGCGCACCTGCACCTGGACCGCTTTTCCGATGTCCTGTGGCGTGCCGGCCGCAATCACCAGATAGCGCCGCGAGGCAGCCGCGGAGGCTTCCACGATTTGCCGGATCGGGCCCACTGAATTCACGATCGAAGCGCCTGCCGGATTGCTCATGAACCCGGCGAGGGGCTCGAGCTTGCCGGTCCCTTTCGGATCGTCGGCCAGCGCAAGCACGTACGGTTTCTTCGGTTCGAGCCCCGTCACCGATGCCTGGAGCACCTGGACCTGACCCTGGTCGAAAAGCGACACCTGGCTGATCGGCTTGCCGTCGGGACCGGCGAGCGACAGCGTGGCCACCTGTCCCACCTTGTCGAGGCCGACCAGATTCTCGCGGCCGTCGCCCGCGGGGACAGCGCCGGGAACGTAGGCGACGCCCTGGGGCGCCTGGCCGAGCTTGATCGTGGCCACGACCTTGTTCTGCAGCGTATCGATCGCCGCCGCCGCGTCCTCGTTTTCGAGGCCCACATACATGCGCGTTCCGTCGCCCGATGGCCACAGGCCGTGCGGGAGCGCACCGGACGGAATCGTCGCGACCAGATCGAAGGTATCGGTGCGGAACACCTTGACCGTGTTCAGCCCGCCCACCGTCACGTACGCGAACTGGCCGTTGGCATTGCGGGCGAAGTTCACATGGTTGGTCGTCGGGCCGGTATCGAGCACCTTGAGAACCGCAAACGGCGGGCGGGCGTCGAAGACCATGGCCTTGCCGACGTCCTTCAGGGTCAGCCAGACCTGCTTGCCGTCGGGCGTGGCCGCGATGTCCGGGCAGAACGAACTCTCCTGCTTGATGCGCCCCGCGACGTTGTGGTCGGCGATCGAGATGGCGACCGTCTCCGGACTGAAACTCGAGCAAACGTACCCGTACTTGCCGTCCGGCGAAAAGATCGTCATCCCCGGGCCGTTGGGCACCGTGATCCTCGTTTTTTCCCGGTAGGTCTTGCCGTCCAGCACCGCGATGTAGTTCTCACCCCTGACCGTCACCCACACTTCGGAGCCATCGGGGGTGAAAAACGCCTCGTGCGGCGAGCGGCCGACGTAGGTCACGGCACGCACCGCATTGGTCGCGGTGTCCACGAAACTGACCGAGTTGGAGCCGATCGAGACGACGGCCAGTGTCTTGCGGTCCGGCGAAAAGCCCATCCCATGCACCAGCAATTGCCCCCGGTACAGCGGGCTGAGATTGCTCGGCGTGGGGTCGCCGAGCTTGATCAGTCCGACCAGGCGGTTGTCCGCCGGATCGATGACGGACACGGTGTTGGAAAACTGATCCGCCGTGTAGAGCCGGTCGCGATGGCTGATGGGAATATCCGCCCTTTCGGCGGGATAAGGCGCCTGACCAGCCATCGCTGATGCAGCGCCCAGCAACAGGGCGAGGACACACCGGCATTTCATTGCTGTCACTCCTTCGTTGGATTCGAACGATGATGAGGCGAATGGGGGGACGGCGATGCTGCGCTCGCCCGTGCCTTCAATGCATCCAGCTGCCGCTGCATCACCTGGATCTCCTGCTGCTGCTCGACGATGATCCCCTGCGCGAGCCGCCGCAGAACCGGGTCGTGACCGAATTCGAGCTCCGCTTTGGCCATGTCGATGGCGCCCTGGTGGTGCGGGATCATCATCGCAGCGAAGTCGCGATCGGGGTCGCCGCTGTGCGAAATGGCCATGCCCTCCTCCATTCGCCGCATCGCCTGCGCCATTGCGTGCTGGAACGATGAACTTTGGCCGGCACTCGCCCGCGCGTCGGTCATCTCGTGTTCCTGCGGTTGCGCTGAGTGCGCGGCGGTGATCGCGGCCATTGTCAGGCTCGTCATGACGAGTGAAATTACTTTCATCCGTACATGATCCTGTTTCAAGGCGCCGGTTCCCGTTACCGATTCCAAAGATTCGCGAACGCGCGTAACGCCGCGCCCAGGCTGTCCGCCTGCAGCTACTTGCCGGCAGCCTTGCCTGCCGCTTCGTCCCGCAGTGACTTCATCTTTTCCTGCAACGGAAGGTAGGGCCCGTACTTGTGCTGCCCGGCAGGTGCACCTGTGACATAGGGCGGGAAGGCCGCGTCCACCGGCTTGTTCCAGCGGGCGGGAAAGTCGCGCTCCAGATTCGCCTTCACGGGGCGCGGATGGCTAAGGGCAAATGCCGCGACGTCGTACGCCTGGTCGTCAGTGAGCTGCGGCTGCGCATGCGTGGTGCCGAAGGGCATGTTCGATTTCACGAAGGCCGAAGCAACCAGCAGCCGATTCATTCCGGCCCCGTTGTTGAACGAGTCCTTGCCCCACAGCGGGGGAAAGGTGTATCCCGTCGAGCTGCCCACGGCGCCCGGCCGCACGCCGGCGCCTTCCGGCCCGTGGCAACTGGCGCACTTCTCGACGTACACCTTGGCGCCGGCGGCGATATCGGCGCGCCGGTCCGGCGCGTTGAATGCAGGCAGACCCTGCCCCTGCACACGAGCGCCTGTCGGCACGTCGCGCGACAGGAAGTGCATGTAGGTGATGAACGCCTTCATCTCACGACTGCCGAGCGGCAGCGGTTTGCCCGCCATGCTGCGCTCCATGCAGCCATTGACGCGTTCTTCCAGCGTGCTCACCTCGTCTTCCCGGGCGCGGTACTGCGGGAAGGTCGCGAACGCGCCGACCCAGGGGATCGCGAACGGCTTCGTCCCCGCGGCCTCATGGCACGATGCACACGAGAGATTGTTTCCTGCGTAGCGCATGCGCTTGTCCTTCACCTCCGGCCCGAGATACGCGAACGTGCGCTCGGTGAGTTCCTTCCCGTACCGCACGAGGCGGCCGTAGGGATCGTCCGGCAACTTGCTGGCGTCGTAGGCTTCGGCTGCGCGAATCGACGGTACCGCGGCTTCGGCCGGCGCTGCTTGCGCCGCCGCGCCACAGCAGGCGGCGAGCAGCGTGGTTGTCCACAAACGTGAAAACATGGCGGCTCCCTTCTATCTCAGGATCAATACCGCGCGTCAGCGGGTTTCGGGTCCTTGGGCCAGTCCTTCAGCTTCGCGGGGAAATCAGGTCGTGGCTGATGACTGAAGTATTCGGCGACGTCGACCGCTTCCTGGTCGGACAAGCCACCTTGCGCCAGCGGGAATTTCCGGTCGAAGCCCACGGGCATGTTGCGCTTGACGAATGCCGCTGCCGTGTACGTGCGCGCCATGCCGGCGCCGATGTTGAAGGACTGGTCGCCCCACAGCGGCGGATAGACAAGGCGTCCATCGGCCGTCTTGATGCCAGCGCCGTCGCGTCCATGACAGACCGCGCACTGCGCGTCATAAACCAGCCTGCCGTTTCGCGCGTCCGGCACGATCTTCTGGTCGATCTTGCCAACACCGCGTCCAGCCACCTTGTCCTCGGGTTTCGTGCGGCCCTTCATCCAGTCGAAGTAGGCCACCATCGCCTTCATCTCCTCCGAGCCCGCCGGCAGTGGCTTGCCGTTCATCGATCGCAGGAAGCAGCCGTTGATGCGATCCTCCAACGTGATCACCCGCCCCGCACGAGGGGCGTAGCTTGGGAAGAACGCCGAAACCCCGACGAAGGGTGAGCCGTCGGCTACGGTACCGGCGTTCAGGTGGCAGCTCGTGCAATTGAGCTCGTTGGCGACGTTCTGCGGCAGCAAGGACTTTGTTTCCAGGTGCAGTCGCATCCCACGCACCAGCTGGTCCCGGTTGGGTTGCGCGAGCATCGCCGCCAGACGCGGCGTCTGGAATGCAGACTCGTCCATTCCGGGCTTCAGTTCGGCTCGGGCTTTTTTCACTTCAGCCGCTGTGATGGGCGCGGCGCTGTTGCC
>JAGRPN010000190.1 GCA_019449555.1 Ramlibacter sp.
CAATTGCGTTGTTGCGGCGGCTGGCCGCACGTCCTGTGCGGCTGCACCGCCGCGCCTAGCACTTGACCTTTTTGACTCGCAACGCATCTGTCAAAAACAGTGTTAACAGGCCCTAGGCGCGCGGAGCCGTGAGGTACTGCCCGAGCTCGAGCTTGCCGATCTGGTTGCGGTGCACTTCGTCGGGGCCGTCGGCGAAGCGGATGGTGCGCGCACCGGCGTACATGGCCGCCAGCGGCGTGTCTTCGCTCACGCTGGCGCCGCCGTGCAGCTGCATCGCCCAGTCGATTACCTGGCAGGCCATGTTGGGCGCGGCCACCTTGATCATCGCGATCTCTTTCTTGGCCGCCTTGTTGCCGACCTTGTCCATGCGGTCGGCCGCGTTGAGCACGAGGAAGCGCGCCTGGTCGATCATGATGCGGGCGTTGGCGATGCGCTCTCGCGTGACGCCCTGGTCGGACAGCAGTTTGCCGAACGGCTTGCGCACGAGCGCGCGGCGGCACATCAGCTCGAGCGCGCGCTCGGCCATGCCCACCAGCCGCATGCAGTGGTGGATGCGCCCCGGGCCCAGCCGGGCCTGCGCGATCTCGAAGCCGCGGCCTTCACCGAGCAGCACGTTGGTGACCGGCACGCGCACGTTGGTGAACGTCACCTCGCCGTGGCCGTGCGGCGCGTGGTCGTAGCCGAACACGGTGAGCGGGCGTTCCAACTTCACGCCGGGCGCGTTCTTGGGCACCAGGATCATCGACTGCTGGCGGTAGGTGGAGGCGGTCGGGTCGGTCTTGCCCATCACGATCAGGATTTCGCAGCGCGGATCGGGTGCGCCCGAGGTCCACCATTTGCGGCCGTTGATCACGTAGTCGTTGCCATCGCGTTCCATGCGGCATTCGATCGTGGTGGCGTCCGACGATGCGACCGCCGGCTCCGTCATCGCGAAGCCGGAGCGGATCTTGCCTTCGAGCAGGGGCTTGAGCCAGCGTTCCTTCTGCTCGGGCGTGCCGAAGCGCTCCAGGATTTCCATGTTGCCGGTGTCGGGCGCCGAGCAGTTCATCGCCTCGCCGGTGAGCGGGTAGCGGCCCATGATCTCGCAGATCGGCGCGTATTCGAGGTTGGTGAGGCCCGCGCCCATTTCCGAGTCGGGCAGGAACATGTTCCACAGCCCGGCGGAGCGCGCCTTGTCCTTCAGGCGCTCCATCACCTTGGTGCCGCGCCACGGATTGCCCGAGGCGCGGAACGCTTCCATCTCGCGCTTGAATTCGACCTCGCCGGGGATCACGTAGTCGCGCACGAACGCCATCACGCGTTCCTGCAGTTCGACGGTCTTGGGGGAATAGGAAAAGTCCATGGCTGCCTCCGGTCGTGGTTCTGCTACGCAGAAGCGGGTTTCGCAATTCGAACGTCGATGGTACGCGGCGGCGAGAAGCCCGCTCAATCACGTGGGGGACAGGATGCGCACGGGACGGGATTACGGATCAAGTCCGCAATGACAAGAAGAAGCAGGGTGGGCAGCTTCGATGCCCACCCACCGCTACCCGTTCAGGAGGCCGCCGCTCAGGCGCAGCACGCGGCCGCAACGCGCGGCGAGCGTCTCGTCGTGCGTGACCAGGATGAACGCGGTGCCGCGCTCGCGCGCGAGCTGCAGCATCAGGTCGAACACGACATCCGCGGTGCTGCGATCGAGGTTGCCCGTCGGCTCGTCGGCCATCACGCAATCGGGGTGCGTCACGAGCGCGCGGGCGATCGCGACGCGCTGGCGCTCGCCGCCCGAGAGTTCCGCCGGCCGGTGCTTCACCCGCCCGGCCAGGCCGACCGCCGCCAGCGTCTCGGCCGCCTGCTTCGCGCATTGCTCGGGCGTTTCGCGCCGGATGCACAGCGGCATGCCCACGTTGTCGAGCGCGCTGAATTCCGGCAGCAGGTGATGGAACTGGTAAACGAAGCCGAGGTGGCGGTTGCGCAGCCGGCCTTGTGCGGCGGGGTCGAGCTCGGTGAACTTCTGCCCCATCAGTTCGACCGTTCCGCTGGTCGGCGCATCGAGGCCGCCCAACAGGTGCAGCAGCGTGCTCTTGCCCGAGCCGGAGGCGCCGACGATGGCGATGGTTTCGCCGGCATGCACCTGCAGGTCCACCCCACGCAGCACCTCCACGTCCAGCCCGCCTTCGGTGAAGCGCTTCGTGATGCCTTGGGCTCTGAGGACGACAGGGGCCGTCGAAGCCGCGCCGGACGCTTCTACAGGCCCAGTGCGAACGGTGGAAGCGCGTACCGCGTCATTCATACCGCAGCGCCTCCGCCGGATTGACGCGGCTGGCGCGCCAGCTGGGGTAGATCGTCGCGACGAAAGCCAGCACGAGCGAAATCAGCGCGATCGGCATGATGTCGGCGCTTTGCGGATCGCTCGGCATCTTGCTGATCAGGTAGATGTCCTTGGGCAGGAAGCTCGCGTGGAACAGCTGCTCCAGCGCCGGCACGATCACGTCGATGTTGACGGCCACCAACAGCCCGAGCAACAGCCCGGCCAGCGTGCCGATCACGCCCACGGCCGCGCCCTGCACGACGAAGATGCCCATGATGCTGCCCGGGCTGGCCCCCAGCGTGCGCAGGATGGCGATGTCGGCACGTTTGTCGGTGACTGTCATCACGAGCGTGCTCACGAGGTTGAACGCGGCCACCGCCACGATCAGCGTGAGGATGATGAACATCATGCGTTTCTCGACCTGCACCGCCGCGAACCAGGTGCGGTTCTGGCGCGTCCAGTCGCGGATCAGCACCTGGCCGGTCAGCGTGCGGGAGAGTTCCTCGGCCACCTGGCGGGCCTGGTTCAGGTCCTTGAGCTTGAGACGCACGCCGGTCGGCCCCTCCAGCCGCAGGATGCGCGCGGCGTCGTCCTGGTGCACGAACGCCAGACCGCTGTCGTATTCGAAATGGCCCGAGTCGAAAGTGCCCACCACCGTCATCTGCTTGAGCCGCGGCACGACGCCGGCCGGCGTGACCTGCCCGCTGGGCGCGATCAGCGTGACCGGGTCGCCCTCGCGCACGCCGAGGGTGCGGGCCAGCTCCACGCCCAGCACGATGCCGAACTGGCCGGGCACCAGTTTCGAGAGCACCGGCTGCAGGCTGACCGCGAGGCTCGTCACCTCGGGCTCGCGCGCCGGGTCGATCCCGCGCACGATGGCGCCGCGCATGTCTTCGCCGCGCGCGATGAGCACCTGCGCCGAGATGAAAGGCGCCGCGGCGATCACCTGCGGATTGCGCCGCGCTTCGGCCATCGTGCGGTTCGCGTCCTCGAGCATGCCGCCGCCGGGGCCGAAGATCTCGATGTGCGACACCACGCCGAGCATGCGGTCGCGCACCTCTTTCTGGAAGCCGTTCATCACCGACAGCACGATGATCAGCGCCGCCACCCCGAGCGCGATGCCGAGCATCGAGACGCCGGAGATGAACGAGATGAACCCGTTGCGGCGCGTGGCGCGGCCGGCGCGGGTGTAGCGCCAGCCCAGGACGAGTTCATAGGGTATCTGCATCGGGATCGGGATTTTCGGGGCGGCCAACCCGGGAATTGTTGTGCTACCCATTGTGGCATCCCCGACAATAGCCGCATGTCAGATAGCGCCATGTCAGACGGGGTCCACTTGTTGATCCCCTACGCCTCATACATCGCCGAGGGGTGCCGGCAGGCGCTGCGCACGCTGGCGCTGCCCAATGTGGAAAAGCTGTTGGCGCGGCTGGCGCCGGTGCACACGGAGGCGGGCGACGAATTCACCCTCTCGATGCCGCACGAGCGCGCGCTGGCGCGCATTTGCGGCCTGCCGTGCGAGGACGGCCGCATCCCCTGGGCCGCCTGGCAGGTCGAACAGGCGGGCCGCGAGTCGGGCGGCCACGCCTGGGCGCGCATCACGCCCTGCCACTGGACGGTGGCCACCGACCACATCGACATGGCGCATCCGCAGGACCTGCGGCTGGACGCCGCCGAATCGCGCGCGATATTGGCGGCCATGCGGCCGTTCTTCGAGCAGGACGGCATCGCGCTCGAATACGAGGCGCCCA
>JAGRPN010000191.1 GCA_019449555.1 Ramlibacter sp.
ATTGCCGGGTCACTTTTCCAGATCGGTGTCGCCGTCCCCTGCGGCGGGGGGCACCGGTGCTCCGGGCCTTCTGATCACGTTGGTCTTGTCGAAAGCCGCCGGCTGGCCGGCGGACATCTTCTGCGTCGCATCATAGCTGGGCGGCGCGGCACCGGCCGGGACGCCGACCACGGTGGCCTCGCAGGCGGTAACGGCAACTTGCGGCCCGAGGATCACGGTCTTGTTCGAAACGGGATTCGAGGCGCCCGCGGGCGCCGCGAACGCGGTGGTCTTTTCCACCTGCGGCGCGGGCGATGCGCTTTCGCAGCGGGCGAGGGCCTCGGCCGGCCCGCCGGAGAGTTCGGCCAGCACCGAGCGCAGATCGGCGGCGAACTGGTCGCCATCCTGGTAGCGACCCTCGGAGCGCTTGGTGAGCGACAGCGCCACGATGTTGGCGAGGCGCTGCGGAACGTCCTGGCGGATGATGCGGATGTCGGGCGCCTCCTCGTTGGCGATCTTGTACATCAGTTCGGCCATCGAATCGCCCCGGAACGGAAGCACGCCGGTGAGCATCTGGAACAGCATCACGCCCAGCGAGTAGAGGTCGGAGCGGCCGTCGACCTTCTTGCCGGCGATCTGCTCGGGCGACATGAAGCTGGGCGTGCCCAGCACCAGCCCCGTCTTGGTCTTGCTCGAGTCGGTGATGCGTGCGATGCCGAAGTCGGTCACCTTGACCGTATCCGAGTCGAACTCGTACATGATGTTGGCGGGCTTGATGTCGCGGTGCACGACGTTCTGCTTGTGCGCGTAAGCCAGTGCTTCGGCCACCCGGGCGACGATCGAAAGCACCTTGGGCAGCGGCAGCAGCTGGCCGTCCTTGCAGAAATCCACCAGGTCCTTGCCTTTGAGGAACTCCATCGCGATGTAGGCGAGGTCGTGCTCCTCGCCGGCGTCGAAGATGGTCACGATGTTCTGGTGTTGCAGGCGTCCGGCCGTTTCGGCTTCGCGGAAGAAGCGCTCGCGCGCGTCGTCCAGCTCCTCGCCCTCGAACTCCTGCGACAGGGCCATCGTCTTGATGGCGACGACGCGGCCGATCTTCGGATCCTTGCCGAGATAAACCACGCCCATCGCGCCCTTGCCAAGCTCCTTTTCGACCCGGTAGCGGCCCAGCATGGGTTTTTCGACCGCCCCCCCATCGAGCAGCATGGTGCCGCCCGGGTGCGTCCCGCCGCCGCCCAGGATCACGGTTTCGGAAAGGTTCCTGGCCCGGTTCAGCTTGGATTGCAGGTCCTTGTAGTCCTTGTTCCAGGCCGCCATGTGCTCGTACACCGCCTGCGCCTTGTTGAACTGACGCTTGCGCTCGAAGTCGAGCGCCAGGTTATGCAGGTTGTCCATCACCGCGTCGCTCATCGGAACGCGCCGGAACAGATCGAACGCTTCGTCCAGGTTGCCCTGGCCCTGCCGCGCCAGCCCCATCATCCGGTTGGCTTCCGCCGAGGCCTCGTCCGACTTGAGCTTGCCGGCTTCGGTCACGAGGAAGCGCTTGGTGGTCACGGCCAGATGCCCGATCACCAGCAGCGAAGCGGGAAAAACGAGCTGCAACCACGTCGAGGCGCTCGCCAGCAGCGTGAACTCGGTGGCCAGCAGCCCGACGAACAGCGCCGCGGTCACCGCCCCCGCCATGCCAGCCGAAAGGCGCGGCAAGCCGGCGATCAGGTAAGCGGCGATCAGCACGAAAACGCCCAGGCCGGCCCAGATCCCCCAGGACGGCTGGACGATGAAATGCTCGCCCAGGATGCTCGAAGTGATGTGGGCGATCAGTTCGACCGGGGTGATGGCCGAATAGCCCGGGGCCGGGAACTGGACGCCGATCCCCGTGGCGGTGGCCCCGATCAGCACGATCTTATCGGCGTACTTGCTGGCGGGTATCTTGCCGGTCAGCACGTCATAGAAAGAGTCCACCGCGAACGCCGGCCGGCCATCCTTGCCTTTGTAGAACTGGGGCAGCATGTGCGCGCCGGCGTCGGTGCGGACCCGCAACTTGCCGATTTGCACCGACTCGCCGGCGTTGAGCTTGATATCGCCCGGCCCCAGGTTCAGGCTCTTGGCAGCGGCGAGCAGCGCCATCGAAGGCACGGCCTTGCCGTAATAGTTGACGAGCAGCGGCTCGTAGCGCACCGCGCCGTCCACGTCGTTCAGCTGGTTGAGGTGCCCGACGCCGGCAGCCGCGGCTCCGATCAGCTCGATCGGCTCCTGCCCGGCGATCGCCGGCTCCGAAAACCCCGATCCCTCGTCGACCGTGCTCTTGAGCGCGAAAGCCGGTAGTGGGTGGTCGGCCTTGCCTTGCGGCTCGCCCAGGGAGAAGAACGACGGCACCAGTACGTTACCCGCCCTGCCCATGCTGCTTGCGAGCTTGGCGTCGGTGTCGAGCGCCTGCTCGGCTTCCGCGACCACCTTGCCCAGCTGCTCCGCGGCGCCCGGAGGGTTTTCCGTGGCCGCGCCGAGTGTCTCCTTGATTTTGCGGATGTACTGCAGGCCCCGGTCGGTCTGCGGCTCGAAGAAGAACACCGTGTGAACAATGATCTTGGCCTTGGCCGCGGCGAGCTGGTCGATGAGCTGCGCGTGGACGTCGCGCGGCCAGGGCCAGCGCCCGATATTGGCGATGCTCTGGTTGTCGATCGCGATCACGGCGATCCGGTCCGAGGGCTGGCGCCCGCTGCTGGTGCTTGCGAAGTCGTAAAACCGGCGCTCGACGGTCCCGATGACGTCGGTGGCCTGGTGCAGGATGACGACGAGCAGCACGACCAGCACAGCCACGAACCAGTCCGTGCGCCAGAACTGGCCACGTCTTGCCGAAAAAGATTTGCTCACTGCCGGCCCCCGTCCTGAGAACTGTTCAATGCTGCGGATCGGCGCAACATTCCGCGCACCCGCGACGCCAGGGAAGGGGTGCAGGACTCCTGCTGGACGTTAACAGAGGCCAAGTCGGCGGACAAGGCAGTTTGTCACGCGACCAAACGTTTTGTTTCAAATTCAGGACGGCGCGGCTGTGAGCGCAGCCGCCGCCCCGGGCCGGCGTGTCAGGCGGCTTCCATGCGCCCGCGCGACTGGAGGAACTTGCCCACGAGGACCACGAACGCGGCACCCGCGGCGGCGCCCGCGTAGTGCAGCCACGGTTGCGCCCCGAGCGCACCCTGCAACACCGCGTCGCTCACGATCGTTTCGCCGCCGACCCAGCCGATCAACCCGGCGCCCAGCACCACGATGATCGGGAACCGCTCCATCAGCTTGATCATCAGCGTGCTGCCGAAGATCACCAGCGGAATGCTGATCGCCAGCCCGAGGATCAACAGAGTGAGGCTGCCCTTGGCGGCGGCCGCCACGGCGATCACGTTGTCCAGGCTCATGATCAGGTCGGCGATCAGGATGGTGCGCACGGCCACCATCAGCGAGCCGTATTCCTTCGCTTCGCCTTCCTCGTCGTCTTCGTCGCCCAGGAGCTGGACCCCGATCCAGAGCAGCAGCAGGCCGCCCACGATCTGCAGGTAGGGCAAGGCGAGCAGCTTGGCTGCCACCACGGTGAGCAGGATCCGCAGCACGACAGCCGCGCCCGAACCGAGGAACACGGCCTTGGTCTGCTGATGCGGCGGCAGGGAGCGCGCCGCCAGCGCGATCACCACCGCGTTATCGCCGGACAGGATGATGTTGATCCAGATGATCTTGAGCAGACCGATCCAGAACTCCGCGCTCTGCAGCATCTCCATTCGTCTCTCCTGTTCTTATGCACAGAAAGCGCCCGGACGGCAAGTCCGGAGCGCTTCCTTTTCTCTTGCCGCCCCAGTTTAGGGCGTGCGGCGATGCGGGCCGTTCGTAATACTGCTTACAGCAGCGCCTTCAGCAGCTTGGCCATTTCCGACGGGTTGCGCGTGACCTTGAAGCCGCACTCTTCCATGATGGCAAGCTTGGCGTCCGCAGTGTCCGCGCCTCCGGAGATCAGGGCGCCGGCATGGCCCATGCGCTTGCCGGCCGGTGCGGTCACGCCCGCGATGAAGCCGACGATCGGCTTCTTCATGTTGGCATTGCACCAGCGCGCGGCATCCGCTTCGTCCGAGCCGCCGATCTCGCCGATCATGATGACGGCGTCGGTGTCCGGGTCGTCGTTGAAGGCCTTCATGATGTCGATGTGCTTCAGGCCGTTGATCGGGTCGCCGCCGATGCCCACGGCGCTCGACTGGCCCAGGCCCAGTTCGGTGAGCTGCGCAACGGCTTCGTACGTGAGCGTGCCGGAGCGGCTCACCACGCCGATGCGGCCCTTGCGGTGGATATGGCCGGGCATGATCCCGATCTTGATCTCGTCCGGCGTGATCAGGCCGGGGCAGTTCGGGCCGAGCAACAGGGTTTCCTTGCCGCCGGCGGCGACCTTGGCCTTCATCTTGTTGCGCACTTCCAGCATGTCGCGCACCGGGATGCCTTCGGTGATGCAGATGGCCAGGTCCAGGTCGGCCTCGGCGGCTTCCCAGATCGCGGCGGCGGCGCCCGCGGGCGGCACGTAGATCACCGAAACGGTCGCGCCGGTCTGAGCCTTGGCGTCCTTGACCGACGCGAAGATCGGGATGTTGAAGATCTTCTCGCCCGCCTTCTTGGGATTCACGCCGGCGACGAAGCAGTTCCTGCCGTTCGCGTATTCCTGGCATTTCTCCGTGTGGAACTGGCCGGTCTTGCCCGTGATGCCCTGGGTGATGACCTTGGTGTCTTTATTGATGTAGATCGACATGTTTATTCCTGCTTAGTCAGTTGGGGACAGAGCTGAAGGTCTGTCCCGCAAAGCCCCTCAAATTCAGCGGACGGCCGCCACGACCCGCTGGGCCGCTTCCGCCATGGTGTCCGCGCTGATGATCGGCAGGCCCGAATCGGCCAGCAGCTTCTTGCCCAGTTCTTCGTTCGTGCCCTTCATCCGCACGACCAGCGGCACGTTCAGGTTGACCGCCTTGCAGGCCGCGACGATACCGGCCGCGATGGTGTCGCACTTCATGATGCCGCCGAAGATGTTGACGAGGATTGCCTTCACCTTCTTGTTCTTCAGCATGATCTTGAACGCTTCGGTCACTTTTTCGGGCGTCGCGCCGCCGCCGACGTCCAGGAAGTTGGCGGGCTCGGCGCCGAACAATTTGATGGTGTCCATCGTGGCCATCGCCAGCCCCGCACCGTTGACCAGGCAGCCGATGTTGCCGTCCAGGCTGATGTAGGCCAAGTCATATTTGCTGGCTTCGATCTCGGCCGGGTCCTCCTCGTCGAGGTCGCGCAGCGCCACGATCTCCGGATGGCGGAACAGCGCGTTGGAGTCGAAGTTGAACTTGGCGTCGAGCGCCTTGATGTTGCCGTTGCCTTCGAGGATCAGCGGGTTGATCTCCACGAGGCTCGCGTCGGTCTCCATATAGACCTTGTAGAGCTTCTTGAAGACGTCCACGGCCTGCGGAATGGAAGCGGCCGGAACACCGATGCCGGCGGCGAGTTCACAGGCCTGGCTGTCGGTCACGCCGATGAGGGGATCGACGAACACCTTGATGATCTTCTCGGGCGTGGCGTGCGCCACTTCCTCGATGTTCATGCCGCCTTCGCTGGAAGCCATGATCGCCACCTTCTGCGAGGCGCGGTCGGTCACCACCGAAACGTAGTATTCCTTCTTGATGTCGGCGCCATCCTCGATCAGCAGCCGGCGCACCTTCTGGCCGCCCGGCCCGGTCTGGTGGGTGACGAGCTGCATGCCGAGGATCTGGCCGGCCAGCGTCTTGACTTCGTCGACGGACCGGGCGAGCTTGACGCCGCCGCCCTTGCCGCGGCCGCCCGCGTGGATCTGGGCCTTGACGACCCAGACGGGCCCGCCGAGTTTCTGGGCGGCTTCGACCGCCTCCTGGACGGTGAATGCCGGGATGCCGCGCGGCACAGGCACACCGAAATTGCGCAAGATTTCCTTGCCTTGGTACTCGTGAATCTTCATTGAGGTGGTCTCTCGAGGAACGGATGGGGACTTGCCCGGTGGCGGGCGCCGGCTTCTTGGAAAGCCGAATGCAATATGCAGATGGGAACTGTATCATGCTGCAATGCAACAAAATCGGGGTTTCCCTTACAGTGGGAGCGCGTGATTCAGAGGAAAAAAATGCCCAAGGTCTTTATCGATGGCGAGGCCGGCACCACCGGTTTGCAAATACGCGAGCGGCTCGCAGCCATGCCGCGGATCGAGCTGGTCAGCATCGCGCCCGAGCTTCGCAAGGATGCCACGGCCAAGCGCGAGCTCATGGCGGGCGTCGATCTGGTGATCCTGTGCCTGCATGACGATGCGGCGCGCGAATCGGTTGCGGTGATCGACGGGATCGAGCGCGCGAAGGGGCGCGGCCCGCGCGTGATCGATGCATCCACGGCGCATCGCACTGCCGACGGATGGGTGTTCGGTTTTCCTGAACTGGCCCCCGGGCAGCGCGACGCTGTCATTGGGGCGAAGCGGGTCAGCAACCCCGGCTGCTACTCGACCGGAGCGATCGCGCTGGTGCGTCCGCTGGTCGATGCAGGCCTCGTTCCGCGCGACTATCCGCTCGCGCTGCCGGCCGTCAGCGGCTACTCCGGCGGCGGCCGCAGCATGATCGAGGCGTATGAAAAAAATAGTGCGCCAGCGTTTCAAATTTACGGGTTGGGGCTCACGCACAAGCACGTGCCCGAGATCGTGAAGTACACCGGATTGACCCGCCGCCCGATCTTCATTCCGGCCGTCGGCAATTTCCGGCAAGGCATGCTGGTGCAATTGCCGCTGCATCTGGACACGCTGCCCGGGAAGCCCAAATTGGCCGATTTGCGCGCCGCTTTGAATAACCATTATTCCGGGAGCGAATGGATTACCGTCGAGCCGCCCACCGAGGACGGCCGCATCGATGCACTGGCGCTGAATGACACCGACAAGATGGAGCTTCGCGTGTACGGCAACGAGGAATACCGGCAGGCCGTGCTCGTCGCCCGGCTGGACAACCTGGGCAAAGGCGCCAGCGGCGCGGCCGTCCAGAACCTCAAACTGATGCTTGGGCTTTGAAACCTGTCCTTGCCGGCCTGCTGCGCGCAGCGCAATGCCGGGTCGAGCTCGGCTGACAGCTGGCTAACCCGGTTCGGTGCCGGCGAGCACGCGGCGGATCACCTCTCCATCGAAGCCGCGTGCCGCCAGGAAGCGTGCCTGCTTGGCGCGCTCCGTCATGTCCCGGGGCGGGTGCTCGAACCGGCGGCGCCACACCTCGCGCGCCCGCTGCAGCTCGGTCGGGCGCAGCCCGGCCATCGCCTGCGCCACCAGGTCCGCGTCCAATCCCTTGGCCTGCAGCTCCTGGCGGATGCGCGCCGCGCCCAACTTGCCCGCGCGCCGGTGAATCACGGAATCGGCCACCCGCCGGTGGTCGATGAAGCCTTTGCCCTCGAGGTCATCGAGCACCCGGCGCAACTGCCCCGGTTCTTCCTCGTGGCCCGCCAGCTTGCGTTCCAGCTCGGCGCGCGAGTGTTCGCGGCCGCTCAGCAGCCGCAGCGCGCGGCCTTTGAGCGAGAGCTGGCCCGCAGGCATGTCAGGCGGCGTTCAAACCGGCTTGGCGCTCGAGCCGCTCACTCGCCTTCGACGTCGGGCGGCAGCAGCGGGATAGCCAGCGATTCGCGCACCTTGTTCTCGATTTCACGCGCCAGCTCGGGGTTCTCGCGCAGGAACTCGCGCGCGTTGTCGCGGCCCTGGCCGATCTTCTCGCCGTTGTAGGCGTACCAGGCGCCCGACTTCTCCAGGATGCGCGCGTTCACGCCCATGTCGATGATCTCGCCGTGGCGGCTGATGCCCTCGCCGAACAGGATGTCGAATTCGGCCGTCTTGAACGGGGGCGCGACCTTGTTCTTCACCACCTTGACCTTGGTCTCGTTGCCGATCGACTCCTCGCCCTTCTTGATCGTGCCGGTGCGGCGGATGTCCAGGCGCACCGAGGCGTAGAACTTCAGCGCGTTGCCGCCGGTCGTGGTGTCGGGGCTGCCGAACATCACGCCGATCTTCATGCGGATCTGGTTGATGAAGATGACCATGCAGTTCGTCCGCTTGATCGAGGCGGTGAGCTTGCGCAGCGCCTGGCTCATGAGGCGCGCCTGCAGGCCGGGCAGCGAGTCGCCCATCTCGCCTTCGATTTCGGCCTTGGGCGTGAGCGCGGCCACCGAGTCGATCACGATCAGGTCCACCGCACCCGAGCGCACCAGGCTGTCGACGATTTCCAATGCCTGCTCGCCGGTATCGGGCTGGCTGATCAGCAGGTCCGAGAGGTTGACGCCGAGCTTTTGCGCGTATTGCACGTCCAGCGCGTGCTCGGCATCGATGAAGGCGCACTGGCCGGCCTGGCGCTGCATCTCGGCGATGACCTGCAGCGTCAGCGTGGTCTTGCCCGAGGACTCCGGACCGTAGATCTCGATCACCCGCCCGCGCGGCAAGCCGCCCACGCCCAACGCGATGTCCAGCCCCAGCGAACCCGTCGAGACGACCTGGATGTCCTCGAGCTTCTCGCCTTCGCCCAGCCGCATGATCGTGCCCTTGCCGAACTGCTTGTCGATCTGGGCCAGGGCGGCCTGCAAGGCCTTGGCTTTGTCGCTGTCGGCGGCGATACGGGTTCCCTTGACTTGTGCATCCATCGAATATCTCCTTGAGAATCAACAGGTTGAGATGTCTCATCCAGTGGAAGTATTCACAGGCTGGATGCTTGACCAGTACTTTAACGTCCGAGGTCGAATGAAGTAAACGACATTTTTCATCAGTTTGCCTTACCATTTGAGTCATGTCGAATCCGACGCTCGCTGCCGGCGCCGATGACACTTGGCGGCTCACCCACCTCGGTCGCCTGCTGGGTCACGCGATGCGCCGCTTCGACGAGCGGGTGCTCAGCCTGATGGCGCACAACGTGGAGGTGCCGCTCGCGCTTTCGAACCTGGCCGCGCGCGCGCAAGTGAGCGCCGCCCACGTCCACATCACCCGGCACCTGGCCCTGGAGGGCTCGCGGCTGACGGACCTCGCGCAGCGCGCCGGCATGAGCAAGCAGGCGATGGGCGACCTGGTGGACCAGTGCGAGGCCTGGGGCCTGGTCATCCGCGAACCTCATTCCAGGGACGCCCGGGCGCGCCTGGTCCGATTCACGCCCACGGGACTGGCCTGGCTGCAGGCGTTCAAGGAAGCCGTGGCGCAGGCGGAGGCCGAATTCCGCGCCGACGTGGGCCCGGAGGTTGCCACTGTGGTGATGATCGGCCTGGAGGCTTATGCTGGCTCCGCGTCGTGACCGGCGCGCCTAGAATTTCGTCAAAGGCGGCATTAGACCCATAGCGCCCACAAGGAGACACCCCATGCGGATTCTGATTGCCGAGGACGACCAGGTGCTGGCCGACGGCCTGCTGCGGACCTTGCGCGCGTCCGGCGCCGCCGTCGATCACGTGGCCAGCGGCCGGGAGGCGGACGCGGCGCTCATGACGAACAACGAGTTCGACCTCCTGATCCTCGATCTCGGCCTGCCGAAGATGCACGGCCTGGAGGTGCTGCGCAAATTGCGCGGGCGCGGCTCGTCGCTGCCGGTGTTGATCCTCACCGCGGCGGATGCGGTGGAAGAACGCGTCAAGGGCCTGGACTACGGCGCCGACGACTACATGGCCAAGCCTTTCAGCCTGCAGGAACTCGAAGCGCGCGTGCGCGCGCTCACGCGCCGCGGCATGGGCGGCACCAGCAGCGTGATCAAGCACGGGCCGCTGGTGTACGACCAGGCCGGCCGCGTCGCCACCATCGACGGCAAGATGGTCGAGCTCTCCGCCCGCGAACTGGGCCTGCTCGAAGTGCTGTTGCAGCGCGCCGGCCGATTGGTCAGCAAGGACCAGCTCGTCGAGCGCCTGTGCGAGTGGGGCGAGGAAGTGAGCAACAACGCGATCGAGGTCTATATCCACCGGCTGCGCAAGAAGATCGAAAAGGGCCCGATCCGCATCGCCACGGTGCGTGGGCTGGGCTATTGCCTGGAGAAGATCCCGGGTTGAGTACCGCGGGCGTGAGCAAGAACGTCCGGCCCACCGGTCGCCCTGCGCCAGCCGTCCGACACCCGAAGCAGCCTCGCCATGAATCTTTTCCAGCGTGAGCAGCGCTCGCTGTTCGGCGAGATCCTCGACTGGATGCTCACGCCGCTGCTGCTGCTGTGGCCGATCAGCCTCGCGCTGACGTGGCTGGTGGCGCAAAGCATCGCGGGCAAGCCGTTCGATCGTGCGCTCGAGTACAACGTGCAGGCCCTCGCCCAACTGGTGAACGTGCAGCAGCAACGGGTGGTGTTCAACCTGCCGCAGCCCGCGCGCGAAATCCTGCGCGCCGACGACTCCGACCTCGTCTACTACCAGGTGCTCGGCGGCCATGGGGAACTGCTCAGCGGCGAGCGCGATTTCCCGCTCCCGGCCGAAGAAGAGCGCCCGCTCGTCGGCGAGGTGCGGCTGCGCGACGACGAGATGCGCGGACTGGACGTGCGGATCGCCTACACCTGGGTCAAGCTCGATCTGCCCGGCATGCAGCCGGCGCTGGTGCAGGTGGCCGAGACGCGCGAAAAACGCTCGGTGCTGGCCACGGAGATCATCAAGGGCGTGATGCTGCCCCAGTTCGTCATCCTGCCGCTGGCGGTGCTGCTGGTCTGGCTGGCGCTGGTGCGCGGCATCAAGCCGCTGTCGCAGCTGGAGGAGCGCATCCGCGCGCGCAAGCCCGACGACTTGAGCCCGCTGGACGACACCACGGTGCCGCTGGAGGTGGCGCCGCTGGTGTCCTCGGTGAACGATCTGCTGACGCGGCTGAAGGATTCCATCGCCACCCAGAAGCGCTTCCTGGCCGATGCGGCGCACCAGCTGAAGACGCCGCTGGCGGGATTGCGCATGCAGGCCGACCTGGCGCAGCGCGAGGCTTTCAATGCCGAGGAACTCAAGCAGTCGCTCAAGCAGATCGGCCGCTCCAGCATCCGCGCCACGCATACCGTGAACCAGCTGCTGGCGCTCGCGCGGGCCGAGAGCGGCGGCCAGACGCTGGCGCGCCAGCCTTGCGACCTGGCGCAGCTCACGATGGCGGTAGTCAAGGACGCGGTGCCGCGCACCATGGACAAGCACATCGACCTGGGCTACGACGGCGCGCAGCCGGGCACGCCGGGCGTGATGTTGCAGGGCAACCCGACCCTGCTGCAGGAAATGATCCGCAACCTGCTGGACAACGCGATCAACTACACCCCTTCGAGCGCCGAGCACCCGGGCGTGATCACGGCACGCGTCATCGCGGACCCGTTCGGCCACGTCCTGGTGCTGCAGGTGGAGGATTCCGGGCCGGGGATTCCCGAGAACGAGCGCGAACTGGTGGTCCAGCCGTTCTATCGGGCGCTCGGAACGAATGTCGACGGATCAGGGCTCGGCCTGCCGATCGTGCTGGAAATCGCCCGCCAGCACGGCGCCGAAATCCAGATCGAGGACGCCCACCCGGGGCGCGTGCCGCCCGGCACGCGGGTCACGGTCCGCTTCGTGCTGGGCGAAGACGACGGCGCCAACGCGGGCGCCGCCGCGGCTCACGCGGCCTTGTAGACGTTCAATTGCAGGCGCTCGCGTGCGATCGTGCGCGCCACGGCCGGCAGCGCCGCCATCCGCTGCACGTGCGCCCACAGCGCTGGATAGCCCTGCGGGTCATAGCCGGCAAAGCCACCCCAGCGCAGGAACGTGAGTGCATACGCGTCGAGCGGCCCGAACTGCTCGCCGCCGAGGTAAGGGCGCCCCGCATCCGCAGCCTTGCGCGCCATGGCTTCGATTTCGCCGAGCATGGGGCCGTACGCGGCCGCGTTGAATGCCTTGATCTGCGCCTGCGCTTCGGCGCTGCCGGCGAACTTCTGCGGCATGAACACATGCGTGAAGGTGGGATGCACCGTGTTGTTCATCCAGGCCAGCGTCTCCAGCGCGCGGGTGCGCTCCAGCGGCTCGCGCGGCAGGAAATTGCAGTGCGGGAACCGATGGTCCAGATGGTTCACGATCGCGATGATTTGCGTGATCACCTCGCCGCCGTCGACCAGCACCGGCACCTGGTGGTGCGGGTTGATCGCCTCGTATTCCGGCGAGTAGTTCTCGCCCTTGTGGAGCTTGACCATGACGGGCTCGAACGCCTCGCCGGCGGTTTCGAGCAAAGCATGTGGAACGAACGAGCAGGCGCCCGGGGCGAAGTAGAGTTTCAGGGACATGTCTTTCCTTGGATGCATCAGCGGCAAGGCCGCAGGGGTCTTCCGTTCAGCGCCGCGCGCAGTCCCTCCAGGCGCGGCTTCAGGTTGTCGTCGACTGCCGGCAACTTGAGCAGCTGCCCGCGCGTCTCGGGGCGCTCTTGCACTACTTTGGCGCTGCGCACTCCGAGCTGCGCGAGCTCCTGCAGGTGCTGGCCGGCGGCTGCTTCCGTCGCGAAACCGCCCAGCGCGAGACCCGGCTCGAGCGACGGATTGGACAAGTCCTCGAACGATACGCCGAGCTGGCGCAATTCGGCCTTCTTGCGGCCCACGTAGTCGGCGGCGGGGAACTTGCCCAGATACACGATCCAGCGGGGCGGTTCGACCCCTGGCTCGAGCAGCCACGACCCCACCGGCCAGGGATCCAGCGCCTGTTTCAGGCTCGCCGCCTGGGCGTCTTCGAACAGGCCGGCCTGCAGGCATTCCGGGGACTTGCCAGCGTTCTGGAGCCGCCGCGCTTCCTCGCCGCCCAGGACCCGAACCAGTTGCGGCTTGATCTGCTGTTGCATGCGTTGTGGTTCGGACTGCTGGGCGGGCGCCAGGCCCCAGGGCGCAAGCACGCCTTGCGACCAGACGAAGTAGGCCGCGTTGGCCAGCACCAGCAGCAGGACGGTGAGGCGCAGCATCGCGGTCACGCGGCGGGGCGCACGCTCACTTCGGAACTGGTGACGGTCTTCATGCCGCTGGAAGTATGCACCAGCAGTGCGCCCGCTTCGCTCGCGCCGTGCGCGGTACCGGCCGTGCCGTCGCTGAGCACGACGGCGCGGTCACGCAACACGTCGCGCGCGTTGAAGCGGGCCTGAAAGGGAGCGAACCCATAGGTCTCGAAGGCCTGGACCGCCTGCACCAGCGGGCCGGCCAGCCGCAGCAGCACCGCGCCTGCCTGCGCCGCGGGAAGCAACTCCTGCAGACCCATCGGGGCCACCGCGAGCCCGGGCGCGGCCGGCGGCGCGAGGTTGATGCCGACGCCGATCACGGCGTAGCGCCTCGCCGCGCTGCCTTCGCCGAAGCTCGCCGTCTCGATCAGGATGCCGGCGAGCTTGCGGCCGCTGACCCACAGGTCGTTGGGCCACTTGAGCTGCACGCTCGGATGCAGGCTCTCCGCCAGGGTGACGCCCACCGCGAGCGACAGGCCGGACCAGTCCGCCGGCGCGACCGCCAGTCCGAGCGAAAAGGTCAGGGAGGTTGCGCCCTGCACGCCGCTCAGCCAATTGCGCCCCAACCGGCCCCGGCCGGCGGTTTGCCGCTCGGCCACCAGCAGTACCGGCTCGAACCGGCCCGCCCGGGCGCGCCGCATGAGCTCGCTGTTGGTCGAATCGATTTCCGGCAGGATCTCGACCGAGAAGCCGGGCAGCAGCGGTGCGACCGCCTCCCAGATGGGCTCGGCCGGCCACAAAATGCGCTCGCCCGCGGCGGACATGCCAGCCGGCGGGGTCGGGTCGGTGCTCACCTGGGTGGTCTGCGTTTGGGTGCGAGCAAGGTGCCGCGGCAGTTTTTCGCGCCGCACCAGCACGGGTATTCGGCCTTGAGCTTCTTCGTGTAGCGCTCGTCGATAATCAGGCCGTAATCATAGTTGAGCTCTTCGCCCGCGCGGATATTGCGCAGCGCCTTGATGAAAACCCGGCCGTCCTGCTCGTCCGCCTCGCAGTTGGGGTCGCACGAGTGGTTGATCCAGCGCGACGAGTTGCCGCCGTGCTTGGCGTCGATCACCCGCCGCTCGTCGATATGGAAATAAAACGTGTGGTTCGGGTCGGCGGGATCGTGCGGGTGGCGGCGCTGGGCCTCCTTCCACGTGATCACTTCGCCCACGTATTCGATGATGGTCTCGCCTTCGGCGATATCCTCCAGCGCGAACACCCCCTTGCCGTGCACGCCGGAGCGCCGCACCTGGATGCGGCGCGACGCAGCTGCGCGCCGGCCCTCCGGTCGGGCTGCCACGCCGCAAGGCAACTCGGTGAGCCCGCCTGTTACTGCTTTTTCTGCCATCGCCAAAACTCTGTTAATTTGAATATGCACACATGCGCGCGTGCGCGTGTACGCGCGAGAAGCGAGATTGTATGAACACTTCAGGGTCGGGGCGGCGAGAGCCGCTGCGTTTTCATCTCTATGTCTAAGATTTTGGTCATTGCCGAGAAGCCGTCGGTGGCGCAGGACATCGTGCGCGCGCTCACGCCCGCGGCCGGCAAGTTCGAAAAACACGACGAGTACTTCGAGAACGACAAGTACATCGTGACCAGCGCCGTCGGCCACCTGCTGGAGATCCAGGCGCCCGAGGAGTTCGACGTCAAGCGCGGCAAGTGGAGCTTCGCGCATCTGCCGGTGATCCCGCCGTACTTCGACCTGAAGCCGGTGGACAAGACCAAGTCGCGCCTGAACGCGGTGGTCAAGCTCGCCAGGCGCAAGGACGTGGGTAATCTCGTCAATGCCTGCGACGCGGGGCGCGAGGGCGAGCTCATCTTCCGGCTGATCGAGCAGTTCGCCGGTGGCGGCAAGCCGCTGGGCAAGCCGGTCAAGCGCCTGTGGCTGCAGTCGATGACGCCGCAGGCCATCCGCGACGGCTTTGCCGAGCTGCGCACCGACAAGCAGATGGAAGGGCTGGCCAACGCGGCCCGTTCGCGTTCCGAAGCCGACTGGCTGGTGGGCATCAACGGCACGCGCGCGATGACCGCGTTCAATTCGCGCGACGGCGGCTTTTTCCTCACCACCGTGGGTCGGGTGCAGACCCCGACGCTGGCCGTCGTGGTCGAGCGCGAGGAGCAGATCCGCCGCTTCGTCAGCCGCGACTACTGGGAAATCCACGCGACCTTCCTGGCCGAAGCCGGCGAGTACCCGGCCAAGTGGTTCGATCCGAAGTGGCGGAAGAGCGAGGATGCCGAGCTCAAGGCCGACCGCGTCTGGTCCCAGCGTGAAGCGCAAGCCATCGCGGATGCCGTGCGCGGCAAGGCCGCCAGCGTCACCGAGGAATCCAAGCCGACCACGCAGGCATCGCCGCTGCTCTTCGACCTGACCTCATTGCAGCGCGAAGCGAACGGGCGCTTCGGTTATTCCGCCAAGACCACGCTGTCGCTGGCGCAAAGCCTGTACGAGCGGCACAAGGCGCTCACGTACCCGCGGACCGACTCGCGCGCGCTGCCGGAGGACTACCTGCCGGTGGTCAAGCAGACGATGGGCATGCTCGCCGGCAGCAGCATGCGCCACCTGGCGCCGTTCGCGCGGCAGGCGCTGGACGAGAACTACGTCAAGCCGAGCAAGCGCATCTTCGACAACGCCAAGGTCAGCGATCACTTTGCGATCATCCCGACGCTGCAGCCGCCGAGCGGGCTGTCCGAGGCCGAACAGAAGCTGTACGACCTGGTGGTCAGGCGGTTCCTGTCGGTGTTCTTTCCGAGCGCCGAGTTCATGGTCACCACGCGCATCTCGCAAGCGGTCGGGCACAGCTTCAAGACCGAAGGCAAGGTGCTGGTCAAACCGGGCTGGCTCGCGATCTGGGGCAAGGAAGCGGCGGACGAAGTGGCGGACGCCAAGGAAGGCGACAAGGGCCAGAGCCTGGTGCCCGTCAAGCCCGGCGAGATGGTGCGCGCCGAAGTGGTGGAGCCCAAAGGCTTGAAGACGCGGCCGCCGGCGCGCTATTCGGAAGCGACGCTGCTGGGCGCGATGGAAGGCGCCGGCAAGATGGTCGAGGACGACGAGCTGCGCGAGGCGATGCAGGAAAAGGGCCTGGGCACGCCGGCCACCCGCGCCGCCATCATCGAAGGGCTGATCAGCGAAAAGTACATGTTCCGCGAGGGCCGCGAGCTGATCCCCACGGCCAAGGCGTTCCAGCTGATGACGCTTTTGCGCGGTCTCGGCGTGGAGGAACTGTCCAAGCCGGAGCTGACCGGCGAGTGGGAATACAAACTGGCCCAGATGGAGCACGGCCGGCTCTCGCGCGATGCATTCATGCAGGAAATCGCCGAGATGACCAAGCACATCGTCAAGAAGGCCAAGGAGTACGACCGCGACACGGTGCCCGGCGATTACGTGACGCTCCAGACCCCGTGCCCCAACTGCGGCGGCGTGGTGAAGGAAAACTACCGGCGCTACGCCTGCATCGGCCGGCCCGCGGGGATGGCCGACAGCGATGCGCCCGGCAAGTCGGCCGAAGCGGACACGCAAGGCTGCGGCTTCTCGTTCGGCAAGACGCCGGCCGGCCGCACCTTCGAGATCGCAGAGGTCGAACAATTGCTGCGCGACAAGAAGGTCGGGCCGCTGGAAGGTTTCCGTTCGAAGGCCGGCTGGCCGTTCACGGCCGAGATCGTGCTCAAGTACAACGAGGAAGAAAAGAACTGGAAACTGGAGTTCGATTTCAGCGAAGACCGCAAGGCGGCGGAGACCGGCGAGATCGTCGATTTCTCCGGCCAGGAGTCGCTCGGTCCCTGTCCGAAGTGCGGCGCCCGGGTGTTCGAGCACGGCAGCAACTACGTGTGCGAGCGCTCGGTGCCCACCGAAGCCCAGCCGACGCCGACGTGCGACTTCAAGAGCGGCAAGATCATCCTGCAGCAGCCGGTCGCGCGCGAGCAGATTTCCAAATTGCTGCACGCCGGCAAGACCGACCTGCTGGACAAGTTCGTCTCGATGCGCACACGCCGAGCGTTCAAGGCTTTCCTCGCCTGGAACAAGGACGAAGGCAAGGTGAGTTTCGAATTCGAGCCGCGCGCCTCCAAGTTCCCGCCGCGCAAGCCGGCAGCAGGCAAGACGCCGGCGGCGAAGGAACCCGCGGCGAAGTACGCGGCGCCGGGCGGAAAGGCTGCCGCCAGGAAACCGGCGGCAGCTGCGAAGAAAGCGGTAGCGGCCAAGAAACCGGCAAGCCCGCGCAAAGCCGCAGCCAAGTCGCCGCGCCAGACGGGCAGCGGCTTGAAACCCAGCGCCGAGCTCGCCGCCGTGATCGGCGCCGAGCCGGTGGCCCGCACCCAAGTCATCAAGAAGCTTTGGGATTACATCAAGGCGAACGGGCTGCAGGACGCCAAGGACAAGCGCGCCATCAACGCCGACAGCAAGCTGCTGCCGGTGTTCGGCAAACCGCAAGTGAGCATGTTCGAGCTGGCCGGCATCGTGGGCAAGCACCTGGCTTGATCGGGGCGCCCGTTCGCTGCATCATCGGATTTCCCCTCCAGTGGAGAACCGCAAATGAAGAACATGCTATTGGCCGCCCTCGCACCGCTCGGCATGGTGCCCGAGTCCAAGTCCGGCGGCTTCGCGCTGAGCAGCCCCGACATCGCGGCGAACGCGCTGATGCCGCAAAGCTTCGAGTTCAACGGCTTCGGCTGCTCGGGCGAAAACAAGTCGCCCGAGCTGAAATGGAGCGGCGCGCCGGCGGGCACCAAGAGCTTTGCCGTCACCGTTTACGACCCGGACGCGCCCACCGGATCGGGCTTCTGGCATTGGATGGTGGTCAACATCCCGGCCAGCGCGAGCGGACTCGCGAAAAACGCCGGCGTCATCGGCGGGGCCAACCTGCCCAAGGGCGCCAGGCACGTGCGCATCGACTACGGTATCTACGGCTGGGGCGGCCCCTGCCCGCCACCGGGCGACCAGCCGCACCGCTATGTATTCACCGTGCACGCGCTCAAGACCGACAAGCTCGATGTGCCCGACGACGCGACCGCCGCGGTGGGCGGCTTCATGATCAACGCCAACACGATCGCGAAAGCGACCTTCACCGCGCGCTACGGCCGGCCGGCGGCCTAGCGGGCGGCAGGCCCGTTGCCCCGCAGGAAATCGAAATCGCAGCCGCCATCGGCCTGCAGGACGTGATCCTGGTACAGCTTGGCGTAGCCGCGCGTCGCACCTGCGGCGCGCTCGGGTAACGCGGCGCGGCGGCGCTCCAGTTCGGCCTCGTCCACCAGCAGGTCGATGCGGCGGTCCTTCACGCTCAGGCGGATGCGGTCGCCACCCTGCACCAGCGCGAGCGGACCGCCGGCAGCGGACTCCGGGCTCACGTGCAGCACGATCGTGCCGAACGCGGTGCCGCTCATGCGCGCATCGGAAATGCGCACCATGTCCTTCACGCCGGCCTGCGCGAGCTTCTTCGGGATCGGCAGGTAGCCGGCTTCGGGCATGCCGCTGCCGCTGGTCGGGCCGGCGTTTTGCAGCACCAGGAAATCGTCCGCGCGCACGTCGAGTTGCGGATCGTCGATGCGCTCGCTCAGGTCTTCGAGCGACCTGAAAAGCACCACGCGCCCTTCTTTCTCGAACAGATTCTTGTCGGCGGCGGAGCGCTTGAAGATCGCGCCGCGCGGCGCCAGCGAGCCGAACAGCGCCACGAGGCCGCCGACCGGCTCCACCGGCGAGTCGAGCTGGTGCACGATGCGATGGTCGATCCACGCGCCCGCTTCCGCATCGAGCCGCTCGCCGAGCGTTTCGCCTGTGACGCTGACCGTGTCCAGGTGCAATAGCGGCCGCAACTCGCGTAGCAGCGCCCCCATACCACCGGCGGCATAGAAGTCTTCCATGTAGTGCTCACCGGTCGGCTTGAGGTCAACCAGCACCGGCGTGCTGTCGCTCAACTGGTTCAGGCGATCCAACGACACCGGGATGCCCAGGCGGCCGGCCACCGCGGTGAGGTGGATGATGCCGTTGGTCGAGCCGCCCAGCGCCAGCAACACGCGCAATGCGTTTTCCACCGCGTGCGCGGTGATCACCTGGCTGGGCCGGATCGGCTGGCGGATCAACCGCACGGCGGCGGCGCCGCTCGCTTCGGCCGCTCGCAGCCGGTCCGCATGCACGGCCGGAATCGCGGCCGTGCCCGGCAGCGACATGCCCAGCGCCTCGGCGAGGCAGGCCATCGTGCTCGCCGTGCCCATCACGGCGCAGGTGCCGGCCGTCGTGGCGAGCCGGCCTTCGACCGCGTCGATCTCGCGCTGGTCGATCTTGCCGGCGCGAAAGCTCGCCCAGAAGCGCCGGCAGTCGGTACAGGCCCCGAGACGCTCGCCGTTGTGACGGCTGGTCATCATCGGCCCGGTCACGAGCTGCACGGCGGGCAGGTCGGCGGCCGCGGCACCCATCAACTGCGCGGGCACCGTCTTGTCGCAGCCGCCGATCAGCACCACCGAATCCATCGGCTGGGCACGGATCATTTCCTCCACGTCCATGCTCATGAGGTTGCGGAACATCAGGCTGGTCGGATTGAGGAACACCTCGCCCAGCGAGATCGTCGGGAAATCGATCGGCAGGCCGCCGGCGGCCAGCACGCCGCGCTTGACCGCGTCGACTAACTCCGGCATCGCGCGGTGGCAGTTGTTGAAACCGGACGGGCTGGAGGCGATGCCCACCACCGGCCGGCGCAGCAGTTCGTCCGAGTAGCCCATCGACTTGATGAACGAGCGCCGCAGGTACAGCGCGAACCCGCGGTCACCGTAGTTGGTCAGGCCGCCCGCGATGCCTTGCTGCTTGTCCATGGCGATTTTCCCGTGCAAATAAAGGCAATGTACCGCTTGCGCCAGCCCATCGGTAGCGGCCCGCGAACGGCGCCCGGGCTGGCGTGCGCCGCCCGTTCGTTGCATCATCGGTGCCCCCGATCCATCCCCAATAAGGAGAACGCATGAAGCGCACCCTGCTTGCCGCCGCCCTCGTGGCCGGCGGCATCTCGCTGGCCCAGGCCGCCGGCTTCGCCCTCACCAGCCCGGACATCAAGCCCAACGCCACGATCGACAAGAAGTTCGAAGCGAATGTCTTCGGCTGTTCGGGCGAGAACAAGTCGCCGGCGTTGCAGTGGACCGGCGCGCCGAAGGACACCAAGAGCTTCGCCGTCACGGTGTACGACCCCGATGCGCCCACCGGGTCCGGCTGGTGGCACTGGTCGGTGGTCAACATCCCCGCCAACGTGACGGACCTGAAGCCCGATGCCGGCAACGCGAGCGGCGCCAACTTGCCTCAAGGCGCCAAGCAGGTGCGCACCGATTTCGGCACGGCCGCCTGGGGCGGCATGTGTCCGCCCGAGGGCGACAAGCCGCACCGCTACGTCTTCACCGTGTACGCACTGAAAACCGACAAGCTCGACGTTCCGGCCGACGCCACCGCGGCGATGGCGGGCTTCATGATCAACGGCAACGCGATCGGCAAGGCGTCCTTCACCGGCAAGTACGGCAGGAAGAAGTAACCCGCCGTCAGGCCGCGCCCGCACGGCGTTGGCGGGGGATCGGCACGGCTCGCGCGGCGGGCAAGACGATCGCGCTGGAGCCGGAATTTGCCGAGCGGCTCCGCGCGGCGCGGCGCGAGGCCCGCTTCCTGGGCGCGTCGGTGCCGAACTATTTTCGCCAGCCGTACGGGCACGGCTGGGCGCTGGTCGGAGACGCCGGCTACAACAAGGACCCGATCACGGCGCAGGGGATCACCAACGCCTTCCGCGACGCGGAGCGGTGCGCGGTCGCCCTGGACGAAGCGCTGGGCGGCGCGCGCCCGTTCGAGGCGGCAATGCACGATTACCAGCGCGCGCGTGACGAACAGGTGCTGGCGATGTACGAATTCACCTGCCAGCTGGCGACGCTCGAGCCTGCGCCACCGGAAATGCAGCGGCTGTTCGGTGCCATCCAAGGCAACCAGGATGCGATGGACGCTTTCGTGCGGATGAACGCCGGGACCGATTCGCCGGCGGAATTCTTTTCGCCGCGCAATGTCGGCAGCATCATGGCCGCCGCACAGGTTGCGCTCTGAGAGGGGCGGCCGTTCGTCCTCAACGCGCCGGCGCGAGGCGCTGCAGCGCGCCCAGGCTGGAGCCCAGGATCACCCACGCCTGCAATATGAAACCGGCCAGCGCCAGCCACAGGCACGCGGGCTCGCCCCAGGAAGCGCCCACCCAGCCGCCGAGCGCCGCCCCGATCGGGCGCGCGCCCGCGTTGACGGCGAGAAACACCGACGAGACCCGGCCCAGCATGGCCCCCGGCGTGACGCTCTGGCGCAAGGTCGTCGAGGTGATGGTCCAGACGATCGGGCCGGCGCCGAACAGGAAGAACGACGCCGCGGCCAGCACACCGGCCGGCAGCCAAAGCGTGGCGACCATCGTGGCCGCGGCCAGCACCGACACCGCGGGGCCGAGCTGGATCGCGCGGCCAAGCGGCATCGCCGCCAACAGGCGCGACGCGAGCAGCGCTCCCGCCACCATGCCCGCGCCATAAGTGCCCAGCGTGAAGCCCACGGCCTGGGCGCTCAGGCCGAGCACCCGCACCGCATAGGGCACGTAGGCCGCCTGCAGCACGAACCAGGAAATGTTCCAGGCCACGCCGGTCAGCAGCATCGGACGCAAGAACGGCTGGCGCCACACGAACAGCGCGCCATCCTTGATCTCCAGCATCGGGTGGCGCGGCGGCGCGGGTTCACGCCGCAGCTCGACCAGCCGCCACAGCAGTGCGACCGCCGTCGCCGACAGGACGGCTGCCAGTACGAAGGCCGCCGACGCGCCCGCCCAGGCCACCAGCGCGCCGGCCAGCGCCGGCCCAGCCGCGTACGCGGCGCTGCGCGCCAGCTCGAGCCGTCCGTTCGCGCGCGCCAGCAGGTGAGCAGGCACCAGCGCCGGCACGAGCGCCGGTGCCGCGACACTGAACCCGACGGTGCCGACCGCGCCCACGAAACCGGCGACCGCCAGCCACGCGATGGACAGCTGCGCCGTGAGCACCATCGCGAGCAATGCCAATAACGACAAGGCCCGCAGCCCTTCCGCGATCACCATCAGTGCGCGCCGCGACACGCGGTCGGCCAATAGCCCCAGCGGAATCGACAGCAGCAGGAAGGGCAGCGTCTGCACCGCCGCCAGCGTCCCGATCTCGCCCGGTCCGGCCTGCAGCGCCAGCACGGCCACGAGCGGCACCGCGGCCAGGCTCAGCTGTTCGGCCGACTGGGCCGCGAGGTTGGACCAGGCCAGGGCAATGAACGGGCGGGAGGAAGCGGCGTGCATGGGATCAGCGGATCGGGAAGACCCGATCGTGCGCGATGCGCGCCGCCCGCACCGGCTGTTTACGGACCTGTGAATGGGCCCGCCGGCAGCCCATCAGAGGCTGTTGACCAGATGCCCGCCATCGACCGGGATCACGGCGCCGGTCATGTAGCCCGATGCGTCGGAGGCCAGCAGCAGCAGCGGGCCATCGAGATCGGGCATCTGGCCCACGCGCTTCAGGGGCACACGGGCGATCAGCGCTTGCCCCGTCGGGGAGCGCAGCAGGTCGCGATTGATGTCGGTTTCGAAATAGCCGGGCGCCAGCGCATTCACGCGGATGCCGTGCTCCGCCCATTCCAGCGCCAGCGCCTTGGTCAACTGCACCACCGCCGCCTTGGTCGCGGCGTAGGCCGCCACCTGCGGCCGCACCCGCAGCCCGAGGATCGACGCGATGTTGACGATCGTGCCGGGCTGGCCGGCCCGGACCAGCTCGCGCGCGGCTGCCTGCGCGACGCGGAACACGCCCGACAGATTCACATCGACGACGGCCATCCAGTCCTGCTCCGGCAGATCGATGCTGGGCGCCCGCGCCACGGTGCCGGCGTTGTTCACGACGATGCGCGGCACGCCGAGCTCGGTGCCCGCTTGCGCGAACGCCTCACGCACGCTGTCCGCGTCGGTGACGTCGCACTCATAGGCGCGCACGTCGGCGGACCGGCCCACCGCGGCGCCGATCTCGACCGCCATCCGGCGCCCCAATTCGATGCGGCGGCCGATCAACGCGACGCGCGCGCCATGCGCCGCCAGCACGCGCGCGAAGTGCAGGCCCAGCCCGCTGAAGGCGCCCGTGACGAGGGCGGTGCGTCCCTGCAGGTCGAAAGTCGTGGTCATGCGCTGCTCCTTCGAGGGTCGGGCTGCGAAGGTTAACGCATCGCAGGCAACCGCGCAGTCGCGCCGCTTAAGATAGCGGCGCCATGGCGCATATCCTGATCCTGTACTCCACCACCGACGGGCACACTCTCAAGATCTGCCGGCACCTGCAGCAGGTGCTCGAGCAGCAATCGAATCGGGTGACGATGAAATCGGTGGACGAGGAGCCCGGCGTGGACATCGCGCCCTACGACAAGGTGGTCGTCGGAGCGCGCATCCGCTACGGCAAGCACACGCCGCAGGTATTCGAATTCGCCCGCTCGCACCGGCAGGCACTGGACGCGAAGCCGAACGCGTTCTTCACCGTGAACGTGGTGGCGCGCAAGCCGGAGAAGAACAGCCCCGACACGAACCCCTACATGCGCAAGTTCCTGGCGCGCAGCGCCTGGCGGCCGAAACTGCTGGGGGTGTTCGCCGGCCGCATCGATTACAGGCGCTACGGCTTCTGGGACCGGCAGGTGATCCGCTTCATCATGTGGATCACCAAGGGGCCGACCGCGCCCGACACGGACGTGGAGTTCACCGACTGGGCCAAAGTGGAGTCGTTCGCCCGGCGGGTCAGCGAGATGTAGCGGGCCGGAGAAATCGCCTCACTGCCAGCCGGCCAAGGCCTGCCGCGTCCGCTCCCACAAGTCCTGCAACGCGGCCGCGCGCTGTGCCGCGTCGGCTGGAACGCTTCCGTCCTGAGCCGCGTCCTCCAGCGCCTGCGCCGCCTCATGGATCGCGTTGGCGCCGACGTTGCTCGCACCCCCCTTGAGCGCGTGCGCCGCCGCGGCCAGCGCGCGTGCGTCCTGCGCGGCCAATGCTTGGGCAATGGTTGCGAGCCGCGTTGGCGTGTCGTGCAGGAACAGGCCGATCACCTCGTGCGTCATGGTCAGCGCTTCGTCGTCGAATTCCCTGAATTCCTCCAGCCGCGCGAAATCCATCAGCACGGGTTCCGGCACCTGCGGCGCGGCACGTTCGGCGGCTGGCCCGTCGCGCTGCTGGGCGAGCGCCACCCAGCGCTCCAGCGCCTGCGCCAGCGCCGCCACATGCAGCGGCTTCGTCAGATAGTCGTCCATGCCGGCGGCCTCGCAGCGCAACCGGTCCTCGGCCGAAGCCGCGGCGGTGAGCGCGATGATCGGCGGCGCGTCGTCACCCCACGCGGCCTGGATCTGCCGCGTCGCCTGCAACCCGTCGACGTCCGGCATGTTCACGTCCATCAGCACCGCGCCCAGCCGCAGGCCATTCGCGGTGGCGTGGGCGACCGCCTGCACCGCCTCCCGCCCGTCGGTGGCCGTGAGGATGTCGTAGCCCAGCTTGACCAGCATCGCGCACGCCACCTTCAGGTTCACGGCGTTGTCGTCGGCCACCAGCACCGTGACGTTCTTGCGCGCGTCGGGTGCGACGCCGGGGGAGCGGCCGCTGTCCGCCACTTGCGGCGAGATGCAGCGCACCAGTGTCTCGAACAACTGGTTCTGCCGCGCGGGCTTGAGCAGGCGCGCCGCGAACAGCAAGGCGCTCTCGTCCGCGGCCGGCATGAACCCCGAACTCAGCAGCACGACGGGAATGGCCTCCCAGCCTGGCTGGGCCTTCAGTGCCTGGGCGACGGCCACGCCGTCCATCCCCGGCATGTGCATGTCCGTGATGATCACGTCCGGAAGCTGCGCCGCACTCTTCATCCATTCGAGTGCGTGGGCACCCGAATCCACACCCGCCACCGCCATGCCCCACGATTGAAGCTGGCGCGTGAGGATGCGCACATTGGTCGCGTGATCGTCCACGATCAGCGCCCCCTTGCCCTGCAGCAGGCTCGCATCGGCCATGCCCGGGGTCGGGGCGAGTTCGGTTGCCGGTGCGGCCACGGTGAACCAGAAGGTCGAGCCCCGGCCCGGCGTGCTCTCCACGCCCATCTGGCCTCCCATCAGTTCGACCAGCCGTTTGCAGATCGCCAGCCCGAGCCCGGTGCCGCCGTACTTGCGCGTGGTGGACGCATCGACCTGGGTGAATGCTTCGAACAGCGATGCGAGGCGCTCCGGCGGGATGCCGATGCCGCTGTCGGCGACGCGGAATTCCAGCACGCAATTGCCCTTGCCGTCGTCGGCGTGCAGACAACGCACATGCACCGCCACTTCGCCGCTGGCGGTGAACTTCACGGCGTTGTTGATCAGGTTGATCAGCACCTGGCGCAGGCGCGTCACGTCGCCCTTGATCGCGGCGGGCACGGCGGTCTCGCCGTCCTCGGCCATGTCGATGATGAGCTCGAGCCCCTTCTCGCGCGCCCGTGGCGCGGCGATGTCGCACGCCTCCTCGACGGCGCCGCGCACGCTCACCGGCTCGATCTCCAGTTCCAGCTTGCCCGATTCGATCTTCGAGAAGTCGAGTACGTCGTTGATCACGGCGAGCAGCTGGTCGCTCGACAGGCGAATGGTCTGCAGGTAATCGCGCTGCTCGGCGTCCAGCGCCGTCTCAGCCAGCAGCGTGCTCATGCCGACGACCCCGTTCAACGGCGTGCGGATCTCGTGGCTCATGGTGGCGAGGAAGGCCGCCTTCGCGCGCGCCGCTGCCAGCGCTTCCTCGCGCGATGCCGCCAGCTCCGCCGTGCGACGCTGCACGCGCGCCTCCAGGCTCTCGTTGGCTTCGCGCAGCGCCTGCGCATCGGCCTTGACCCGCTCCCGGTACGCGGCGAGCTGGTTGGCGCTGTCGTGCAGCACCTGCGACAGCCGATGCACTTCGTAGATGCGCGTGCCGCTTTCGGGCGCCGGCACCTCGCCGCGGCCCAGCTGTTCGGCCGCGCTGCTCAGGTTGCGCAGGCGCCGGCCGATGCCTTTGGCGATGAAGAACGCGATCGCGCTTCCGAGCAGGATCAGCAGCACCATGGCGGCGAGCGACGTCCTGAAGGCGCGACTGATGTCGGAGGTGAAATCGCTTTCCGGCGCCGCCACCACGAGCGTCCAGTGCAGGCCCTGCGCTTCGCCGAACGGACGCTGCACCATCAACAGGGCGTCACCGGCCGTCGGCAGCCGCTGCAAGGCGGTGTTGGTGGCTACCGTGTCTTCGCTGCGGCTGGCCCACAATTTCTGCAGCGCGGCGAAGCTCTCCCGGATCACCGGGTTGGCGCTGGCTTGCGGGCCGGTGCGCTGGAACTTGCCGGCGGCGCTCGTGACGAGCGGGTCCCCGGCCGAACTGGCGACCAGCAAGCCCTTCTCGTCCACGACGAAAGCCGCGCCGTGCGAGCTGATGCGCTGCGTGCGCAGCATGTCAGCCAGATGCTGCAGGTACAGGTCGGCGCCGAACACACCGGCCGCGCCGCCATCGGCGTCGTACACCGGCTGCGACAGGCTGACCATCAGCTGCCGGCCGGAGGCGGCCACTTGAACCGGCGTGAACACGCGGCCTTTCGCGCTGAGCGCACCGGCGTACCACGGCGTGCTGCGCGGCTCGAAATTGCGCACTTCCGGATCCAGCGGCCGGCTGCGATCGCCCGGCTGCCGCAGCTGGAAGAATTCCCGGCCCATCCCGGCCGGCTTGCGGATGCCGACCCGCGCGCCGTCGGCGGTTCTTTCCAGTCCGAAGTACTCGCCGCGCAGGTTGCCGAAATGCATCACCGCCACATCGGGTGACTGGCGCGTGAGGGCGAATGCCATCGGCTCGAACTGCGCCGGGTTGCGCAGCCAATTGCGCGCGCGTTCGAGGTCGCCGTCGGCCACCCGCTCGGGGAAGACGCCGTCCAGCACGTCGTGCACCTGCTGCACATGCGCTTCGGTGCTCGCCTGGACCAGCGCGGCCACCTGCGTGAGGATCTTGCCGGCCAGGTCGTCTACGGCGTTCGTGCTGGCGCGCGACATCATCCACAGCACCAGCAGCGCCGGCACGGTCGCCAGCAGAACCAGGCTCGCCGCGAGGATGCGGCGCAGCGAGAACATCCTCATGGGCCCGTGCCCTTTCACAGGGCCAGGCCTGCGAGTTCCACCGCATCCATCGGAGCTGAGCGGCCCGGCAGGTTGACCAGCGCCCGCGCGCCCGTCTTCACGGCCCCGGTGACCGCGCGCAGCGCGGCAACGCTGGCGATGATCGGCCATCCTAGAGCGCGTCCCTGCCGTTGCAGCAATATGGTGGCGCTCACCGCGTCGCCTACCGGCAGCGTCTGCGGCGCGCCGCCGTGCAGCGGGTCCTGCAGCACGGTAAGAGTGACGGCGCCGGTGTGCAGGGCCACATTCACTTCGAAGGGCGGCAGCTTGCGCGCCGGATACCGGGCCTGCAGGTATTCGCGGATGCCGCGGGTGGATTCGACCAGGCCGAGGGCGGCCCGCGCCGCGCGCAGGCCATGACTCACCGTCTGGGTGTCGCTGTCGGGCGCGAAGATCGCGAGCAGTCCCTCGCCGACGAAACGCATATGGCGCGCTCCGAACAGGTGCACCGTGTCGTTGGCGCTGCCGTAGAACTTCTTCACCAGGTCGGCGAGCTCCTCCGAGTTGAGTTTTTCCGCCACGGTGGCGTAGTTCGGGATGTCCACGAACAGCACGGTGGCGCTCGCGAGTCGCTCGTCCGCGTCGCCGCCCTCGCCGCCCGGCCAACGCTCGCTGAGCTCGGCCGCGAGGCGTTGCTCGTACAGGCGCGCCAGCTGATGCTTCTGCTGCACGAGTGCCTCCTGCACTGCGGCGTCAACCGCCATGGCCTGCAGGCTCGCCTGGACCGCGCGTTTGTTCAACTGCGCCTCGACCGCCTGGCGCAGCTCCGCGGCGCGAAACGGCTTGGTGATGTAGTCGTCCGCACCGGTGGTCATGCCGATGCGCATATGGGCACGCTCCTGCAGCGAGGTGAGCAGGATGACGGGCATGGCCGCGGTGGCCTGCTCGGCCCGCAGCGCGGCGAGGATCTCGAAGCCGTTGAGCCCCGGCATCTGCACGTCGCTGATGACCAGATCGGGCGCGCCATGCCGTACCAGCGAAAGGCCCTGCGTGCCGTCTTCGGCCGCGAGCACCTCGTGCCCGTCCTTCTTCAGGACGGACGCGATCAGCATGCGGGTGCTCGCATCGTCCTCCACGACGACAATCAGGGCCATTTCACGACACTCCGTTCTATCGGGGAGCGGCAGAAACAGAGAGACTGCCGCATCGTTGAAGAGCTATCTTACAAGCGCGGCGCCAGCGCCGCACGGGGACGAAGGCTTACGCGGCCCGCCGCGGATCGCTTACCGCGCGGCCGCGCCCCAACGCGCAGAATGGCGCGCGTGAAGCCCCCGCGTCCCCTCCCCGACACCACTGCGCTGCCCGCAACCGAGGCCTTGCACGGGCGCAGCGTCCTGTTCGCCGCGCTGGCGCTACTGGCTGTGCTCTGGCTGAATCTGATGCCCGCCCTGTTTGCCGGCCTGGGCGGGTTCGTGCTGTACCGCTGGATCCGCGGCAAGGCGCGGGCGTACACGGCGTCGTGGCAGTCGCGGCCGCTCACGGCGCTGCTGCTCGCCGTCATCCTCGTGGTGCTGGCGTTCGCGGTGTTCGAAGGCGTCGAGCTGCTGCTGAGCGCGTCATCCGGCGGGCTGGCGAAACTGCTGCAGCTGCTGGCCGACACCCTCGACCAGATCCGGACCAGCGCCCCGGCCTGGCTGGCCAATCGCCTGCCCGACTCGGCCGCGGCCATGCAGGAAGCGATCTCGGGCTGGCTGAGATCGCACGCCGGGCAGGTGCAGCATTGGAGCCGCCAGGCGCTGCACGTCATCGTCGACCTGATCGTCGGCCTCGCGATCGGGCTGATGGCGGGCGCCTCCTCGCCCGCGTCCGGGCCCGCGCCCGAGCCGCCCACGCTGGCGATGCGGCTGGCGCAGCAGCGCTTGTGGCACCTGGCCGGCGCATTCGGCGACGTGGTCGCGGCGCAACTGCGCATCTCGCTGATCAACACGGCGCTCACGGCCGTCTACCTGCTGGGCGTGCTGCCCGCGTTGGACTTCCACGTGCCGCTGGCCAACACGCTGGTGGCGTTCACCTTCTTTGCCAGCCTGCTGCCGATCGTCGGCAACCTGCTGTCCAACGCCGCCATCACGGTGGCGGCGCTCACCGTCTCGCCGTTCCTGGGCGCCGTCTCGCTGGGGTTCCTGGTGGTCGTGCACAAGCTCGAATATTTCCTGAACGCCCGCATCGTGGGAGTGCGCATCCGCGTGCCAGCGTACGGCCTGCTCGCGTCGATGCTGGTGCTGGAGGCGGCGTTCGGCGTCGCCGGGCTGGTGGCGGCGCCGATCTATTGCGCCTGGCTCGTGCGCGAACTGCGCGGCGGCCGCTGGATTTGAACGCGCGGCGCGCAGTCGGGCCGATTCGGGACAGAATTGGACGCCGCGCCCGAGAGAACCAAGATGAACCCTTCCCCCGCCGCACATTCGGACATCACCGCGCTGGACGCCGGCGCCTTGTCGCGCGCCATCCATGCCCGGCAGCTGTCCTGCCGCGAAGTGATGCAGGCGTACCTGGCACGCATCGCGGACCTGAACCCGCGCTTCAACGCGATCGTGAGCCTGCGCGACGGCGATCTCCTGCTGCGAGAGGCGGACGAACGCGACGCGCAGCTGGCGCGCGGGCAGTCGCTGGGCTGGATGCACGGCCTGCCGCAGGCGATCAAGGACCTCGCGAATGCGACCGGCCTGCCCACCACGCTCGGCTCGCCACTCATGCGCAACTTCATGCCGCAGGCCGACGGCTTGATGGTGCAGCGCATGAAGGCGGCCGGCTGCATCGTCATCGGCAAGACGAACACGCCCGAATTCGGGCTGGGCTCGCACACGTTCAACGAGGTGTTCGGCGTGACCCGCAACGCGTACGACCCCACCCGCTCCGCCGGCGGCAGCAGCGGCGGAGCCGCCGTCGCATTGGCATTGCGGCTGTTGCCGGTGGCCGACGGTTCGGACTTCATGGGCAGCCTGCGCAACCCCGCCGGCTGGAACAACGTGTTCGGGCTGCGCCCCAGCCAGGGCCGCGTGCCGCTGTGGCCGGCGCAAGACGCATGGCTCAGCCAGCTGGGCACCGAAGGACCGATGGGCCGCACCGTGCGCGACGTGGCGCGGCTGCTCGAAGTGCAGGCGGGGTTCGACACTCGCGCGCCGCTTTCGCTGGCCGAAGAGCCGTCCTTCCCGCTGGATGCGGCGCCGCTCGATTGCAAGGCGATGCGCATCGGCTGGCTCGGCGACCTCTCGGGCTACCTGCCGTTCGAGCCCGGCATCCTCGACGTGTGTGCTGACGCATTGCGGCGGCTCGAGGGGCTCGGCTGCGCCGTCGAGCCGATCCCGCTGGGCACGCCGCCGGAACGGGTGTGGCAAGCCTGGCTGGTGTGGCGCCGCGCGCTGGTGGCGGCGCGCATCGCGCCGTTCCTGGTGCAGCCGCAACAGCGCTCGCTGGTCAAACCCGAGGCGCTGTGGGAGTTCGACCAGGCACGCGAGCTCAGCGGCAACGGGCTCCTGGGCGCCAGCGTCGCGCGCACTGCGTTCTACCAGCACATGCTTTCGCTATTCACGCAGCATGATTTCCTGGCGCTTCCGGTGGCGCAGGTCTGGCCGTTCGACGCCGCGCTGCGCTGGCCCAGCCGCATCAATCTCATGCCGATGGACACCTACCACCGCTGGATGGAAGTCGTGATCTATCCCACGTTCGCCGGCCTGCCGGCCATCAGCGTGCCGGCGGGGTTCGATGCGCGCGGGCTGCCGATGGGACTGCAGCTGATCGGCAAGCCGCGCGGCGAGCTGGCGCTGCTGCAACTTGCCCACGCGTACGAGCAGGCGGCGCAGGACGTGCTGGCGCGCCGGCCGCCTGGCGTTTGAAGCAGTCTTTCAGCGCCGCGGCATCCACCGCCGGCTCAGCGCAGCCGCAGCACGCGCCAGCCGCGCTCGCGCGCAATCGCGGCAAGCTTGGCGTCCGGATCGACCGCCACCGGCTCGTCGACGGCCTGCAATAGCGTCAGGTCGTTGATCGAATCGCTGTAGGCCGTGCTGCGGAAGCCGCGCAGGTCCTCGCCGCGCGCGGCCAGCCACTCGTGCAGACGCGTCACCTTGCCATCGCGCATGTTCAGCGTGCCGCGCGACCGGCCGCTGAAGACGCCCTGCGCCACTTCGGGCTCGATCGCCAGCAGGTGCTCGATGCCGAAGTGCGCCGACGTGAGTTCGGTGATGAACCGGCTGGTGGCCGTGGTCATGACCACCTGGTCGCCGGCGCCCAGGTGCTGCTTCACCAACTGCATCGCCGCGGGCGGGATGCGCGGTACGACCTCGGTGGCAAGGAACTCGCGCCGCAGCGGCTCGCACTCGGCCGGAGTCCGGCCGGCGAGCGTGCCGAGATAGAAATGCGCGAACTCCTGCGTGCCCACCGTGCCCAGCCGGTAGCGCGCTTCCATGTCGGCATTGCGCGCGGCGAACGCGGCGCGCTCCAGCACGCCTTTGGCCATGAGGAACTCGCACCACAGCACGTCGCTGTCTCCCGACAGCAGCGTGTTGTCCAGGTCGAACAGCGTGAGGCGCCGCGGGCTCAACCCGCGGCCTTGAGGTGCCATGCGCGCGGGCGCGTGAACGCCTGGATCCCGTAAGTGGACAGCGTCAGGCCGATGCCCGAATCGCCGAAGCCGCTCCACGGCAGGCGCGGGCTGACGCGGTCGCAGCAGTTCCAGTACAGGCTGCCGGCATTGAGCTGTGCGAGCAGGCGCTGCGCCCGGTCCCGATCGGGCGTGTAGACGCCGGCAGTCAGGCCGTAGCGCGTGTCGTTCATCAGCCGCACGGCTTCCTCGTCGCTGGAGACTTTGTGGATCCCGATGATCGGCCCGAAGCTTTCCTCCCGCATCAATTCCATGTCGTGGTTCACGTTGCTGAACACGGTCGGTGCGTACCAGTTGCCGGGTCCCGGCAAACGGTGGCCGCCCGTGTGCAACACGGCCCCCTTCGCCTTCGCATCGGCCACGTGCGCGTCCAGCACGTCCAGTTGCTGCGAACGGGTGATCGCACCGATGTACGTGTCCTCGCTCATCGGATCGCCGGCCTTGTAGCCTTTCACGGTTTCGACGAACGCGGCGAGGAACGCGTCGTGCACTTTTTCGTGCACGTAGATGCGCTCGACCGAGCAGCAGCTTTGCCCGGTGTTGTACATCGCGCCATCGGCCAGCGATTCGGCCGCGCCTTTCGCATCGACGTCGTCGCACACATAGGTCGGGTCCTTGCCCCCCAGCTCCAGTTGCAGCTTCATGAAACGCGACCCGACCGTCTGCGCGATGCGCACGCCGGTGGCGTAGGAGCCGGTGAAGAACAGGCCATCGACTTTCTGCTCCAGCAAAGCGGCGCCGACCGGCCCCGCGCCGACGAGCACCGCGAACACGTCCTGCGGCACGCCCGCTTCGTGCAACAGGCGGGCGATCTCCAGCCCGGTGAGCGTCGCGTATTCGGACGGCTTGTACAGCACGGCGTTGCCGGTGAGCAGCGCCGGCACGATCACGTTGCAGCCGACGAACCACGGATAGTTCCAGGCCGAGATGTTGCCGACCACGCCCAGCGGCACATGCTCGATGCGCTCGTTCATGCCGCCTTCGTCATACACGGTTTCGGTGGCGATCACCGGTTCGACCATGCCGATGAAGAAGTCCAGCCGGCCGAGCAAACCGTTGAGTTCGTTGCGCGACATCCTGATCGGCTTGCCGGTCTCGCGCGTCATCGTGACCGCCAGCGCTTCGAGGTCGCGCACCACTCCCTCACGGAAGCGCGCGATGCAGTCCTTGCGCTCCAACAGCGGCCGCGCGGCCCAGGCCGGCTGCGCGGCGCGCGCGCGGGCCGCCTTCACGGCGACGGATGCGGCGTCGTCGGCGGCGACGGCGGTAATCCGTTCGCCGTCCGCCGGGTTGTAGATCGCTAGCGTGCTCATGGTTTGTCCTTCCGGGCGGCGCGCGCGGCGGCGAGGAAATCCTCGAGCAGGGCGGCGTCGTCGATGCTGTCGGAGCCGGGCTGGTGGAATTCGGGGTGCCACTGCACCGCCGCCAGGTACGGCAGTGCGGTGTCCTCGCGGCGGATCGCCTCGATCAGGCCGTCCTCGTTGCTCACGGCCTCCACCGCGAAACCGGGCGCGAGCTCCTTGATCGCCTGGTGGTGGATGCTGTTGACCTTGGCCCGCGCGAGGTCGGGGTACAGGCCGGCCAGCCGCGATCCCGCCACGATGTCCACGGTGTGGAAGTTGAGGTCGTAGACGGCGGCGTCGCGATGCTGCAGGGCCTCGGGCCGCTGGGTCCGGATGTCCTGGTACAGCGTGCCGCCATAGGCCACGTTGACCAGCTGCAGCCCGCGGCACACGCCGAACACCGGCTTGCCGTGACGCTCGAACGCCGCCACCAGGTCGATCTCGTACAGGTCGCGGATGCGGTCGCCCGCCCACCGCTCCTGCAGCGGCTCCTCACCGTAGCTGCGCGGCGAGACGTCGGCGCCGCCGTGCAGCACCAGGCCATCGAGCCACTGCGCGTAATGGTCGAGCGTCACGTCGCCGCGCTGGGTGGCGCCGGTGGGGCTGGGGATCATCACCGCCAGCGCGCCGGTGGACATGACCCAGTGCGCGATCGACTGCTCCACGTACTGCAGTGTCTTGCCGGTGAACAGCGGGCGCGCCGGGTCGGCATGCATGAAGCAGGCCGAGATGCCGATCTTCAGCCGGGACGCGCCGACGGTGGGACTGCCGCCATTCATCTGCTACAGAGCCTTCTCGAAGAGCCGTTTGAAATCGGCGGCCGTGCAGGGGCGCGGGTTGGTCTGGTGGCACATGTCGGCCGCCGCGATCTCGACCAGCCGGGGAATATGTCCTTCGCGCACGCCGTGCGCCGTCAGTTTGCCGGTGATCCCGACCCGGACCTTGAGCGCGCGCAGCCACGGCACGAATTCGACGCCGCCGCCCCACACCTTGCACACATGCGCGAGCTCGTCGAATTTCTGCGGCGCCGCCTCGTAGTTCCACGCCATGACGGTGTCGATCATCAGCGCATTGGCCAGTCCGTGGTGCAGGTCGACCACGGCACCCAGCGCATGCGCGCAGGAATGCACCGCGCCGAGGTCTTTCTGGAACGCGATCGCGCCCATCATGGACGCCATCATCATGTCGCTGCGCGCGGCCAGGTTGCCCGGCTCTTGCACGGCCGGCACCAGTGACCGCGCCGCGATGCGCGCGCCTTCCAGCGCGATGCCGTCGCACAGCGGATGGAACGCCGGCGAGAGATAGCTCTCGATGTTGTGGGTCAACGCATCCATGCCCGTGGCGGCGGTGATCGCGGGCGGCAGGCCCAGCGTGAGCTCGGGGTCCGCGAACACCGTGCGGGCGAGAATCTTCGGGCTGAAGATCACGCGCTTCAGGTGCGTTTCGTTTTCGCTCACGACGGCCGAGCGCCCCACCTCGGAGCCGGTGCCCGAGGTCGTGGGCAGCGCGACGAAGTAGGGCAGCGGCTTTTCGATCGGCCGCACGTTCGGATGGTCCCAGGCGTATTCGACGATGTCGCCCTTGAGGGTCGCGGCGATGCCGACCACCTTGGCGACGTCGAGCGCGGCGCCGCCGCCGAAGCCGATCACGCAGTCGGCGCGGTGGGCCTTGAACGCGGCCGCGCCGTCCATCACCTGGCTGCACAGTGGGTTGCCGAACACTTCCGAGAAGACCGCGACCTCGAGGCCGGCGAGGTGGGTCATGAATTCGTCCAGCAACGGCAACGCGGCGATCGCCTTGTCGGTGACGATCAGCGGGCGCTTCAGGCCCTGCCCCAGCAGGTGCTCGCGGACTTCGGTGCGCGCGCCGGCGCCGAAGCGGATGTGGGTGGGAAAGGAGAAACTGGTGATGCTCATGATGATGTGAGTTCGAGGACCAAGGCGCTTCGGGGGTGGGCTTTCACTTCAGATGATTTCAAAATAGCGCTTCAATTCCCAGTCCGTGACCCCGTCGAGCCACTGGCGCCATTCCCATTCGCGGGTGGCGGCGAAATGTTCGACGAATGTATCGCCGAGGAAATCCCGCGCAATGGCCGAGTTGCTGAAGTTGCGGGTTGTTTCGATCAGCGTGCGCGGGGCGCGTGGAATGTTTTCCGCGCCCTGGTTGGTGCCGGTGATCGGGAGCGCCGTGAGCTTCAGGCCCTGCTCGACGCCATAGAGGCCGGCCGCGATCACGGCGGCTTTGGCCAGATACGGATTCACGTCGGCGCCCGGGCAGCGCGTTTCCAGCCGGGTGGCATTCGGGCTGCCGGCGATCACGCGAAAGCTCGCGGTGCGGTTATCGATGCCCCAGGTCGGCTTGACCGGCGCCCAGAAGCCATCGACCAGCCGCTTGTAGCTGTTGATGGTGGGCCAGAACATCGGCGCGAATTCCATCAGGCAGGCGACCTGCCCGGCCAGGTAGCTTTCGAACAGGCCGCTCATCTTGCGGCTGCTCTTCGCATCGTAGAACAGATTCGCCCTGCCGTCGGACAGGCTCTGGTGCACGTGGCCGCTGCAGCCCGGGTACTGCGCGCTCCACTTGGCCATGAAGCTGGGCATGATGCCGAAGCGCGCGCCGATCTCCTTGGCCCCGGTCTTGAAGAGGATCGCGCGGTCGGCCTGCTCGAGCGCCTCGGAGAACGCGATCGCCGCCTCGTACACGCCGGGGCCCGTTTCGGTATGCAGCCCCTCGATCGGAACGCCGAACGCCAGCATCTCGTCCATCAGCGCATTGAAGAACTCGCGGTTCTGGTTCACGCGCAGCAGCGAATAACCGAACATGCCTGGCGTGAGGGTTTCCGGTCCGACGCCCTTTTTCGCCGCCCAGCTCTGCGGCGTTTCGCGGAAATTGAACCACTCGTACTCCATGCCGGTCATCACCTGGAAGCCGAGCTTCTCGGCGCGCTTGAGCACCCGCTTGAGGGTCTGGCGCGGGCAGATCGGATACGGCGTGCCGTCGGCATTGATGAATTCGCCGAGGAAGAAATCGACCCCGCCATCCCACGGCACGTTGCGGTGCGTGTCGAGGTCGAGCCGCGCGAGCGCGTCGGGAAAACCGTGCTGCCAGCCGGTGACCTGCGCGTTGTCATAGACGTTGTCGCTGGAGTCCCAGCCGAACACGACATCGCAGAAGCCGAAGCCGGCGCCGACCGCGCTTTCGAACTTGTCCTTGTGCAGGTACTTGCCGCGCAGCACGCCGTCGATGTCGCTGCAGGCGACCTTCACCTTCTGCGCGCCGGACTTGCGGATCCTCTCGAGCGCGGGGTGCACTTTGTCGGTGGCCATGAATGTCTGCTTTCTCAAAACGCCCGGACAGAGGACCCCGGAATTCAAATCGCAGGTTCCCCCGAAGCGATGCCCATGTTCTCCAGCGCCAGCGCCACCGCCTGGACGGCCTGCTCCATTTCGGTCGGGCCGATCGCACCGATACAGCCTACGCGAAAAGTTTCCAGCTGGGTGAGCTTGCCGGGATACAGGATGAAACCGCACTGGCGCGCCGCCGAATAGAAGGCCTTGAATTCATAACGCGGGTCGCCCGGTGCGTGGAACGTGACGATGATCGGCGCCTGGATCGCCGGATCGAGGAAGGGCATGAAGCCCAGGCGCGACATTCCGTGGATCAGCGTCTGGTAGTTGCTGGTGTAGCGCGCCAGCCGCGACGGCTGGCCGCCCTCGGCCTCGAACTGCGCGATCGCCTCGGCCAGCGCGACCACCACATGGGTGGGCGGCGTGAAGCGCCACTGGCCCGTGCGCTCCATGTACACGTACTGGTCGTGCAGGTCCATCGCGAGCGACTGGCTGCGCCCGGCGCAGCCTTGAAGCACCTGTTTGCGCACGATGACGAAACCCATGCCCGGGACGCCTTCGAGGCACTTGCCGCTGGCGGCGATCAGCGCGTCGAAGCGGGTTTCGCGCGCGTCGATCGGCAGCGCCCCGAACGAACTCATGGCATCGACGATCAGCCCCTTGTCGCGGCGGGCGCAGACCTCGGCCACCGCTTCGAGCGGATTCCAGACGCCGGCGCCCGTTTCGCAGTGGATCAGGACGACGTGCGTCACGGTCCTGTCGGCAGCCAGCTTCTCGTCGAGCGCGGCCGCCGAGACCTGGGTTGCCTCTCCAAATTCGAGCACTGTACATTTGCGGCCCATCAATGTGGTCAACCGCGCCGCCCGCTTGCAGTAGGCACCGTTGTCCAGCACCAGCACGTGACCGTCGCGGGGCACCAGCGTCGCCACCGCCGCCTCGACGCTGAACGTGCCGCTGCCTTGCAGGGGCACGACGACATGCGACGCTTCGGCATGCACGACCTTGAGCAGGCTGCGGCGCACCCGCGCCGTCACCTCGTTGAAATCGCTGTCCCAGGAACCCCAGTCGCGCAGCATCGCCAATTTGGTGCGCAGCGTCGTGGTCAGCGGGCCGGGGGTCAGGAGGATCTTGTCTCTGTCCATTGCATGCACCTTTGTCATTGCTCAGGTTTCGCCGCCGGGCCGCCCCAAGGCGAAATGCGCCCCCTCGGGGGGCAGCGCATTACACGAAGTGAAAAGCGTGGGGGCATCATCATCGCCAGGCCTGCGTGCGGCGATTGACCCACCACGCCAGCGCCATGAACGCCAGCGTCGCCAGCGCGGAGACCGCGGCGATCAAGACCGCCATTGCCGCCGCCGCGCCGATCTCGCCGGCCTCGTCCAGGTTCAGGATGGCGATCGACGCCACCTTGGTCTCGGGGGAATAGAGGAACACCACGGCCGAGATCGTCGTCATGGCGTTGATGAAGAAGTAGCGCGCGATGTCCACCAGGGCCGGCGTGCAGATCGGCAGCGTCACGCGCCAGAACGTCTTGAAGAAGGGCACCTTGAGCGACGCGCTCACGGCTTCGAACTCGCTGTCCAGCGCCTTGAGCGCGGTGACCGCGGTCAGGTGCCCGGTCGTGTAGAAGTGCACGATCGTGCACAGCGTCAGCAATGTCAGCGTGTGGTACAGGCCGTTGAGCGGGTTGCCCGGCTCGTTGAAGAAGAAGATGTACCCCAGGCCGAGGACCAGGCCCGGCACCGCCATCGGCAGCATGGACAGGAGCTTGACAATGCCGCGCAGGCCGTTCACGCCCTTGGTCTTCTCCAGCAGGTAGGCGCTGCAGAACACCAGTGCGGTGCCGAACAGCGCCGTGCCGGCCGCCATCTTCAGGCTGTTGAAAAAGCCGACGCTGACCTCGGCATCGACCAGGCCGAGCACGTAATGGCGCAGGCTCGGCGTGAGGTTGTACGGCCAGAAGCTGGCGAACGACGCGAAGATCGCCATGCCCAGCATCGCGAGCACCAGGAAGGCGAGGACCGAGCAGTACAGCGTCATGGCGGCGTCGTAGCCCGGCGACGGCCTGGGCCGGTACGGGACGGCGCGGGCCGTGAGCATCGCGGTCTGGCGGCGGCTGACGTAGTGGTCCACGCCGAACGTCAGCAGCGCGGGGGCAAGCAGCAGGATCGCGACGACCGCGCCCTTGGCGAAATCCTGCTGGCCGATCACCAGCTTGAACACGTCCGTGGCCAGCACGTTGAAGTTGCCGCCGATCACCTTGGGGATGCCGAAGTCGGTGATCACCAGCGTGAATGTCACCAGCGCCGCCGAGATCAGGCCGTACTTCGCCCCGGGCAGCGTGATGGTGAAGAACTTGCGCGAGGCGCTGGTGCCCATCGCATCGGCCGCCTCGTACAGGCGCGCATCCGACAGCGTCAGGGCCGTCACCAGGATCATCAGGGCATGCGGAAACACGGCGAAGCATTCCGCCACCACGATGCCCGGCGCGCCATAGATCTCCGCGATGCCGACGGCGTTCATCCAGCTCTTGAGCACGCCCTGGTTGCCGAACCAGTAGATCAGCGAAATCGCCGACAGCAGCGAGGGCGCGAGCAGCGGGATCAGCGTGATGCCGCGAAACAGCGGCTTCAGCGGCATGCAGGAGCGCGCCAGCGCGTAGGCGAAGCCGAACGCGAGCGGCACCGCGATCGCGGTCACGGCGGCCGACACCCACAGGCTGTCCCACAGGCTCTCGAGCAAGGCGGGTGTGCGGGCGTATTCGATGAAGTTCGCGATCCCCACGAACTCGCCCTGCTTGCTCTGGGCCGCCTGCACGACGATGGTCAGCAACGGCAGCGCGAGGAACGCCAGCAGCGCCAGCGCGACCAGCAGCAGCGCGCCGTGCGCGAGCCGGTCGGTCCAGTGCGCCGCCAGCCTCACCGGCGCCGTGTGGGGAACGGGCAGAACCGCGGCCATGATCTACGCCATGTGGCCCATCAGAACACCTTGATCCGCTCGGGCAGCAGTTTGAGTTTCAGCGGCGAGCCCACGGCCAGCGACTGCTCGGACAGGAAGTTGAGCGACAGGTACACGGTCAGTTTGTGCGCGTCCAGTGCCGGCGACGCGACGTGTACATGGCAGTACGAACCGAGGAATTCGATCTTCTCGATGTTCGCGTCGAACACATGCGCATCGCCCTCCGAGATCGGCCGCGCGAGCACGTCTTCCGGGCGCAGGTACACGCGCGCATCGCGGTCGGCGCCCTGGCACGGGATGCGCAGGCTGCCGAACCGCAACTCGCCCGCCGTCACGCGCGCCGGCAACACGTTGACCTTGCCGACGAAGTCGGCCACGAAGGGCGAAGCCGGCTCGCGGTAGATGTCCAGCGGCGTGCCCACCTGCTCGATCACCCCGTGGTTCATCACGACGATGCGGTCGGCGATCGACAGCGCCTCTTCCTGGTCGTGCGTCACCATGACCGTCGTCACCCCGAGCTTCTGCTGCAGCGCGCGGATCTCGTGGCGCAGCCGCACCCGCTCGAGCGCGTCGAGCGCCGACAGCGGCTCGTCCAGCAGCAGCAGTCCCGGCGCGGTCGCGAGCGCCCGCGCCAGGGCGATGCGCTGCTGCTGGCCGCCCGACAGCTGCGCGGGGTACTTGCCTTCGCACCCGGGCAGGCCCACCAGCTTGAGCAGCTCCTCGACGCGCTGGCGTGCCTGCACCTTCGGCGTCTTGCGGTTCACCAGCCCGTAGGCGACGTTGTCGGCGATGCTGAGATTGGGGAACAGCGCGTAGCTCTGGAACACGATGCCGTAATCGCGCTGGGCCGGCGGCAGGCGCGAGATGTCGCGGCCGCCTTGCCACACCTCGCCGGACGTCTGCACCTCCAGGCCCGCGATGATGCGCAACAGCGTCGTCTTGCCGCAGCCGGAGGGGCCGAGGAAGCAGACGAATTCGCCCTGGCGGATGCCCAGGCTGATGTCGTGCAGGGCGGCGAAGGCGCCGAACTCCTTGCGGATGTGCCGCAGCTCGAGGAAAAAGTCCTGGGCCACCCTGCATGCGTCCTTCAGGGCCGGTTCACTTCTTCTCGGTCTTGCTGTTGTAGCGCCGGGTCCATTCGTCCAGGATGCGCTCGCGGTTCTCGGCCGCCCAGTTGAAGTCCATCTTCACCAGCCGCGCCTCGTAGTCCTTCGGCACGTTGGCCAGCGGCGGGGCGACGCCCGGCTGCGCGGTGATCGCGAAGTTCTTGCCGTACAGCAGCATCGCGTCCTTGCTCGACGCCCAGTCGGCGAGTTTCTTGGCGGCCTCGAGTCTCTTCGTGCCCTTGTGGATGCCGAACGCTTCCAGGTCCCAGCCCAGGCCTTCTTTCGGGAACACCAGGTCGATGGGCGCACCCTTGGCCTTGTTCGTGTTGCCGCGGTATTCGAACGAGATGCCCATCACGTACTCGCCCGACGCGGCCATGTTGCACGGCTTCGAGCCGGAATGCGTGTACTGCGCGATGTTGTCGTGCAGGCCGTCCATGTATTTCCAGCCGCCGCCCTTGCCCTTGTCATCGCCGAACAGGGTGAGCCACGCCGTCACGTCGAAATAGCCGGTGCCGCTGGAGGCCGGGTTCGGCATCACGATCTGCCCCTTGTACACGGGCTTGGTCAGGTCCTGCCAGCTGGCCGGTTTGGGAATGTTCTTCTTCTGCGCCTCGACCGTGTTGAAGCACACCGTGGCGCCCCACACGTCCATGCCCCACCACGCCGGCACTTTCTTCTTGTCGCGATACTGGCTCATGATCGCGTCCAGGTTCAGCGGCGCGTACGGCTCCAGCATGCCGTTCTTGTCAAGCAAGGCGAGGCTCGAGGCGGCGACGCCCATCACGACGTCGGCCTGCGGGTTCGCCTTCTCGGCCAGCAGCTTCGCCGTGATCACGCCGGTGGAATCTCGCACCCACTTGATCTCGATGTCGGGATAGGCCTTGTTGAAGCCTTCCTGGTAAGCCTTGATCTGATCTGTTTCCAGCGCCGTGTAAACGAGCAACTGGGTTTTCTGGGCCGAGGCCGCGGCGGCGAAAACCGCGAGGCCGGCGACGAAGAGGGACTGGAAGACTCGTGACGGACGCATGGGAACTCCTTCGAGGCAAAGGGTTGGGATGCTGCGGACCACCGGCGGGCGTGCGATGCATGCATGCTGTTTTCCCTATCGCGACGCACCTGCGGTTCATTTAACGTCGGGCTCAAAATCGTGTCAATTGCTTTTTGCAGATTGTTGACAATCTGCGCGATGCTGCTCTAATGGGCGGCATGAGCGCGTTTGCCCATCCAACCATCGCGCTGTTGCAGAGCAGCTCGCTGACCACGCTGGTGCAGCAGGAGATCGAGCGCGCCATCCTGCAGGGCGAGTACGCCCCGGGCAGCAAATTGATCGAGGCGAGCCTGGCCGAGAAGATGGGCGTCTCGCGCGGACCGGTGCGCGAGGCCTTCCGCATGCTGGAGGAAGCCGGGCTGGTGCGCAACGAGAAAAACCGCGGGGTCTTCGTGCGCGACATCCCGATCGGCGAGGCCGTGGAAATCTTCGACCTGCGCGCCGCGATGGACGAGCTCGTCGGCCGCAAGCTGGCGGCCACCATCACGCCCGCGCAGCTCAAGGAGATCAAGGGCCTGGTGGACTCGATGGAGAAGGCGGTGAAGGCGCAGGACGCGCGCAACTACCACCTGCTCAACCTCAGGTTCCATGACCGGCTGGTGGAGATGGCGGGCAACAGCAAGCTCACGGCGATCTACCGCAAGCTGATCAAGGAGCTGTCGCTGTTCCGCCGGCTGAACCTGGCCGACGGCTGGCTGCTGCCGATCTCGGCGAGCGAGCACCGCCAGATCGTGAAGGCGATCGCGTCCGGGGACGCCGACGCCGCCGGGCGGGCGATGTTCGACCACGTGATGGACAGCAAGGAGCGCACGATCGCGAACGACCTGCGGCGCCAGGAGCGCGCGAAGCAACTCCCCGCGGCGGACGCCCGGATTGCCAAGGCCCGTCGTGCCGAAGCTCGATAACCGCGATCGCGAGCCGCCGGTGCGCGCGGACCGCTGCGCCGCCGCGCGATGACGCTTACCTGGCCGGTGGTCGCGGCGGTGCTGCTCGGCGCACTGCTGCACGCCAGCTGGAACGCCCTGGTCAAGTCCAGCAGCGACAAGGCACTGGACACGGCGACGATCCACCTGCTCGGTTCGCTGGTCGCGCTGCCGATGGCGCTGGTGGTGGGCTGGCCGGCGGCGGCCTCCTGGCCTTTCATCCTCACGTCGGTCGTGATCCACATCGGTTACTACATTGCCCTCGCCGGCGCGTACAAGCATGGCGACCTGGGCCTGACCTACCCGCTGATGCGCGGCACCGCGCCGCTGTTGGTGGCGCTGTCCGCGGCGGCGACCGTCGGCGAGACACTGTCGCCCTTGTCGTGGGCGGGCGTGATCGGCGTGAGCTGCGGCGTGCTGGCGCTCGGGATATCCCGCCATGCGATCGATTCGCCGCGCGCAGTCGGCTTCGCGCTATCCAACGCGGTGGTGATCGCGATCTATACGGTGGTCGATGCGCTGGGCGCCCGCGCGAGCGGCAACCCGCTGCAATACGTGCTCGCCCTGTTCGTGCTCGACGGCTGGCCCTTCGCGCTGATGGTGTTCGCGCGCCGCGGCGGCGCCAAGGTGTGGCCGTATGCGCGCGGCCGCTGGCCGGTCGCCACCATCGGCGCTTTCGCTTCGCTCGGCTCTTATGGCATCGCGCTCTGGGCCATGACGCGCGCACCGGTCGCCACGGTGGCCGCGCTGCGCGAAACGTCGGTGCTGTTCGCCGCGCTGCTGGGCACCTGGTTCCTGAAAGAAGCGTTCAATTTGCGCCGCGCCGCCGGCACCGCGGCAATCGTCGCGGGCGTGATGGCCCTGAGGATGGGGTAGGGGCGTTCAAGGAGACTTCGCATGCTGCCTTCCCACGCACGGATCGTCATCGTCGGCGGCGGCATCGTCGGCTGCTCCACCGCGTACCACCTGGCCAAGCTGGGCGAAAAGGATGTGCTTTTGCTGGAGCAGGGCAAACTGACCAGCGGCACCACCTGGCACGCCGCCGGACTGGTCGGCCAGATGCGGCCGAACCGCACGATGACGCAGATGAGCAAGTACGGCATCGAGCTGTACGCGACGCTGGAGGCGAAAACCGGGCTGGCCACCGGCTGGAAACAGTGCGGCAGCGTCAACGTGGCGCGCACGCCGGAACGCATGAAGGTGCTGCGCAAGCAGTCGGCGCTGGCCCGCAGCTTCGGGGTCGAGTGCCACGAGATCTCCGCGGCCGCGGCGGGCGACAAGTTCCCGGTCATGCGCACCGACGACCTGCAGGGAGCGCTCTGGCTGCCGGGCGACGGCAAGGCCAATCCCGCCGACTTGTGCATGTCGCTGGCCAAGGGCGCGCGCCAGCACGGCGTGAAGATCATCGAAGGCGTCGAAGTCACCGGCGTGCGCGTGGAGAACGGCGGCGTGGCGGGCCTCCGGACCGCGCAAGGCGAGGTGCGCTGCGAGGTGCTGGTGAACTGCGCCGGCCAGTGGGCCCGCCAGTTCGGCGCGCTGGCGGGCGTGAACGTGCCGCTCTACTCGGCCGAGCATTTCTACATTGTCACCGGCCGCATCGAGGGCGTGCTTCCCACCATGCCGGTCGTGCGCGATGCCGACGGCCTCATCTATTACAAGGAAGAAGTGGGCGGGCTGGTGATGGGCGGGTTCGAGCCGAAGGCCAAGCCGTGGAAGATGGATCCCATCCCGAGCACGTTCCAGTTCGAGCTGCTGGACGAGGACTGGGACCAGTTCGAGGTGCTGATGACCAACGCGATGCATCGCACGCCCTGCCTCGAAACGGCGGAAATCAAGATGCTGCTCAACGGCCCCGAGAGCTTCACGCCGGACGGCAACTTCATCCTGGGCGAGGCGCCCGAGCTGCGCCGCTATTTCGTCTGCGCCGGCTTCAATTCGTCGGGCATCGCGAACAGCGGCGGGGCCGGGCGGCTGATGGCCGAATGGGTGGTGGCCGGCGAGCCGGGCACGGACGTGTGGGACGTGGACATCCGCCGCTTCGGCTCGTTCACCGGCAACCGAAAGGCGCTCGCGCAGCGCACCGGCGAAACCCTTGGCCTGCACTATGCGATGCGCTGGCCGCGGCAGGAGCTGGAAACGGCGCGGCCCTTGCGCACGTCGCCGCTGTACGACCTGCTGGCGGCGAAAGGGGCCGAGTTCGGCAGCAAGAATGGATGGGAGCGGGCGAACTATTTCAAGCCGCCCGGCGCAGCCCGGCCCGAACACACGCTCGGCGCGCCCGGCTGGCTGCCCTGGATGATCGAAGAGCAGAAAGCCACGCGCGAGGCGGTGGCGGTGTACGACCAGACGTCATTCTCCAAATTGCTGTTGCAGGGCCGTGATGCGCTCGCGCTGCTGCAGCGCCTGTGCGCCAACGAGATGGACGTGCCTGTCGCCAGGATGGTCTACACGCCGATGCTCAACGAGCGCGGCGGCATCGAAAGCGACCTCACGGTGATGCGGCAGGCGGCCGATCGCTTCCTGATCGTCACCGGCTCGGCCCAGGCTACGCGCGACGCCGACTGGATCGGCCGCCATATCTTGCCGCAGGAGCATGCCGTGCTGACGGACGTGTCGGCGATGTACAGCGTGCTGTCGGTGATGGGGCCGCTCGCACGCGAGCTCCTGGCGCGCGTGAGCCCGGACGATCTCTCGCCGCAGGCGCTGAAGTTTTCCTGGACCCGCGAGATCGACGTCGGGTACGCGCGGGTGCGCGCCGCGCGCATGAGCTATGTCGGCGGTGCGGGCTTCGAGCTGTACGTGCCGGTGGAGATGGCGCGGCACGTGTATCTCGCGTTGATGGAAGCGGGGCAGGATCTTGGGCCTGATGCGTCGGGGTTGCCGCGCCGCGTGCGCGACGCCGGCTATTACGCGCTGGACGCGCTGCGCATCGAGCAGGGACGGCGGGCCTGGGGCGCGGAACTCGGCCCCGACGAAACGCCCTGGGAAGCGGGCCTCTCGTTCAGCGTGAAGCTAGCCAAGGCGAGCGCCTTCATCGGCCAGCCGGCGCTGCGCGCATGCCTCGGCCGTCCACTGCGCAAGAAACTGGTCAGCTTGGTGCTGAGTTCGCCACGGGCATATGCATGGGGCGGCGAGACCATCCTGCTCGATGGCGAACCGGTCGGCGAAATAGCTTCGGCGGGGTACAGCCCACTGGCCGGTGCGTGCGTGGCGCTGGGCTACGTGCGCGGTGCCGGCGCGAATCGGCCGCACGCCGGCACGCCGGCGCAGATCGATCTCTGGGGCGAGCGGGTGGACGTGCTGCTGCACGACCGCTGGCCGGTCCCGGTCCCGCGCGGCTGAACTGCGTTCAACCCGCGCGGTCTTCGCGCGGCAGGACGGAGTCCCCCTCGGGTGACGATTCCTCGCCGTGCGCGGCGGCCTTGATGTTGCTGTCGCTGAGTTGCGCGAACTGCCGCTGCAGCAACTTGCGCTGGAGCGGACGCCCCAGTTCGTTCGTGTAATAGGCTACCTCGAATTCTTCCGGGGCATCCTTTCGTTCCTTGCGATTTTTTCGATCCCTGTCTGGTGCCATGCCGCGAGGATAGCAAGCGAGTGCTCACGTGGCGTAGGACAACATCCATAGTTCGGTTCGGAGCGCGCTGGCCATGCGGAAGGTCAAAATGCGACGAGCGCGATCCCTGCGTCCCCGCAGGCCGGCCTGTGCCTTAACATTCGTTTGTTCTGCCGAGAGGAGAGGTCGATGAGCCCCCACGTCCAGTTTCATTCCCGGTCCCGCGCACGGGCCCGTTGCCGGCGCGCCCCGGCTGTTCGGGAGGCATGCTGACATGCCCATTTCTGCGGATATCGCCGCCCTGCGCACGTTGGCCCTGGTGGGCCCCGCGACAGCCGGCAAGACCAGCCTCGTCGAGGCCCTCCTGTGGAAAGCCGGCGCCATCGGCGCACCCGGCAGCGTCGAGCGCGGCTCGACGATCAGCGACCACGACCCGCTGGAGAAAAAAGCTCAACGCTCGCTCAACTCCTCCATGATCCATTTCGATCATCAGGGCGTGCGCGCCCACGTGATCGACACGCCCGGCGCGCCCGACTTCCTCGGTCAATCGCTGCCCGCGCTGGAGGCGGTGGAAACGGCGGCCGTGGTGATCAGCGCCACCACCGGCGTCGAGCCGATGGCGGTGCGCATGATGCAGTACGCCGCCCAGCGCGAACGCGACCGCCTCATCATCGTCAACAAGATCGATGCCGAAGACATCACGCTGGAGGCGCTGGTCGGACAGATCCAGGCGGCGTTCGGACGCGAATGCCTGCCGGTGAACCTGCCGGCCGAGCATGGCAAGAAGGTCGTCGACTGCTTCTACAACATCGCCAAGGAGAGCCCGCAGACGGACTTCTCGTCGGTGGAGCAGGCGCACCGCGCGCTCGTCGAGCAGGTGGTGGAAGTCGATGCCGCATTCGTCGAGCGCTACCTCAACGACGGCGACGTCGACCCGAAGGAGCTGCACGCGCCGCTGGAGCAGGCGCTGCGCGAAGGCCACCTGATCCCGATCTGCTTCGTGTCGGCGCGCACCGGCGCCGGCGTGCCGGAGCTGCTGGACGTGATCGCGCGCCTGCTGCCCGACCCGAGCGAAGCCAACCCGCCGGCCTTCCTCAAGGGCGAGGGCGCCGAGGCCAGGCCGCTGGCCGCCGACCCCGATCCTGGCAAGCACGTGATCGCCCATGTCTTCAAGGTCACGCAGGACCCTTACGTCGGCAAGGTGGGTGTGCTGCGGGTGCATCAGGGCACGCTCACCACGGGCAGCCAGCTGTACGTGGGCGATAATCGCCGGCCCTTCAAGGTCGGCCACCTGTTCACCGTGCAGGGCAAGGAATTCAACGACATCCAGAAAGCGTATCCAGGCGACATTTGCGCGATCGCCAAGGTCGAGGAACTGCACTTCGACGCGGTGCTGCACGACTCGCCGGAGGACGATCACATCCACCTCAAGCCGCTGGAGTTCCCGTACCCGGTGCACGGCCTGGCGATCGAGCCGAAGCGGCGCGGCGACGAACAGCGGCTGCACGACATCCTGAACAAGCTCGTCAGCGAGGACCCCTGCCTGCGCCTCGAGCATGCCGCCGCCACCAATGAAAGCGTGGTCTACGGACTCGGCGAGCTGCACCTGCGCACGCTGCTGGAGCGGCTGACGGAAGTGCACAAGTGCGAAGTCAGCACGCGCCCGCCGCGCATCGCCTACCGCGAAACGATCACCGCGCCGGCCGAAGGCCACCACCGCCACAAGAAACAGACCGGAGGCGCCGGGCAGTTCGGCGAGGTGTTCCTGCGGGTCGAACCGCTGCCGCGCGGCACCGGGTTCGAATTCGTCGACCAGGTCAAGGGCGGCGCGATCCCCTACAACTTCATGCCGGCCGTCGAGAAGGGCGTGCGCCAGGCGCTGGAGGCGGGCGTGGTGGCGGGCTACCCGGTGGTGGACCTGCGCGTGATCGTGTACGACGGCAAGCACCACACGGTGGACAGCAAGGAAATCGCGTTCATCCAGGCTGGCAAGAAAGCGGTGCAGGCGGCCGTGCAGTCGGCGCGCCCGAGCGTGCTGGAGCCGATCGTGAACGTCGAGATCATGGCGCCGGAAGAGAACATCGGCGATATCACCGGCGACCTGGCGTCGCGCCGGGGCCAGGTCAGCGGAACCACGTCGGCAACGGGCGCCTTGGCCGTCGTGGCGCAGGCGCCGCTGTCGGAGCTGGCCAGCTACCAGTCGCGCTTGAACGCATTGACCGGCGGCCAGGGCCGCTACACGATCGAATTCAGCCACTACGAACCGGTGCCGCCGAACATCCAGGCTCAGCTGGCGTCTCAGTACCGGGTCAAGGACGAGGGCTAGAGTGGGCGGGCAGCAAGCTACCCGCCCTACGGCTCGCGCGATTGCAGTGCTGTGCGGGGCGACGTCTTCTTCGTAGGTGGGCGACTCGTTGCCCACCGCGGCGCGCCTCCCATCACAGCTTCACTGCCGCCTCGCCCACGCCTTCGAAGCGCACGATCGCGCGGTGTTTGCTCTCATATTATGTATGCAAAAGTCGCGGCAGTTCAGCCGTGACAGGGCTTCCCCTCTGAGCCGAGTAGGCGTACAGTCTCAGATATTGCATACAAAACCGGACACCGGTCATGCTGAGCCTCAAACAAAACGGCCGGCGTGCGCCTGCAGGCAAGCGGGACCACGGCGGAGATGGAACACCTGAGTGCGACGCCCAAACCGTCGGCTATCCTGGGTGCGGCGAGGACTGCGGACAGCCCGGGGTCGATCTGACCCCGTGTTTCGCCCGGGACGCGAGCCCCGGGCTGCTGCTCCAGTTCTCTCACTTGGCAAACGCAAAGTAGAAAGACTCTCTCTCATGTCCACCAAATTCAAGATCCTGATCCTCGGCGCCTCGTATGGCTCGCTGCTGGGGGCCAAGCTGCTGCTCGCCGGGCATACGGTGAAGTTGATCTGCCTGCCGGCCGAGGCTGATCTGATCAACGCCGAAGGCATCCGCGTGCGCTTGCCGGTGAAAGAGCGCGATGGCCTGGTCGAACTCGACTCGCGCACCATGCCTGGCAAGCTCTCGGCGGGCGGTCCGCAATCGGCCAACCCCGCGGACTACGACCTCGTCGCGCTCGCGATGCAGGAGCCGCAGTACCGCTCGCCCGGCGTGCGCGAACTGCTAGCGGCCGTCGCCCAGGCGAAGGTGCCGTGCATGTCGATCATGAACATGCCGCCGCTGACCTATTTGAAGCGCGTGCCCGGCATCGACGTGGAGGCCTGCCGCGCGGCGTACACGGACCCCACCGTCTGGGACGCGTTCGATCCCGCATACATGACGCTGTGCAGCCCCGACCCGCAGGCGTTCCGCCCGCCCGAGGACAAGGTGAACGTGCTGCAGGTGCGGCTGCCGACCAACTTCAAGTGCGCGCGGTTCGAATCCGAGCGGCACACCGCCATCGTGCGGCAGCTCGCAGCCGAGATCGAAGCGATCCGCTACGACGCCGGCGACGGCGGCAAGCTCGAACTGCCGGTGAAGTTGAAGGTGCACGACTCGGTGTTCGTGCCGCTGGCCAAATGGGCGATGCTGATGGCGGGCAATTACCGCTGCGTCACGAAGGAAGGCGTGCGGCCCATCCGCGACGCGGTGCACACCGATCTCGATGCCACGCGCGCCATGTACAACTGGGTCGTGAAGCTGTGCACCGATCTGGGCGCCGACCTGAAGGACCTCGTGCCGTTCGAGAAATACGCGAACGCCGCCCTGTCGCTCAAGACTCCGTCGTCCGCGGCCCGTGCGCTCTATGCCGGAGCGCCCTACATCGAACGGGTGGACCGGCTGGTCCAGCTCGTGGCGAAACAGAAGGGCCGCAGCTCGCCTGTGCTCGACGAAACGGTGCGGCTGGTGGACGAACAGCTCGAGAAGAACCGCGCGGCGCAAAAGCAGCCGGCGGCCGCTGCGCGCTGACGCCATCCTTGCCTGTGCAGCAAGCGGCCCACGCGGCCGCTTTTTCGTGGCCGCCCGGCACGCGCTGGTTTCGCGGCAGAATCGCAGCATGAAAATCCAGAAAGACACCGTCGTCACGGTGCGCTACAGAGTCGCGGAAGCCAACGGCAAGCTGATCGAGGAAAGCCGCGAGTCGATGGTCTACCTGCACGGCGGCTACGACAACACGCTGCCGAAGATCGAAGCCGCGCTGGACGGCCACGAGGCCGGCTATGAAGTGACGCTGCAGCTGCAGCCCGAAGATGCGTTCGGCACGCGCGACGAATCGTTGGTGCGCACCATTCCCAAGAAGGAATTCCCGCCGGGCGTGAAGGTCGGCGGGCAGCTGGAGGGCCACACCGACGATGGCCATCCGCACGTGTTCCACGTGATGAAGATCAAGGGCGACACCGTGCACCTGGACGGCAATCATCCGCTCGCGGGCAAGGCCTTGCGTTTCGTCCTCAAGGTGACCGGCGTGCGGGCGGCGATCGCCGAGGAAATCGAGCATCGCCATGTCCATGGCGCGCATGGCCACCAGCACTGACATTGCTACGGCTTTGCGCCTCGAGCCGGGGCGACCGAAGCGCGAACGCGCACTGGCAGGAAGGCAGCGATGAAACTGAAGATGGCCCCGAATTCGCTGTTCGCCGTGCTGCTGCGCTCGCCATGGTGGATCAGCATCGGCATCGCCTTGCTGTTCGGGGCCCTCTCGTTCGCCCTGCTGCCCGAGCGATATCGCCTGGTCGGCGCCATGGGCGGCGCGCCGTTTCTGGGCATCGGCCTGATCGCCCTCTGGCAGCAGGCGCGCCTGCCCAGCGCCAGGCGTTCGGAGGAAATACTGCGCGCGGTGGGCACCATGGGCTGGCCGCAGTTTGCCGCCTTGCTGGAAGAAGGATTTGTGAAACAGGGCTACCAGGTGGAACGCACGCAGGGCGTGGCCGACTTCGCGCTGAGGCGCGAAGGCCGGACGACCCTGGTGTCCGCCCGTCGCTGGAAAGCGGCGCGCCCTGGCGAGGAATCGCTGCGGACGCTGCGCGCTGCCGCGCAGGCGAGCGGGGCGAGCGAGTGCCTCTACGTGAGCCTGGGCGAACTCAGCGCGAATGCGCAAAGCTATGCCAAGCGCCACCAAGTGCAGCTGATGCAAGGCCCGGCGCTGGCGTACCTGCTGAAGGATGCGAAGCTTTGAAAGCCGGAATCCCCAATTCGCGCGGGAGCCGGCAATGAAAAGCGCCCCGCAGGCGCTTTTTGTCTCTCGCGCGAAGCGGACTTACTTCGCGATCGCCCGCACCATGTCGAGCACCTTGTTCGAGTAGCCCCACTCGTTGTCGTACCAGGACACCACCTTCACGAACGTGCCGTCCAGCGCAATGCCCGCGTCGGCGTCGAAGATCGAAGTGCGCGGATCGCCGCGGAAATCGGTCGCCACGACCTTGTCCTCGGTGTAGCCCAGCACGCCTTTGAGCGGGCCTTCGCTTTGCGCCTTCATCTCGGCGCAGATTTCCTTGTAGCTGGCCTCCTTGACCAGTTCCACCGTGAGGTCCACCACCGACACGTCGGAGGTCGGCACCCGGAAGCTCATGCCCGTGAGCTTCTTGTTCAGCTCGGGGATCACCTTGCCCACCGCCTTGGCCGCGCCGGTGGAGGACGGGATGATGTTCTCCAGGATGCCGCGACCGCCGCGCCAGTCCTTGTTGCTCGGGCCGTCCACCGTCTTCTGGGTGGCGGTGGCGGCGTGCACGGTCGTCATCAGCCCGCGTTTGATGCCCCACTTGTCGTTGAGCACCTTGGCCACGGGCGCCAGGCAATTGGTCGTGCACGAAGCATTCGAGATGATCGCCTCGCCCGCGTAGCTCTTGTCGTTGACACCGAACACGAACATCGGCGTGTCGTCCTTCGACGGCGCGGACATGATGACCTTCTTCGCGCCGGCCGTCAGGTGCTTCTGGGCGGTTTCCTTGGTCAGGAACAGGCCCGTGGACTCGACCACGATCTCGGCGCCGACCTCGCTCCACTTGAGCTCAGCGGGGTCCTTGACGGCGGTGAGGCGGATCTTCCTGCCGTTGACGAGCAGCGTGCTGCCCTCGACGGCGACCTCACCCTTGAAGCGGCCATGCACGCTGTCGTACTGGAGCATGTAGGCCAGGTAGTCGGGCTCGAGCAGGTCGTTGATGCCGACCACCTCGATATCCTTGAAATTCTGCACGGCGGCGCGCAGCACCATACGTCCGATGCGGCCGAAACCGTTGATGCCGATCTTGAGGGTCATGTGGAACTCCTGACTGTGATGAATTTGAAATGGATGTCATTGCGGACCCGATCCGCAATCGATACCGACGAATAGTGCCGCAACTTCACCCGGCGCGTGGGTCCCGGGATCAAGCCCGGGACGACAGAACAGCACGAACGGTGTCGGCGACGTTTTCGGGCGTGAAGCCGAAGTGCTTGAACAGCACGCTGGCCGGTGCGGACTCGCCGTAGATGTCGATCCCGACCACGGCCGCGCAGCCGTACTTCCACCAGTAGTCGCTCACGCCCATCTCGACCGCAATGCGCGGAATGCCCGCAGGCAGGACGCGGCTCTTGTAATCCGCGCTCTGCCGGTCGAACGCGGTCGTGCTGGGCATGGACACCACCCTCACTGCGATCTGCTGCGCTGCCAGCAGTTCCTGGGCCTTCAGCGCCAGCTGAACCTCGGACCCGGTTGCGACGATCACGGCCTGGGGCTTGCGCGCGAGGCCCACCTCGGCCGCTTCGGCCAGCACGTAGCCTCCTTTGTTGATGTCCTGCAGGCCGGCCCGCGGCGCGTACGGCAGGTTCTGCCGCGACAGCAACAGGGCAGTCGGCCGGCGGGTGTTCTGCAGCGCGACGGCCCAAGCCACCGCGGTTTCCGCCGTGTCGCAGGGGCGCCAGACGTCCAGGTTGGGAATGAGGCGCAGGCTGGCGGCGTGTTCGATCGACTGGTGCGTGGGCCCGTCCTCGCCCAGGCCGATGGAATCGTGGGTGAAGACGTGGATCACGCGCTTTTTCATCAGCGCGGCCATGCGGATCGCGTTGCGGCTGTAATCGCTGAAGGTCAGGAACGTGCCGCCGTATGGGATGTAGCCGCCGTGCAGCGAAATGCCGTTCATCACCGCCGCCATGCCGAATTCACGCACCCCGTAATTGATGTGCCGCCCGATCCGGCGCAGCGGGTTGCCGGATGGGTCAGCCGGGCTGTCGGCCAGCTTGACGTCGCCCGCGAGGTCGAAGCGCAGCGGCGGCGTGCTCTTGGTGTTGGTGAGGTTGGACCCGGTCAAGTCGGCCGAACCGCCGAGCATTTCCGGCAGCGCCGCAGTGAATGCCTCGAGCGCGAGTTGCGAAGCCTTGCGCGAGGCGACCGTTTCCGCCTTGGCATGCGCGGCCACTGCCGCGTCGACCGCGACCTGTGCGAAATTGGCCGGAAGCTCGCCCTGCATGCGGCGGCTGAATTCGGCCGCCAGCTCCGGACAGGCCGCGCGGTAAGCGGCAAAGCGCTTGTCCCACTCGGCTTGCTCGGCCTCGCCTTTGGCGCGCGCGTCCCAGTCGGCATACACCTCGCGGGGCACCACGAACGGATCGTGCGGCCAGCCCATGGCTTCGCGGGTGAGCTTCACTTCTTCCAGCCCGAGCGCCTCGCCATGCGCCTTGGCCGTGTTCACGCGATTCGGGCTGCCCTGGCCGATGTGAGTGTCGGCCACGATCAGCGTGGGCTTGTCGAATCCGCGCCGCGCGTCGGCGATCGCGCGCGCGACCGCGTCCACGTCATGGCCGTCCACCGGCCCGATCACGTTCCAGCCATAGGCGCGAAAGCGCGCCGGCGTGTCGTCCACGAACCAGGGGCCGACCTCGCCATCGATCGAGATACCGTTGTCGTCGTAGATGGCGATCAGTTTCCCGAGCTTCCAAGCCGCGGCGAGCGCGCAGGCCTCGTGACTGATGCCTTCCATCATGCAGCCGTCGCCCATGAGCACATAGGTGTGGTGGTCGACGATCGTGTGCCCATCGCGGTTGAACTCGCTGGCCAGCAGCTTCTCGGCCAGCGCCATGCCGACCGCATTGCCGATGCCCTGGCCGAGCGGGCCGGTAGTGGTCTCGACGCCCGGCGTGAGGCCGACTTCCGGATGGCCCGGCGTCTTGCTGTGCAACTGGCGGAAATTCTTCAGCTCGGCGATCGGCAAGTCGTAGCCCGCGAGGTGCAACAGTGCGTAAATCAACATCGACGCGTGGCCGTTGGAGAGCACGAAACGGTCGCGGTCGAACCACTGCGGATTGCGCGGGTTGTGCTTGAGATGGCGGCCCCACAACGCAACGGCGATGTCGGCCATGCCCATCGGCGCGCCCGGATGTCCCGAGTTGGCTTGTTGCACGGCATCCATGGCGAGCGCGCGAATCGCGTTCGCCATCTGTAGATCGTTGGCCATCGGGGGCAGCTCCGGGGGTGGTATCGGGGGAAACCGGGCATTTTACCAACCGCCCGCGCAGCCCATCAGCAGCGCCGGCCCGGCGTTCGCGCATCGTCTACAGTCTCGGTGATGCAAGGGCTCCACCTCACCGCCGACCTTTACCAGTGCCGCTGCGAGTCCGCGTGGCTGACCGACGCGCAGAAACTGTCCGAGTGGTGCCTGCAAGCCGTGCAGGCGGTCGGACTGCAGCCGGTCAACCAGCTCTTCCATTCTTTCCCGGGCACCGGGAATGGGCCGGGCGGCGTGAGGGCGGCGGTGCTGCTGGCCGAGTCGCACGTGTGCCTGCACACCTGGCCGCAACAGAAGGCCGTGACCCTGGACGTCTATGTCTGCAATTTCGGCGGCGATCACTCGGCCAAGGCGCGCGGGCTGATGTTCGCCCTGATCGATCGTTTCCAGCCCGAATGGACGGAACAGCGGTCATTGGACAGAGGAGACGGGGAGTGACGGGCGCCGAAGCCATGATCCTGGCCGCGGGGCGCGGCGAGCGCATGCGCCCGCTCACCGACCAGTGCCCCAAGCCGCTGCTGCGGGTGCGGGGCAAGCCGCTGATCCAGTACCACACCGAAGCGCTCGCACGCGCGGGCTTTCGCGACGTGGTGGTGAACACGGCCTGGCTCGGCCACCGGATCGAGAGCCATTTCGAGGCCGTGGACGACGCGCAACTGCGGATCCGCTACTCGCACGAAGGGCGCGACTTCGGCGGCGCGCTGGAAACGGCGGGAGGCATCGCGCGCGCCCTGCCGCTGCTGGACGATGTCTTCTGGCTCGTGGGTGGCGATGTGCACGCGCCCGACTTCGAGTTCTCGCGCGCCGCGCTGGAGCGCTTCGGCGCGAGCGGCATGCTCGCCCACATCTTCCTTGTCCCCAACCCGCAGCACAACCCGAAGGGCGACTTCGGCCTGCGTTCCGACGGCATCGCACTCAGCCAGGCCGAGCAGCGCTTCACCTACTCGACCATCGGCCTGTACCGCAAGCCGCTGTTCGCGGGGCTGCCCGCCGGCAACCCGCACGGGGTGAAAGCCCCGTTGGCCCCGTTGCTGCGCGCCGCGATGGACAATGCCCAGGTGACCGCCGAGATCTACACCGGCCGCTGGGCCGATGTGGGGACGCCTGAGCGGCTAGCCCAACTCAACGCACCATGACCGAACCGATCTACGCCGAGCGGCGCAAGCGCGTCGCCGCCCAATTGGGCAAGGACGGCATCGCCGTGATCCCCACGGCGCCCGAACGCATCCGCAACCGCGACAGCGACTATCCGTATCGGCACGACAGCTATTTCTATTACCTCACCGGGTTCACCGAACCGAACGCATGGCTCGTGATCACCGGCGACGGCCGCAGCACGCTGTTCTGCGCGCCCAAGGACATGGAGCGCGAAATCTGGGATGGCTACCGGCTCGGCCCGGAGGCCGCACCGCAGGCCTTGGGCGTCGATGCCGCGCATTCGATCATCGAACTCGATGCGCAGTTGCCCAAATTGCTGGAGAACCGGGAAGCCGTCTGGTTTCCGTTCGCCACGCATGAAGGCCTGGAGTCGCGCATCGGCGGCTGGCTCAACCAGATCCGCGCGCGGGTGCGCTATGGGGCGCTGTGCCCGGAGCAGCAGCGCGACCTGTGCGCCGTGCTCGACGAGATGCGGCTGGTGAAGGACGCGCACGAGCAGGACATCATGCGGCGGGCCGCCCAGATCAGCGCGCGCGGCCATGTGCGCGCCATGAAATTGGCGGCGCGGATGCTGCGGGGTGGCAAGGACGTGCGCGAATTCCACCTCGATGCGGAGCTGCTGCACGAATTCCGTTTCGGCGGCTCGCAGTACTCGGCCTACAGCTCGATCGTCGCGGCCGGCGCGAACGCCTGCGTCCTGCATTACCGCTCCGACACCGCGCCGGTGCGTGACGGCGAACTGGTGCTGATCGACGCCGGCTGCGAGCTGGACGGCTATGCCAGCGACATCACGCGCACGTTCCCCGCCAACGGCAAGTTCAGCGGCCCGCAGCGCGCGCTGTACGAGCTGGTGCTCGCCTCGCAGCAGGCGGCCATCGCCGCGACCCGGGTCGGCGCGCGCTTTACCGACCCGCACGACGCCACGGTGAAGGTGCTGGCGCAAGGCATGCTCGACGTCGGCCTGCTGGACTCGGGCAAGGTCGGCACAGTCGATGACGTGATCGAGAAGCGGGCCTATTTCCAGTTCTACATGCACCGCACCGGCCACTGGCTCGGCATGGACGTGCACGATTGCGGCAGCTACGTCGAGCCTTCGCAGGTCGGCGAGGTGAGTGAACGCAAGGACCCGCTCTCGGGCGAGATCATCAAGAACCGGCCCAGCCGCATTCTCAAGCCGGGCATGGTGCTGACGATCGAGCCGGGCCTCTATGTGCGTCCCGCCGAAGGCGTGCCGGAACAGTTCCACCACATCGGCATCCGGATCGAGGACGATGCGATCGTGACGGATGCGGGCTGCGAGCTGATCACGCGCGGCGTGCCGGTGGAGCCGGACGAGATCGAGGCGCTGATGCGCGCCTGATGCGGCCATGTTGGTCAGCAGGCACCCGGAAGACGGCGTTCTCGAACTGCGGCTGAACCGGCCGCAGCGCCTCAATGCGCTGACGCTCGCGCTGACCGAGCACCTCCTGGGCGCCGTGCGGCAGGCGCACCACGACAGGGCCGTCCGGGTCCTGCTCCTCACCGGCGAAGGCCGCGCGTTTTGCGCCGGCAAGGACCGCGACGATCCCGGCACGCCCGAATTCGTGGCGTCCCTGCAGCAGCTGGCGCTCGCATTGATGGAGTGCCCCAAGCCGGTGATCGCCGCCGTTCAGGGCTGGGCCGTGGGCGCCGGCCTCGAACTGCTGCTCAATTGCGACATCGTCGTGGCCGCGCGAAGCGCCCGCTTCATGCTGCCGGAGGTCAATGCGGGCCTGTTCGGCACCGGCGGCGTGATGGCGCTGCTGCCGCGCCAGATCGGGCTCGCGCGGGCCAAGGGCGTGCTGATGCTCGGTGGCGAATTCGGCGCGCCGCAGGCACTGGACTGGGGCCTGATCTGGTCGGTCGCGGAAGAAGGGCAGCTGCGCGAAGCGGCCCTTGCGATCGCTCGCCAGCTGGCGACCGCGGACCCGGAGATCCTGCGCTCGATCAAGTCCTTGTTGCACGAGGAAGCCGTCGGCGCGCTGCCGGCGGTGCTGGAGCGCGAGGCCGACGCGCACCGGCGCCTGGCAAGACACCAGGCCCACCCGCATTAGTCGAACGGGGTTGCGCAAGGCCGCAGGTGACCCGTCGCCGATGTCCGGCCTAGCCGCCCATGTCGGCCAGCTGGCACAGTCCGGCGCTCCCGAGCGGGCGGGCCAGCGGCGGCACTGCGGCGATGGTGCGAACGGGCGCCGGCGATTCCTGTGCATGCGCGGCATGCGCCGGCAACAGCCGGTCGTACTCGTCTTTCACCACCCGATAACAGCCGCAAGAGCGCGCTTCGAGCGCCGCGCGGCTGCGCACGGCGAACACGCCCCGGCGGCACGCCACGATGCCCGCTTCACGCAATCGGCCGGCGGCCTCGGTGACGCCCTCGCGCCGCACGCCGAGCAGGCGGGCGGCGAATTCCTGCGTGAGCGGGACCTCCTGGCCCGACAGGCGGTCCAGGCTCATGAGCAGCACGCGGCACAGCTGCTGCTCGATCGAGTGGTGCCGGTTGCAGATCACCAGCTGCGAGATCTGGGTGATCAGGGCCTGCGTATAGCGAAGCAGCTGGCGCATGAACACGCCGCCGCGCTCGAACTCCTCCAGCAGGCAATCGCGCTCCATCGCGAAGCCGTGGCCCGCGCACTGCACCACGCCCCGCGTCGGCATGGCGCCTCCGCCCATGAACAGCGGCAATCCCAGCAGGCCCTCGTTGCCGACGATCGCCACCTGGCCGCTGGCGCCGTCGGGCATTTCCTGCACCAGCGACACCACGCCGGCCACCGGAAACAGGGCGCGCGCCGAACCGCGGTGCGGCTCGGCCAGAGTCTGGCCCGCCGGCAACTGCACCAGTATCAGATGCGGGAGCAGCCGCTGCTGCACGTCTTCCGGCAAGCCCGCCAATAGCCTGCTCTGCGCCAGCAATGGGGCGAATGCGCGGTAACGCAGAGGCGGGGGGGCAACCAGCGAATGCATACAGTCACTCTAGCGGGGCGGGCGAGCGTACACGGCAACCCGTAACAACGGATGTCGTAAAGCCGTGCCACGGCCATTCGTCCGCAGAGGCAGCGGCGCCGGACGGCCGCAGGGCACCTCTAACTCAGCAGATGCCGGGAACTGCGAAATCCCGGCACATTTCCCGCTTTGCGGCCCAGCGGACGTAAAAAAATGCCGCCCACGCAAGCAGTCGCAAGAAACGTAAATGGCGGCGGCTGGACACAGCCCCCGCACCTTTCTTTACAGGCGTGAGTCCTGGCCGCAACGCGTCAGTGCGCTAGTGCACCGATGCGCCTGCCGCGCCAGGCAGGGTCTGCAACATATTCGGCCGCAGCGCTTGCTCGCTCTGTTCGCTGGCGAACAGAGGGCGGCGGCCGCCGGGTCTATGCTGCGACGCCTGCATCGTGCATGGATACCGACAGGAGGCGACATCGACCAGACTTTGGCCAACCGGTTGCTCGCCGCATTGCCGCGCGTCGAGCGGCAAGCGCTGCTGGCGCACTGCGACTACGTGGAGCTGATGGCTCCACTGCCGCTGCAGGAGCGGCAGGGTCGGTTGCGCCACGCCTATTTTCCCGTCGACAGCACGATCTCGGTGCTCGCGCCCGGCGACAAGCGCCGCAGCCTGGAGATCGGCGCCGTCGGCTGCGAAGGCCTGTTCGGGCCCGAATCGGGCATGGAGATCGATTGTTTCGAACTCATGGGGTTCATTCAGGGCTCCGGCCATGCGTGGCGCATTGACGCCGCCACGTTGCAGCATCTGACGACCAGCCACGAACACCTGAACGTGCTGCTCACCCGCTACCTGCACGTGATGCTGGTGCAGACGGCCCGCAGCGTGGTGTGCTGCCGGTTCCATTCGCTGGAGCAGCGGCTGGCGCGCTGGCTGCTGACACACAGCGATCGCAGCTGGTCGACCGACCTGCCAGTCACGCACGACCAACTGGCCCTGATGCTGGGTACCAGACGCGCGGGCGTGACCGTGGCGGCAGGACGACTGGAACAACGCGGCTTGATCAGCGGGGGCCGCGGCCACATCGTCGTGAACGATCGCGAGCAACTGGCCGCGGTGGCTTGCAGCTGCTACCACCTCGACCGGCAGACCTACGAACAGGGCATGGGTGTGCCGCCGACGGCGCGCCGTTATTGATGCGGGGGCGTCGCGAGCCGGTGCGCTCAGGCGCGGCTCAGCCCAACCCCGCGGGGGCCGGCATATTCCGGATCCTGCCGACGACGGCCGGCCGGATTTCTTCACGGCTGAACAGCGCGAACGTCCGGTCGTCCGCTTCGCCCGCTGCGCTCAGCCGCACGTCCGAGTCGTAGTACACCGGGCCTTTGAGCCAGGCATCCAGGCGCCGCGGCCGGTCTTCGGCCGCAAGCGGCAGGCGCGCGAGGCAGTGGCCCAGGACGCGCTGGGTGTGGAAGAACGCTGCGCGGAAGCCGAACCGCCTCGCGTAGGCGCTCCAGAGATGCACGCCGTTGTAATCGCCTGTCAATTGGCCGAAGCGCAGGCGCGCATTCGAAGGCATGTGCCACTGCGCCACGACGTCCTGCGCGACCGCCGGCGCCGCGGCCAACGGCGAGCCCGCACCCGGCGGGCCGAAACCTCCCCGGACATAGAACGTGTTGACGCTTTCCCAGACGGGCAGGTTGCCGCTGGTCATCGTCGTACGCAGATCGACCTCCAACCCTTTTTCGACCACCCGATGCGTGGCGATGCGGGTCTCGAAATCGAGGACCTCGCCCAGCGCGATCGGCCGGTGCTGGAGCAAGTGGTTGCGCACCTGCAGCACCCGCCAGATCGGGACTGGAAAGACCGGATGGGTCAGGATCGCCATCTGCAGCCGAAAGCCGATCGTCTGCGGAAAGAGTAACGGCCAATGGCTCGCCGGCGCAGGCCCCGCCCCGGCGGCGCGCAGGAAATCCGCGAGTTCCGCCGGGTCCGCGCGACAGCCGGACCAGCGCGCCGCCAGGTCCGGAAAGCCGCGCGCGGGATCCAGGCCGGGCGATGGCAGGAGCGCCCCGGCCATGTAGCGCAAGGCGGAAGGCCGCCGGCTGAATTCGAGTCTGACGGCGCGCCGAAGGCTCGCGGCAGTTGACATGATCGGCTTTCCTTCACACGGGAGCGTGCCGGTCGATTTATATATTCCGTCCACGCCGTGGGCTGTCGCCGGCGTAGCGCGCTCTTTCGTGTACGCATCATTCCGTACTAGGGTTTTCCCGCCCAGGGCTACAATCGAAGGCTCGCCAGTAGCGAAGCGCGCACACGACGCCGCAGCGCGTCCCAGGAGATCCTCACACATGCCCCCCACGAAAGCGGCGAACGCCGACGACAAGCGCACGCAGTTGCGCCAGTCCGCCCTCGAATACCACGAGTTCCCCACGCCCGGAAAGATCGCGATCCACGCGACCAAGCAGCTGCTGAACCAGCACGACCTCGGGCTGGCCTATTCGCCCGGCGTCGCCTCGCCCTGCGAGGAAATCGTCAAGGACCCGAACAACGCGTTCAAGTACACCAGCCGCGGCAACCTGGTGGCGGTGATCACCAACGGCACTGCGGTGCTGGGCCTGGGCGACATCGGGCCGCTGGCCGCCAAGCCGGTGATGGAAGGCAAGGGCGTGCTGTTCAAGAAGTTCGCCGGCATCGACGTCTTCGACATCGAGATCAACGAGAAGCACGACCTGGACAAGCTGGTGGATGTGATCGCGGCGCTGGAGCCGACCTTCGGCGGCATCAATCTCGAGGACATCAAGGCCCCGGACTGCTTCTATGTGGAGCGCAAATTGCGCGAGCGCATGAAGATCCCGGTGTTCCATGACGACCAGCACGGCACTGCCATCGTCGTGGGCGCCGCGATCATCAACGGCCTGAAGGTCGTGGGCAAGGACATCGGGAAAGTCAAGCTCGTGACGTCGGGCGCGGGCGCCGCGGCGCTGGCCTGCCTGGGCCTGCTGCTCAAACTGGGCCTGCCCCGCGAAAACATTTACGTCACCGACCTGGCCGGTGTGGTCTACGCGGGCCGCAAGGAGCTGATGGACGAGGACAAGATCCAGTTTTCGCAGAAGACCTCGGCCCGCACTTTGAGCGAAGTGATCGAAGGGGCCGATATTTTCCTGGGGCTTTCGGCCGGCGGCGTGCTCAAGCCGGAGATGGTCAAGAAGATGGCGGCCAGCCCGCTGATCCTGGCGCTGGCGAACCCCAATCCGGAAATCACGCCGGAAGAAGTGAAGGCGGTGCGGGCCGATGCCGTCATGGCCACCGGGCGCACCGACTACCCCAACCAGGTCAACAACGTCCTGTGTTTTCCCTACATCTTCCGCGGCGCGCTGGATTCGGGCGCGACCACCATCACCCCGGAGATGGAAATCGCGGCGGTGCACGCGATGGCCGACCTGGCGCAGGCCGAGCAGAGCGAAGTGGTCGCCGCGGCTTACGCCGGCGAGCAACTGGCCTTCGGGCCGGAATACCTGATCCCCAAGCCGTTCGATCCGCGACTGATGATGAAGATCGCGCCGGCGGTGGCCCAAGCGGCCGCCGACAGCGGCGTCGCGCTGCGCCCGGTCAAGGACATGGACGCGTATCGCGAGAAGCTGCAAAGCTTCGTCTATGCGTCCGGCACCACGATGAAGCCGATCTTCGCCGCCGCCAAGGCCGCGGCCAAGCGGCGCGTGGCCTTCTGC
>JAGRPN010000192.1 GCA_019449555.1 Ramlibacter sp.
CGGCAGGCGCTGCGTGCCGCCGGCGCCCGGGATGATGCCGAGCGAGAGTTCCGGCAGGCCGAAGCGCGCCGATTCGTGCGCGACCCGATAGTGGCAGGCCAGCGCGATCTCCGTCCCGGCGCCAAGTGCCGTGCCATGCACCGCGGCGACTACCGGCACCGGGCTGTCCTCGATCAGGCGCAGCACCTCGTGGTAGCCGGGCGGTGCGATGCCGGTGTCGAATTCCTTGATGTCGGCGCCGGCGACGAAGGTCTTGCCCGCACAGCCGAGCACGATGGCCTTCACGGCCGGCTGGACCGGCAATTCGGTGAATATCCGCTTCAAACCCGCTCGGACCGTCTGGTTGACCGCGTTCACCGGGGGACTGTCGATCATGACGACCGCGACCTCGCCGGCCATCGAAAAACTCACTGCTTCGCTCACGCTATTTCTCCTTGGACCCTGCCTCGATTATGGTTATATATAATAATCAATTCAAGCCGGCCACCCTGGTACTTACCCGTAGTTACCTGAGACATATGGACCACCAGAACCTCATCGCCATCGACATCCACACGCACGCGGAAATCAGTTGCTGGAACCCGTTCGACAACTACGGCGAGGAGTACGACCGCGCGGCGGACAAGTACTTCAAGTCCAACCGGCGGCCCACGATCGCCGAAACGGTCGCGTACTACCGCGAGCGCCGGATCGGGCTGGTGATGTTCACCGTGGACAGCGAATCGAACCTGGGCCGGCGCCGTATCCCCAACGAGGAGATCGCCCAGGCGGCGCGCGAAAACAGCGACATGATGATGTGCTTCGCGAGCATCGATCCGCACAAGGGAAAGATGGGTGCGCGCGAAGCCGAGCGGCTGATCGGCCAGGAAGGCGTCAAGGGTTTCAAGTTCCACCCGACCGTGCAGGGCTACCACCCGTACGACAAGATGGCGTGGCCGATCTACGAGGTGATCGCCGCGCACAAGCTGCCGGCGATCTTCCACACCGGCCACAGCGGCATCGGGTCGGGCATGCGCTGCGGCGGCGGCCTGCGGCTGGAATACAGCAACCCGATGCACCTGGACGACGTGGCGATCTCGTTCCCCGACATGCAGATCGTCATGGCCCACCCGAGCTTTCCCTGGCAGGACGAGGCGCTGTCGGTCGCCACGCACAAGCCGAACGTGTGGATCGACCTGTCGGGCTGGAGTCCCAAGTACTTCCCCAAGCAGCTGGTGCAGTACGCCAACACGCTGCTGAAGGACCGGGTCCTGTTCGGCAGCGACTATCCCCTGATCACGCCCGAGCGCTGGATGAAGGACTTCGAGGAGGCCGGCTTCAAGCCCGAAGTCATGCCCGGCATCCTGAAGGGCAACGCGGTGCGCCTGCTCGGCCTGGAGTAACCGCTACGATCCGGAGCGTAGCGGTTTACGGCATGTACTGCCCGCCGTTGACTTCGATGATCTGGCCGGTGAGGTAGCCCGACAGTGCTTCGGAGGCGAGGTAGAGAAACGCGCCGACGCATTCGTCCGCGGTGCCGAGGCGGCCCATCGGGATCGAGCCCTTGAAGGATTCGAGCATCTGCGGCGTGGAATAGCGGTCGTGGAACGGCGTCACGATCACGCCCGGCGACACGGCGTTGACACGGATGCGGTCGCCGGCCAGTTCCTTGGCGAGCCCGCGCGTCGCCGTGCTCACGAAGCCTTTCGACCCGGCGTAGAGGAACGCGCCCGGCCCGCCGCCGTGCCGCGCCGCGATCGACGTGACGTTGATGATGCTGCCGCCGTTGCCTTGCGAGCGCATGGCCGGCACCGCCTCGCGGCAGAAGGCCAGCATCGAGCGCGCGTTGATGTGCAGCACATCGTCGAACAGCTCGTCGCTGAACTCGGCGATCGGCACCCGCTTGACCAGCCCGCCGGCATTGTTGACGAGCACGTCGATGCGTCCGAACGCCTGCAGCACCTGCGCCACCGTGTGCCGGATCGCGTCGCTGTCGCGAACGTCGGCGCGGACCAGCAGGGCCGTCCCGCCGGCCGCCTCGATGTCGCGCGCCACTTCGACCGCGGGGCCTTCCGACTGGTTGTAATGCACGGCGACCTTCATGCCTTGCGCGCCCATCGCGCGGGCGGCGGCGGCGCCGATGCCCGTGCTCGCGCCAGTCACCAGTGCGACCCGGCCCCGCAGGTCGGGGATGGCGAGGCCGGCCAGGGGAAAAGCAGCTGAATTCTGTGGCATCGCGATGGCTCCTGAATTTGAAGAGGGTAATGCTACCGGGCCAGCAGCAGCCCCGGCCCGACGAGCTGGACCAGCTCTCAAGTCTCATCGCCGGTCTCGGGCCCCAATAACGCCGGCTGGCTCATGCGCCGCGCCGGCGCCTGAGCCACCGCTCGGACAGCTCGAACAGCGCTTCGCTCGCCAGCGCCAGCGCCGCGGCCGGAATCGCGCCGGCCAGCATCAATTCGCCGTCGTTGAGCGCCAGACCGGTGACGATGCGCTCGCCGAAGCCCCCAGCGCCGATGAAGGCCGCAATCGTTGCCGTGCCGATCCCGATGCTGGTGGCGATGCGAATGCCTGCGAGCACGGTAGGCAGCGCCAGCGGCAGCTCGATCGAACGCAAGCGCTGCGCGTTGGTCATGCCCAATGCGGTGGCAGCGTCGCGCAACCCGTCCGGCACCTCGCCCAGGCCGGTGACACAGTTGCGCATGATCGGCAACAACGCGTAGAGCGTCAGCGCGACCAGCGCCGGCACCACGCCGATGACCCCCAGCAGCCAGATCAACGCCGCCAGCAACGCCAAAGATGGAACGGTCTGAAGCAATCCGGTCATGCCCAGCAGCAGCGCCCTGGTGCGCGGATGCGGGAAGCTCAGCACACCCAGCGGAATCGCCACCAGCGCGGCGAGCAGCACCGAAACCACGACCAGTCCCAGATGCTGGGCGGTCAGTCGGCCCAGGTCGGGGCCGAACAGGCGTGCGGCGAACGCGGGATGCGCGCCCGCCTGCGTCGGATTCGACGTGCGGGCCAGCCAATCGCGCGCGATCGCATCGAATGCCACTCCCTGGAGTTCCGCCCTGGCGTTCATCGCAATCATCGAGGCTTCGTCGATTCGTCCCTGCAGCGCCTGCAAGGCCTTCCAGGCCGGCGGAAAGCGCTGCGGCACGTCAAGGCGATACAGCACCAGTGCGTCGTAACGCGGAAAATAGTTGCGGTCGTCCTGCAGCACCGCCAGGCCGAGATGGGCGATCCTGGCGTCGGTGGTATAGATGTCCATCACATCGATCTGTCCGGCCGCGATCGCGTCGTAGGCCAAGCCATGGTCCAGGCCGGTCGGGCGCTGCTTGAATCCGTATCGCTGCGCGAGCCCCGGCCAGCCGTCGGCGCGCCCGATGAATTCATTCGAGAGGCCCAGCCGCAACTCGGGATGGCGCGCCAGATCGCTCAGCGTGCGGATGCCCAGTCTCGCCGCATCCGCGCCGCGCAGGGCGAGCGCATAGCCATCGTTGAAACCGAGCGGAATCGCGGCGCCCAGGCCGAGCGGCGCAAGCGCCCGATTCATCGCGTCCAGGCTCATCGGAGCGCTGCTCTTCAGGATCTCGAGTGCAATGGTCCCCGCGTACTCGGGGTACAGATCGATGCTGCCGGAGCGCAAGGCTTCATAGACGATCGCGGTGTTGCCCAATCCCTGTTTGACTTGCGGCGCTTGCGCCAGCTGCGGCGCGGCGGCCTGCGCCAGCAGCTGCGCCAGGATGTACGACTCGGTGAAGCGCTTGGAGCCGATGCGCAGCGGCGCCGAGGCGTCCGTCGCAAGCGCGGTGACGACGGACAGCAGCACGACAGCCAGACAGGCGAGGCGTTTCATCATCGGCAAGCATGCCACGGCGGACCGATCGGCGCAGCCGGGCCTGGCTTTTGGTTAGCGTTAACATACGGGGCAATGAGCGTCTCCGCCTTGCTGCGAAAAACTCCTGCGCGCGCTGCCCGCAAAGGCACCGGCGGCATCACGCTCAGCGATGTCGCCAAGCTGGCGGGCGTTTCCGCGATCACGATCTCGCGTGCGCTCAACACGCCGGATCGCGTGTCTCCCGGCACCCTGAAGCGGGTGCGCGAGGCGGTCGCGCGCACGGGCTACGTCCCCAATCTGCTGGCGGGCGGGCTGGCGTCCAATCGCACCCGGCTGGTCGCGGCGCTGCTGCCCACGATCGCCGGTTCGGTGTTCGTGGAAACCGTGCAGGCGCTCACGGACGCACTGGCCGGCGCGGGTTACCAGTTGATGCTCGGGCAAAGCGGCTACACCGGCGCGCGCGAAGACGCGCTGATCGATGCCATCGTCGGACGACGGCCCGACGGCATCGTGCTGACCGGCATCATGCACTCGCCGCACGGGCGCAAGCGCCTGATCGCTTCCGGCATCCCAGTGGTCGAAACCTGGGATCTCACTCCCACGCCGATCGACATGCTGGTGGGTTTTTCCCACGAGAAAGTCGGTCGGCACGTGGCCGAGTGGCTGAAGGCGAAGGGCTACCGGCATCCCGCGATCCTGACGGCGGACGACCAGCGCGCCGGCTTGCGCCGCCACGGATTCGAAGCCAGGCTGCGCGAGCTCGGCGTCAAGAAAGTGCCGGCCTGGGTGGTGGCCGCGCCGAGCACGCTGGGCAACGGGCGTTGCGGGCTGATCGAACTGCTGGCGCAGGACGCCGGGATCGATTTCATCTTCTGCAGTTCCGACCTGCTGGCCCACGGCGTCATCACCGAAGCGCAGGCGCAGGGCCTGAAGGTGCCGCAGGAGCTGGGGGTGATGGGTTTCGGAAATCTCGGATTCTCCGGCGACATTCATCCGGCGCTCAGCACCGTTCATGTCGACGGCGTCGCGATCGGGCAGCAGGCGGCGCGTTTCATCGTCGACCGCCAGGCCGCGCGCGACACCGGTCCCCGGGTGCGGGACATCGGCTTCTCCATCCTCGACCGAGGCAGCGCCTGAAGCGTGCGGCCGTTGACCGCAGCGGGCCATTCCAGTAAAGTCGTCCGTTCTTTATGTTAGCGCTAACAGGTCGCCTCCCATGACCCAATCTCCCCGCAAGAAGCCCGAAGAACTCAGAAGCCACCGCTGGTACGGCGTCAAGGACATGCGTGCCTTCGGCCACCGCTCGCGCACCGCGCAGATGGGCTTTCACCGCGGCGATTACGCCGGCAAGCCGGTCATCGCCATCATCAACACCTGGAGCGACATCAATCCCTGCCACACGCACTTCAAGCAACGGGTGGAAGAAGTGAAGCGCGGCATCTGGCAGGCCGGCGGCTTTCCCGTGGAGATGCCGGCGATCTCGCTGTCGGAGCCGTTCCAGAAGCCGACCACGATGCTGTACCGCAACCTGCTCGCGATGGAATGCGAGGAACTGCTGCGTTCCTACCCGGCCGACGGCTGCGTGTTGATGGGGGGCTGCGACAAGACGACGCCGGCGCTGATGATGGGCGCCATCTCGATGGACCTGCCGGCCATCTTCATGCCCGCCGGCCCGATGCTGCGCGGCGACTACAAGGGCGAGTTCCTCGGCTCGGGCTCGGATACCTGGAAGTACTGGGCCGAGCTGCGCGCGGGCAACATCACCGAGCAGGACTGGCAGGACGTCGAGGACGGGATCGCGCGCTCGCCGGGCCACTGCATGACGATGGGCACGGCCAGCACGATGACCAGCGCGGCCGAAGTGCTCGGCTTCACGCTGCCGGGCGCTGCGTCGATCCCGGCGCCGGATTCGCGCCACGCGCAGATGGCCACGCTGACCGGCAAGCGCATCGTCGACATGGTGTGGGAAGACCTCAAGCCCTCCGACATCCTCAGCGCCAGGTCTTTCGACAACGCCGTGACGGCCGTGCTGGCGCTGGGCGGCTCCACCAATGCGATCGTGCACCTGATCGCGCTGGCGCGCCGGGCCGGCATCGCGCTGGACATCCACCGCTTCGACGAGCTGGCGCGCCAGACACCGGTGCTGGCGAACCTGCGGCCCAGCGGCAAATTCCTGATGGAGGATTTCTTCTATGCGGGCGGATTGCGCGCGTTGCTCACCCAGCTGGGGGACCTGCTCGATCTGTCGCAACTGACGTGCAGCGGCCGCACGCTCGGCGCCAACCTCGAAGGCGCGACAGTTTTCAATGACGACGTGATCCGCCCGCGCGGCAATCCGCTGGTGGCCCACTCGGGGCTGGCGGTGCTGGTGGGCAACCTCGCACCCGCCGGCGCGATCATCAAGCCGGCGGCGATGGAGCCTGGACTGCGCAAGCATCGCGGGCCCGCGGTGGTCTTCAAGGATTACAACGACATGGCCGCGCGCATCGACGACGACGCGCTCGAGGTCACGAAGGACAGCGTGATCGTGCTGCAAAGCGCCGGGCCGCAGGGCGCGCCGGGAATGCCCGAATGGGGACAACTGCCGATCCCCAGGAAGCTGCTCAAGGAGGGCGTGCGCGACATGGTGCGCATCAGCGATGCGCGCATGAGCGGCACGAGCTATGGCGCGTGCGTCCTGCATGTCACGCCCGAGTCGCACGTGGGCGGCCCGCTTGCGCTCGTGCGCGATGGCGATCTGATCGAACTGGACGTGGATGCCCGCCGCATCGACATGCTGGTGGGCGACGAGGAGCTCGCGCGGCGCCGGGCCGCGTGGCAGCAGCCGGCGGCCAGGTTCACGCGCGGTTACGGCGTGCTGTACCTCAAGCACATCCAGCAAGCCGACACCGGCTGCGACTTCGATTTCCTCGAAACCGAGAGGGCGCAGACTGCCGCCGGGGGCGAGCCGGAAATCCACTAGGCGCCGTCATGCCGGCTTTGCCCGCAATGACAGATCCTCCTGCCGTGCAGCCTTCTACCGCGATGCAGCCGAGGCGGGCGCGGAAGCAGCCGCGGCCGCGCGGACCGGGCGCGCGCCCAGCCCCGGGGTCGTCGGCGTCGTCGGCGTGCTCGGCGTTTCGGGCGTGACCATGCCCGTGCCCATCCCCATCAGCGAGCCGGGAACAGACGCTGATGCCGGCGCCGACGGCCTGGCCGGCCGGGAGGGCGACGGCTGGGCGTAGACCCCGCTCATGAGGAGAGTCGCGGCCAGCGCGGCCAATAGTTTGCTCATTGGGAAACTCCTGAAGATGACTGGACGGCGGCGGGCGCGGGCGCGATCCGCGCCACCGGGCGTGAGGCGCTTTCGTTCAGCGTGAAATAGAAATTGGCGCCCGCGCCAGGCGCCGATTCGGCCCAGACCCGGCCGCCATGGCGCGAGACGATCTTGCGCACCATGGCCAAGCCGATTCCGGTGCCGTCGAACTCCGCCCGGGTGTGAAGCCGCTGGAACAGGCCGAAAAGCTTGTACGCGTACGCGGGATCGAACCCGGCCCCGTTGTCCTTCACGTGGTACAGGCAAGAGCCGTTGCTCGACTCCGCGCCGAACGTGATGACGGCGCGCGGCAGCCGGGAGGTGAACTTCCACGCGTTGCCCAGCAGGTTTTCCATCACGTTCGTCAACAGCCGCACGTCGCCCTGCGTCCGCGGGGTGTCTTCGATCCTGACCGCCACTTCGCGCTCCGGTTGCTGCTCGTGCAGCCGCTCGGCGATGCCCCGGGCGATGGCCGAGAGGTCCACGCTCTGGTGCAACAGCGGCGTATTGGAGAGCGCCGCCAATGCCAGGAGCGCGTCCGTGAGATCCGACATCAATTTCACGCCCGCGCGCATCCGGGTCAGGTAGTGCCGGCTCTTCTCGTCGAGGTGCGTGAGCCGCGTTTCGAGCTGGGCGCTGAATCCGTCGATGGAGGCCAGCGGCGTCCTCAGGTCGTGCGCCAGCGAATACGCGAAATCGCGCAGGTCCTCGTTGCTCGCCTCCAGCTCCGCGGTGCGTTTGCGGATGCGCTGCTCCAGCAGGTTGTTCAACAGCACGATTTCCTTTTCGCCCCGGCGGCGCTCGCTGATGTCGGTGTTCACGGCGAGCACCGAGACGGGTTGCCCGCCGGCATCGCGCATGACGGTGCAGCGCCGCTCGACAACGAGCATCCGCCCGTCCGCGCCCATGCAGTCCAGCTCGCCCGTCCATTCGCCTTTGTCCAGCAGCTCGGCCGTGGCGGGGACGGTCAGGGTCGCGCCCGGGCCCATCAGCCGGTCGAACGTGCGGCCCAGGGCCTGCTCGCGCGTGTAGCCGAACAGGCGTTGCGCGCCCAGGTTCCAGTAGCGGATCGTGCGGTCCAGGTCGTGCACCACGATGGCATCGCGCGCCTGGTCGAGCAGTCTCGACTGCTGCCGCAGCCGCTCCCGCACGGTTTCCAGGGCCGATCGCGTCGAGCGATCACGCGTGACGTCCTGCACGTGGGCGATGAATCGCACGGGGCGCCGGTCTTCGCCGCGCATTAATGTGCAAGTCAGTTGGGCCCACACCACAGCCCCCTCGCGGCGCGGGCAGCGCACTTCGCACTCCAGCTGCCCTTGCGCGCCGGCGAGCAACTGCTGCATGCGCGCCCTTTGCGGGGCGAGGTCATCGGGGTGCACGAGCGCGTCGAGGGCAAGCCCCGTCAAGTCGCCGCGTCGATAACCGAGCATTTCGCACAGCGCGGCGTTCGCGTACTCCACGCGCGACTCCAGCGAGAACAGCGCCATCCCGATCGGGGCGAGTTCGAACGCGGCGGCGAACGACTGTTCGCAAACGGGGACGCTGGCTGGCATGTGCTGCTGGGTCATGGGCGACGACGCGGCATTGTCGCCCGCCCGCCTTGCCCGTGGGGCCGTTCGCCGCCGTTTCGCGCGCCGGCGCGCAAGGACACCAGGAAAATAACCTGGACGTCATGGCATCGTTCGTTCGATGGCTGGTTACGAATCGAAACAAGAAGATCAGCTGGCCCGATTGCTGTCCGGCAAGCGGGCCGCGAGGACCGACGACGACGTTTGGCCGCACAGCCGACGAGGCCACCGCGCAAGACGGACGCGTCGCGTTCTTCGCCGTGAATCCGACCTGCCGCATTTCGCACAGCTCACCGAGCGCTGCCGCCGTTTCGTCAGTACGCATATGCGCCGGCGTGCGGCAGATGCGAACTCGCCGACGAACTGCTGTCGCTGGCCAGCGTATCCCGGGCCAGCCCCGCGCACCGAGCCGGTGGACCTGGCCGAACTGGCACGCGCCGCGATCGCCTCGTGCCGCGAGAGCGCGCCGCAGCGGCCCGCCGCCGCCATCACGCCGTCGCTGCCGGCGCGAGAGCGGCCGCTTCGAGGCCCGCAGCGCGGCCGGCGCCGGCGGC
>JAGRPN010000193.1 GCA_019449555.1 Ramlibacter sp.
CGTCCGACGGCCTGCCATTTGCCCTGCGCCAGCTTCGGCAGCTTGCGAAACACCGTGGGCCGGTTCTGCGGATCGTCGTTCGTGACGACCTCGCCCACCGGCTTGTGATAGGCGATGACCCGCGCCGGCGGCGGTGCGATGCGAAAGCGGATCGGCTTGCCGTTGACCTTGATCTGGTCGCCGAACTGGATGCGCTGGCCGATGTGGGCGGGCTCGTTGTTCACGGAGATGCGCCCCTCCATGATGAGCTGCTCCATCTCGAGGCGGGAACCCAGCCCCGCCTGGGCCAGCACCTTGTGCAATTTCGGCGTGTCGGCCTGCGGCGCGAGCACCCGCTTGACCGGCGCGGCCTCGGCGCTCTCCGCTTCGGCATCGAATTGACCGGACACCACGTCGGCAAAACGGATCGGATCGACCGGTTCGGCAGCCGCCTCGACTGCGGCCGGCCGTTCGCCGTCCTCGTCCTGGTCCTCGTCCGCCTCGCCGTCCGTTTCGTCCCAGAGCTCGTCTTCCTGCTCGGCCTGTACCGTCGCGGGCGCCGGCGCTTGGCCGGAATCCGCCGCGGCGTCGTTTTGGTCCAGCTCTTCGGGAGCCGGCAAGGAAGCAGCGCCAGGCAGGGGATCGTTCATGTTCATGTCTCGACAGCTTCCGCCGCATCGTCGGCGGCACCCTCGTGGGCAGGTTGGGCCGCTTTGGCAGCGGCCGGTGCGGCCGGGTCCCGATCGCCCTCGCCGCGGTTTTCGATCGCGAGATCGGGTTGATCGCTGGAGCCCGGCGACGACAGCAGTTGCGCCTGCTGCGCCGGGGTGTCCAGCACCGGCAACTGGTCCAGCGAATCGAGTCCCAGATCGTCCAGGAACTGGCGCGTGGTCGCGAACAGGGCCGGCCGGCCCACCGTCTCGCGGTGCCCGATGACTTCGATCCAGCCGCGGTCCTCGAGCTGTTTGATGATCAGGGCGTTGATCGTCACGCCCCGGATGTCCTCCATGTCGCCCCGCGTGACCGGCTGGCGGTACGCGATGATCGCCAGCGTTTCGAGCACCGCGCGCGTGTACTTGGGCGGCTTTTCCGGGTGCAGGCGATCGAGGTATTCGCGCATCTGCGGCCGGCTCTGGAAGCGCCAGCCGCTGGCCACATGGACCAGTTCGACGCCGCGCTGGGCCCACTCGTCCTGCAGTTGCTCGAGCAGCGCCTTGATCGTGTCGGCGCCCAACTCGTCGCTGAACAGCACGCGCAGCTCGCGCACCGGCAAAGGCTGCTGCGAGCAAATCAAGGCGGTTTCGAGGACGCGCTTGGCATCCGTCGTATTCATGGTTGCCGTTCCGGGAAAAGGCGCCGCGAGGCGCGCAAATCAAATGGCTAAACAGGGGCGATTTCGTTTCGCTGCGCCAAGCCCGACCGGGGTCGGGCGGCGCCTGCCCCGCTGGTTAGGGGGCGTGGCTCGTGAGCCATTCGGAATTATTGTAACGCAGGCCCCATGCCCGCAGGGCCTCGCGTAAATCCCCTGGTAAAGCCGCGTGAAACTCCAGCGGCGCGGCCGTGGCGGGGTGCACGAACGCCAGCCGGTAGGCGTGCAGGGCCTGGCGCGCCAGGCCGGCCGCCGGCGCGCCGCCATAGAGCTCGTCGGCGACCAGCGGGTGGCCGATATGGGCCATGTGGACGCGGATCTGATGGGTGCGCCCGGTGCCCAGCGTGGCACGAACCCAGCACCCCTGCGGCCCGTTCTGCAGCAAGTCGAATTGCGTCGATGCGGGCTTGCCGTTGTCGACCACGGCCATGCGCAAGCGGTTGCGCGGATCGCGGCCGATCGGCGCCTGGACTTGCCGCACCGCCCCGCCCGCCCACGACCGGTGCGCGAGCGCGACATACTGGCGCGTCACCTCACGCGCGCCGATGCGTTGCACCAGCGCATCCATCGCGGCGCGCGTGCGAGCCACCACCATCAAGCCGCTCGTGTCCTTGTCCAGCCGATGCACGATCCCGGCCCGCGGCAGCAGGTACGCGCCGCGGTCGCGCGCGAGCAGCCCGTTCAGCAGCGTGCCGCTCCAGTTGCCCGGCGCCGGGTGGACCACCAGCCCGGCGGGCTTGTCGATCACCAGCAGGTGTTCGTCCTCGAAGACGATCGCAAGAGGCATCGGCTCGGGGCGGAAGGCCTGGCTTTGGGGTGTGGGCCGCAGCTCGATCTCGCCGGCGTCGCCGGCCTTCACGCGCTGCGAAGAACGGGTGGCCGGTTGGCCATTGAGCGTCACCGCGGCGGCCTCGATCAGTTGCTGCAGGTAACTGCGGGAGAACTCGGGCACGAGCGCGGCCAGGGCGCGATCGAGGCGCTCGCCGTGATGGGCCGATTCAATCGCGAACGGCCGCAACTCGGCGTCCGGACCGGCATCCAGCGCGTCTTCCAGCGCGGGCTGCGACCCGGGCGAGCCGGCTGCGCCCGGCGGGTCGGCCGATATAATGAATTTGCCCTGTTTCAAGAAGGTTGCGCTTAATGCTTCGAGCCAAATTATCGGCGCTCCCCGCCCTCGCGATCGGCGCCGCGGCCCTGCTGGCCGGCTGCGCGTCGACGTCGGAAGACAAGACCGCGAACTGGAGCCCGAACAAGATCTACGCCGAAGCCAAGGACGAGATGGGTTCGGGCGGCTACGACAAGGCCATCCCCCTGTTCGAAAAGCTGGAGGGCCGCGCCGCCGGCACGCCGCTGGCGCAGCAGGCGCAACTGGAAAAGGCCTATGCGCAATACAAGGCCGGCGACCAGGCCCAGGCGCTGTCCACGCTGGACCGCTTCATGAAATTGCATCCCTCGAGCCCGGCGATCGATTACGCCCTGTACCTCAAGGGCATCGTCAACTTCAACGACAATCTGGGGCTGTTCGCATTCCTGTCCAGGCAGGACCTGTCCGAGCGCGACCAGAAGGCCGCCAAGGAATCGTTCGAGTCGTTCAAGGAGCTGGTGAACCGCTTTCCGGAGTCGCGCTACGCTTCGGATGCCCGCGCGCGCATGACCTACATCGTCAACTCGCTGGCCCAGTACGAGGTGCACGTGGCGCGCTACTACTACAACCGGGGCGCCTACGTGGCGGCGATCAATCGCGCGCAGAACGCATTGAGCGACTACCAGAACGTGCCGGCGCTGGAGGAAGCGCTGTTCATCCTGCTGCGTTCGTACGACGCCCTGGGGATGGCGCAGTTGCGCGACGACACCCGCCGCGTGATGGAAAAGACGTACCCGCAAAGCGATTACCTGAGCCGCGGGGCCAAGAGCCGGAACGTCCCCTGGTGGCAGCTCTGGTGATTCAGTTGCCGGCCGTCGCTGCCGACGGCTCGGCGCTGAGTTCGGCCAGCGCCTGCGCAAACTCCTCCTTGGACCCAAGCAGCCGCATCGGCGGCAGCGCCGCCATGAGCCGCCGGCCATAGCCCATGCGGGCCAGGCGCGTATCGCACACGACCAGCACGCCGCGATCGGACTCGCGGCGGATCAGCCGCCCCGCGCCCTGCTTGAGGGCGACCGCCGCTTCCGGCACGAAGTAGTCGTTGAAGGCGCTGCGCCCTTGGGCCTCGAGCCGCTGGGCCCGCGCGTCCACCAGTGGATCGCCCGGCGGCGGAAAAGGCAATTTGTCGATGATCACCAATTGCAGCGCGTCGCCCGGGACGTCCACGCCTTCCCAGAACGAGGCGGAAGCCACGAGTACGCACCCCGCCCGGCCTTGCGATCCTCCTTCGCGGAAGCGCTCGATCAGGCGCCGCTTGGGCCACTGGCCCTGCACCAGCACTTCCACCTGCGCCGAGCCGTCGAAGCGGCGTTGCAGTTCATCGCCGATCGCGCGCAGCGCCCGCAGTGTCGTGGTCAGCACCATCGTGCGGCCCCCCAGCACTTGCGCCGCTTCCGCCGCCAGCGCGGCGACCTGGGGACTGTGAGCCGGATCGCCGGGTTTGGGCAAGTGGCGCGGCACGTACACCGCGGCTTGCGACGCATAGTCGAACGGGCTGCCCACGCGCAGCACCTCCGCCGTCTCGAGCCCGCAGGGCTCGGTAAACCAGGACAGGCGCGCATCGTCGCCCAATGTGGCGGAGGTGAAGATCCAGGCCCGCGTGGCGACTTCCTCCCCAGCGTGCCGCAGCATCTTGGACTGCACGGCCTCGGCGATGTCCAGTGGCGACTCGACCAGCCGCAGCTGGTTGCCCACGTCCAGCCAGCGCACCGCGCCCGCCTCGCAGGGTCCGGCAAATCGCTGCACGCGCTGCGCCAGGTCTTCGGCCCGCTCGAACAGGCGCACGAAATCGGGCGCGATCTCGCTCACCGTCGAGAGCGCGGCCATCGCCTCGGTACAGGCCAGGTGCAAGTCGTCCAGGGCGCGCCCCCAATCGCCCGCATCGACGTCGCCCGGCGCCTCGTCGACCCAGCGCAGCCGCGCGCCCGCGGCGCTCTTGCCGACCACCAGCCGCAGCTCGCGGGCCGCCCGCTCCACCGCGGATGCGACTTGCTGCCAGTCGGCCAGACCTCGCGCCAGCTGCAGGCCGGCGGCAAGGCAATCGCGGCCGAAATCCAGCAGCTGTCCGGTGGTCAGGTGGGCGCCGAGAAACTGGACGCCGGTCTCGTTCAGCTGGTGCGCCTCATCGAAGATGGCCACGCGCACGGTGGGCAGCAATTCAGCCATCCCGGATTCGCGCACCGCGAGATCGGCGAAGAAAAGATGATGGTTGATCACGACCACGTCCGCGGCCAGCGCCTCGCGCCGGGCCAGGTTCACGTGGCAAGCCCGGAACTTCGGGCATTGCGTGCCCAGGCAGTTCTCGCGCGTCGAAGTCACCAGGGGAATGACCGCGGAGCGCTCGTCGAGGCCCGGAAGTTCAGCCAGGTCGCCGGTGCGCGTGACCTGCGCCCATTCCTCGATCTTGGCGAGCGTGCGCACGGCGGTGCGGTCGGGCAAGGTGGCATCCCGGCGCGCCAATTCCATGCGATGCAGGCACAGGTAACTGCCGCGCCCTTTCAGCAGGGCCGTGCGCACAGGCAGCCCGAGCGCCTCCACCAGCCGGGGCAGGTCGCGGCCGAACAATTGGTCCTGCAGGGTCTTGGTCGCGGTCGACAGCAGCACGCGCTCGCCGCTCAGGAGCGCCGGCACCAGGTATGAAAAGGTCTTGCCTACGCCAGTGCCCGCTTCCACGACCAGCGCACCGCCGCATTCGATCGTGCGCGCCACGGCGAGCGCCATCTCCGTCTGGCCGGTGCGCGGGCGAAAGTGATCCGCCGCACGGGAAAGCACGCCGCCGGGTGCGAAGGCATCGTGCACGGGGCGTTCCAGGTCCCCTCCCGCTGTCGCGGGCAGGCCCGCTGCAGCGCCGCCCGAAGGGGCTGCGGCCCCGCCGTGGAGCCCGCCGGCACTTGTCATCAGGCGGGTTCTTTGGGGTCGATCACGAGTTCGAGCCGTGCGATCTGGTCACGCAATGCCAAACGCCGTTTCTTCAGGCGCCGCATCATCAGCTCGTCGACCGGCGTTTCCTGCTCGGCACGATCGATCAGCGCGTCCAGGTCGGCGTGCTCCATTCGCAGCTCGATCAGGCGGCGTTCGGGGGAGTGGAGGTTCGAATCCAAGGAATCTGCGGGCACGGAGCCCGCCTACGGTCGGGTTCGTTCAATAATACGTCTTTCGGGGGCATTAATCGAGCGCCCGCCCCCATTGATTTTGGGGTGCTTGAAAACATCCAGCATGTCCAAGGGTTACCGACTCAGCGCATCGACCGGCATCCACAAAGGTGACCGTGAATACCAGCAGGACCAGATCACCCTGCTCAGCCATCCGCGCATCACCGGCTGCGTGCTCGCGGTCGTCGCCGACGGCATGGGCGGCCGCAGCGGCGGGCGCAAGGCATCCGACCAGGTCATGATGACCGCGCGGCAGCTGTTCGACCGCTACGCACCGGATCGCGACGACGCGCCGTCGATGCTCAAGCAGCTGGTGCAGGAAGCACACATCGTCATCAAGCTCACCGCCATCTCGGCGGAGCAGGAGCCGCACAGCACGCTGGCGGCGTTCCTCATCAATCCCGGCGGCGATTGCCACTGGGTGCACGCCGGGGATTCGCGCATCTATCACTTCCACGGCGGCAAGCTGGTCAAGCGCACCATGGACCATTCCTACGTGCAGACGCTGGTCGAGCGGGGCGAGCTCACGGAAGAGGAAGCCAACGTGCATCCGCAGTCCACCATCCTGATGGGTTGCCTGGGTGCCGATGAGGACCCGCCTGCGGAGATGCATTTCATCCCGCAGCTGCGTCCGGGCGACGTGCTGATGGCATGCAGCGACGGTGTCTGGCACTACTTCAGCCCGAGCGAACTCGGTTCGGTACTCGCCTCGCTGTCGCCGCGCGAAGCCACCGAGTTCCTGATCGAGAAGGCCCGCTCGCGAGGCCACGGCGGCGGCGACAACCTCTCGCTGGTGGTCGTCAAGCTCGAGCCGCTGGACAGCTAACCCTCAATCAGCCGGCGGCGGCAGCGGCTGCGCCGGCGGCTTCTTGCGCTCGGCCAGGCGCTTGTCGCGGCTGGCTTTTCGTTCCTCGGCTTTCGCCAACCGCTCCTGCTGCTTTTTCACGTTTCGTGCGGCCTGCTCCGCCCTTTGGGCGCGCGCTGCGCTGGCTTCGGCCTGCTTGCGCGCTGCCTGCTCTTCCCGGGCCGCAGCCCGGGCCGGGCGCGACGCGACGTCGGCCGCACGCTCTGCTGCTTTCCTGCCGACAGCCGATTCACGATCCCCGTGCCCGTCGGAATTTTGCGCCCGGCGCTGCGCCTGCTCCGGCTGCTTGTCCGGCGCCGTACGCTGCTCCAGTTCGCGCAGGTGTTCGGCCGCCTTGCGCTTGCGTTGCGCGTCGTTCAGCGAGATCTCCTGCCGCCGCAGGTCGGCCAATACCTGCCGCCGCTGGGCCTTGACCGCACTGAGGCAGTCGTTCACGGCGAATTTGCCGTAGCAGGCATTCTGCTGGGCCCGGAACTCGGCCTCGGCCTTGTTGCGCTCGGCCGCGATGCGGGCACGCTCGGCCGCGGCGCCCGCGTCCTCCTGCGCGTGCAAGCCGAAGGGCAGGACCAGCATGGCGAAAAGGACGAGGAGCTTGTTCATGTCAGGCGGGTGTCCACGGCCCGGTGCTCGAGCGCCAGGAATTCAGCGGACTGCATCTCGTGCAGGCGCGACACGGTGCGCGGGAATTCATGCGCCAGCGGGCCTTCGGTGTACAACGCCTCCGGCCGCACCGCGGCCGACAGCACCAGCTTCACCCGCCGGTCGTACAGCACGTCCACCAGCCAGGTGAACCGGCGCGCTTCGGAAGCCATGCGCACGGGCATTTGCGGCACGTCGCTGAGCAGGACCGTGTGGAACTGGGTGGCGATTTCCAGGTAATCGTTCTGCGACCGCGGGCCACCGCAGAGCGTCTTGAAGTCGAACCACACGACGCCCCCCGCCTTGCGCCGGGCCCGTATGTCGCGCGCCTCGATGTGCAGGACCGGGTCCTCGTCGTGCGATTCCGCAAGCCGCGTGAAGGCCCGGTTCATCAGGACGTCGGCTTGCGGCCCGAGCGGCGTGTGATAGAGCTCGACCTGCTCCATGGCGCGGCGGCGGTAGTCGGTGCCGGCGTCCACCCGGATCACCTCGAGCTTGTCGTTCAGAAACTCGATCGCGGGCAGGACGCGCTCGCGGTGCAGCCCATTCGGATAGAGATCGTCGGGTTTGAAGTTCGACGTGGTGACGAAGCCCACGCCGTTGTCGAACAGGGCATCGAGCAATCGGTGCAGGATCATCGCGTCCGTGATGTCGGCCACGTGGAACTCGTCGAAGCAGACCAGCCGGTAGCGCCTGGCCATGCGCTCGCCGAGTTCGTCGAGCGGGTTCACCGTCCCCTGCAGCTCGGCCAGCTCCCGATGCACCTCGCGCATGAATTCATGGAAGTGCAGGCGCGTCTTGCGCACGATCGGCACCGCCGTGTAGAAGCAGTCCATCAGGAAGCTCTTGCCGCGCCCCACGCCGCCGTACATGTACACGCCGCGCGGAATCTCCGGCCGGTTGATCAGCTTCTTGAACACGTTCGAGCGCTGTTCCTTGAACTCGCCCCATTCGCGGGCGCACCGGTCCAGCGCTTGCACCGCGCGCAATTGCGCCGGGTCGCTCTGGTAGCCGCGCTGTTCAAGCTCGCGCTGGTACTGCTCGAGGACGGTCATCGCGGCAAGAGCATCTGGATGGATGCCGGATCAGAAATTCAAAGTCCGCTTGTCCACCGCCAGCGCCGCTTCCTTCGTTGCTTCCGACAGGGACGGGTGGGCATGGCAGATGCGGGCGATGTCCTCGCTGCTCGCCCGGAACTCCATCGCGACCACGGCTTCCGAAATCAGCTCGCTCGCCATCGGCCCGACGATGTGCACGCCGAGGATCTCGTCGCTCGCGGCGTCGGCCAGGAACTTCACCATCCCCGTCGTGTCGCCCAGCGCGCGCGCGCGGCCGTTGGCCATGAACGGGAACGTGCCGGCGCGGTATTTCACCCCGGCCGCCTTCAATTGCTGTTCGGTCTGGCCGACCCAAGCGATTTCCGGGCTGGTGTAGATCACCCACGGGATCGTGTTGAAATTCACGTGCCCGTGCTGGCCGGCAATGCGCTCGGCCACCGCGACGCCCTCTTCCTCGGCCTTGTGCGCGAGCATCGGGCCGCGCACCACGTCGCCCACTGCCCAGACATTGGGCAGGTTCGTGCGGCATTCGTCGTCGACGATGACCGCCCCGCGTTCGTCGAGCTTCAAGCCGACTGCCTGCGCATCGAGCCCGATGGTGTTGGGCACCCGGCCGATCGACACGATCAACTTGTCCACCTCCAGCGTCTGGGCCTCGCCCTTGGCGTTGGTCCAGGCGACGGACAAACCGTTCTTTCCATTCTTCACTTCCCCGACCTTCACGCCCAGTTCGATCTTCAGGCCCTGCTTGTCGAAGGCCTTCTTCGCTTCCCTGGCGATCTGTTCGTCCACCGCGCCGAGGAACGTTGGTAATGCCTCGAGCACGGTGACTTGCGAGCCGAGCCGGCGCCAGACCGACCCCATCTCCAGCCCGACCACGCCCGAGCCGATCAACCCCAGCCGTTTCGGAACGCCCTGCACGCGCAGCGCGCCGTCGTTGGAGAGGATGCGCTCCTCGTCGAACGGCGCACCGGGCAATGCGCGGGCGTTCGAGCCCGTGGCCACGATGACGTGCCTGCCGGTGATGGTTTCCTCGGCCGCGCCCGCGACCTTGATGTCGTAAAGGGCGTTCTCCGACTGTCCTGAGCCTGTCGAAGGATGGCTGACGAAGGAACCGCGGCCATGAAAGAACGTGACCTTGTTCTTCTTGAACAGGAACGCGATGCCGTCGTTGTTCTGCTTGACCACCTGGTCCTTGCGCGCCAGCATCTTCGCGAGGTCGAGCCCGAGGCCTTTCACCTCGATGCCGTGCTCGGCGAAGTGCTTGCCCGCGTGTTCGTAGTGCTCGGAGGACTGCAGCAGCGCCTTGGACGGAATGCAGCCGACGTTGGTGCAAGTGCCGCCGAGCGCCGGCCCCCCCGTCGCGTTCTTCCACTCGTCGATGCACGCGGTGTTGAATCCCAATTGGGCGGCGCGGATCGCCGCGATGTAGCCGCCGGGCCCGCCGCCGATGACGATGACGTCGAAATTGTTTGTCACGGACGTTTAACGAGTCCCCTTGCGGGGCCTCGTCCTTGTTGTTCTCAAATATCGAAGAGCAGGCGAGCCGGGTCTTCCAGCGCTTCCTTCATCGCCACCAGCCCCAGCACGGCTTCGCGCCCGTCGATGATGCGGTGGTCGTAGCTCATGGCCAGGTAATTCATCGGGCGCACCACGATCTGCCCGTTCTCCACCACCGCGCGGTCCTTGGTGGCGTGCACCCCGAGGATCGCGGATTGCGGCGGATTGATGATCGGCGTGGACAGCATCGATCCGAACACGCCGCCGTTCGAAATCGAGAACGTCCCGCCGGTCATCTCCTCGATGCCCAATTTGCCGTCGCGGGCCTTCACGCCGTATTCCGCGATCCTCTTTTCGATGTCGGCAAAGCTGATCTGGTCCGCATTGCGCAGGATCGGCACCACCAGGCCGCGCGGAGAGCCGACCGCGATGCCGATGTCGAAGTAGCCGTGATAGACGATGTCGTTGCCGTCCACGGACGCGTTGATCACCGGGTATTTCTTGAGCGCGTGCACGGCCGCTTTCACGAAGAAGCTCATGAAGCCGATCCTGACCCCGTGCTCCTTCTCGAATCGCTCCTGGAAGCGTTTGCGCATCTCGATGACGGGCGCCATGTTCACCTCATTGAACGTGGTGAGGATGGCGTTGGTCGATTGCGATTGCAGCAGCCGTTCGGCCACGCGCGCCCGCAGCCGCGTCATCGGCACGCGCTGTTCCGCACGGTCGCCGAGGTCGGGCACGGGCAGCGGCGCATGAACCTGGGGCAGCAAGACCCTTGGCGCGGCCGCAGGCGCGGCGGCAGGCGGCGCCGGCGGCTTCGCGCCGCCCGATGCGAGCGCGCCCAGCACGTCGCCTTTTATCACGCGGCCGTCGCGGCCCGTGCCGCTCACCGAGCCGGGGGCGAGCTGGTTGTCGGCCATGATCTTCGCGGCCGCCGGCATGGCGATACCCGCCTTCGCGCCGGGGGCAGCGGCCGGGGCTGTAACAGTGGGAGCCGGTCCGGGTGCCGCGCCCGCAGCAGCAGGGGCGGCTGCGGCAGCGGGGGCGGCTGCGGCAGCGGGGGCGGCTGCGGCAGCGGGGGCGGCAGCCACGCCTTTGCCTTCGGTGTCGATCCTGGCGATCACCTGCTCGGCGATCACGGTGCCGCCGTCGGGCACCGCGACCTCGGCCAGCACGCCCGCTGCGGGTGCCGGGACCTCCAGCACCACCTTGTCGGTTTCGATCTCGATCAGGATTTCGTCGATCGCGACGAGCTCACCGGGCTTCTTCTTCCACTGCAGCAAGGTCGCCTCGGCAACCGATTCGGACAGCTGCGGGACCTTCACTTCGACGATAGCCATTTTGTTCTTCCTAGATGTTCTGTTCCGCGCCGCGCGGCGACCGGACTGCAGGCCGGTTCGACCGCGCGGGGGTATTCCGGCGCTTCGCCCCCGGAATACCCCTACTTGCTGAGGACAAAGCCCTTCAGCTTGGCGAACGCGCCGTCCACCAGTGCTTTCTGCTGTTCCTGGTGCAGGTGCGAATAGCCCACAGCCGGCGACGCGGAGGCGGCCCGCCCCGAGTAGCCGAGCTTCTGCCCTTCGGCCATGTTCTCGTGGATGTAGTGCTGCACGAAGAACCACGCGCCCTGGTTCTGCGGCTCGTCCTGGCACCAGACGATGTCGGTGGCGGCGGGGTATTTCTTCAGTTCGGCGGCGAACACCTTGTGCGGGAACGGATAGAGCTGCTCGACCCTCAGGATCGCCGTGTCGTCCGCGCCGCGCTCCTCGCGCCGCTTGGCCAGGTCGTAGTAGACCTTGCCCGAGCACACGATGATGCGCTTGACCTTCTCGGCCTTGATCTCCTTGTTCTCGGGAATCACGGTCTGGAAGCCGCCCCGGGTGAACTCCGCGAGCGGCGAGGTGGCGTCCCGGTTACGCAACAGCGACTTGGGCGTCATGATCACCAGCGGCTTGCGCAGTCCCCGGATCATCTGGCGGCGCAGTACGTGGAAGATCTGGCTGGCCGTGGTGGGCTGCACCACCTGCATGTTGGTGTCGGCCGAAAGTTGCATGAAGCGCTCCATCCGCGCCGAACTGTGCTCTGGTCCCTGGCCTTCGTAGCCGTGCGGCAGCATCAGCGTGATGCCGTTGACGCGGCCCCACTTCACCTCGCCGGAGGCGATGAACTGGTCGATCACCACCTGCGCGCCGTTGGCGAAGTCGCCGAACTGCGCCTCCCAAACGACGAGCGTGTTGGGATCGTTCGAGGCGTAGCCGTATTCGAAGCCGAGCACGGCTTCCTCGGACAGGATCGAGTCGATCACGACGAACGGCGACTGGTTCTCCGCGACGTTTTCGAGCGGCGTGTAGGTGCCGATGTCCCATTTCTCGCGCTTCTGGTCGTGCAGCACCGCGTGGCGGTGGCTGAACGTGCCGCGGGCGCTGTCTTCGCCCGACAGCCGCACGGCATAGCCGCTGGCCACCAGCGACGCGAACGCCATGTGCTCGCCCATGCCCCAGTCGACGTTGGCTTCGCCGCGGCCCATCGCGGCGCGGTCGTCCAGCACTTTCTTCACGAGCGGGTGCGGCGTGAAATCGGGCGGGAGGGTCGTGATCCTCTCCGCGATGCGCTTCCACTCCGCGAGCGGCACGGCGGTGTCGGCGCTGTCCGTCCACTTCTTGCCCAGGAACGGGGTCCAGTCCACCGCGTACTTGCTCTTGAAATTGGTCAGCACCGGATCGCTCGTGTGCTTGCCCGCATCCATCGCCGCACGGTAGGCCTTGACCATGTCGTCGCCCAGCGTGTCGCCCAGCCCCTGGGCGGCGAGCTTGTCCGCGTACAGCTTGCGGGTGCCCGGATGCGCCGCGATCTTCTTGTACATCAGCGGCTGCGTCATCGAAGGCGTGTCCTGCTCGTTGTGGCCGAGCTTGCGGAAGCAGACGATGTCCAGCACCACGTCCTTGGCGAATTCCATGCGGTATTCGAGCGCGAGCTGCGTCGCCAGCACGACGGCTTCCGGGTCGTCGCCATTCACGTGCAGCACCGGCGCCTCGATCATCTTCACGACGTCGGTGCAGTAAAGGGTCGAGCGGCTATCGCGCGGGTCGCTGGTCGTGAACCCGATCTGGTTGTTGATGACGATGTGCACCGTGCCGCCGGTGAAATAGCCCCGTGTCTCGGCCAGCGCAAGCGTCTCCATCACCACGCCCTGGCCCGCGAACGCCGCGTCGCCGTGCACCTGCACCGGCAGCACCTGCTTGCCCTGGCGGTCGCCGCGGCGATCCATCCGCGCGCGCACCGAGCCTTCCACCACCGGATTGACAATTTCGAGGTGCGACGGGTTGAAAGCGAGGCTGAGGTGCACCGGGCCGCCGCGCGTCGTCACGTCCGAACTGAAGCCCTGGTGGTATTTCACGTCGCCGGAGGGCAGTTCTTCCCGGGCGGTGTGGTCGAACTCCGCGAACAGGTCGGCCGGCATCTTGCCAAGCGAATTCACCAGCACGTTCAGCCGCCCCCGGTGGGCCATGCCGATCACGATCTCCTGCACGCCCTTCTCGCCGGCACCCTGGATGAGCTCGTCCATCGATGCAATGAAGCTTTCGCCGCCCTCGAGGGAGAAGCGCTTCTGCCCGACGTACTTGGTGTGCAGGAACCGCTCCAGGCCTTCAGCCGCGGTGACCCGCTCGAGGATGTGCTTTTTCTGCTCGACCGATAAATTCGGCTTGCTGCGGATCGATTCGAGCTTCTGTTGCCACCAGCGCTTCTTGTACTGGTCGGTGATGTACATGTACTCGGCGCCGATGGAGCCGCAGTACGTTTCGCGCAGCGCGTTGATGAGCTCGCGCAGCGACATGGTTTCCTTGCCGAAGAAGGTGTTGCTGATGTTGAACACCACTTCCTGGTCGGCGTCGCTGAACCCGTAGAACGCGGGGTCCAGTTCCGGAATCTTCTCGCGCTCGGCGCGCTTGAGCGGATCGAGATCGGCCCAGCGGCAACCCACGTTGCGGTACGCGGCGATGAGCTGCTGGACGGCGGTGCGCTTGCGCCCCATCTCGGCTTCGCCGGTCGGCACGATCTTGATGCCGCCCTGCTTGGCGCGCTCGGCGAACGCATTGACGACCGGCAGATGCGGCACGTCCTTGGCGTTGCTGCCGTCGGCCGCCGGCACGTGCTGGAGCGCGTCGAAATATTCGCGCCACGTTTCGGGCACGCCGCCCGGATTGGCGAGGTAGTTTTCATACATCTCCTCGACGTACGGTGCGTTGCCGCCGAAGAGATGGGAATTGCCCTGGTAGGCCGTGTAGACGGAGCTGCTCTGGCTCATTGGCGCTGACTTTCCGCCTCCCTGCAGGAGACATTAGCTGGTCAAGAAAAACCTTCCGCGACACGGCTGGACCGGATGGCGGATGCGACTGTGGCTGGAAGGGCCCTGGTTGCGGCCCAAATTGTGCCACCGATTGCCGACGCTCGCGCGCGTGCGGCCGAACACCCGTACCGTTCGCGTCCTGCGCGTACGGGTGGCCTGTCTTCAGGCCATGAGATCGCGAATCTGCTGCAAGGCAGTGGGGTCTTCGATCGTGGTCAGGTCGCCGGGATCGCGGCCCTCGCACACGGCCTGGATCGCGCGGCGCAGCAGCTTGCCGCTGCGCGTCTTCGGCAGCACGGTGACGAAGTGGACCCGTCCAGGCCGCGCCACCGCACCGAGCTGGTCATCTACGACCTTCATGATGGCGCCTTCGAGCTTGAGCCGCGCCGCCGCGTCGGCGAGGCCCGATGCGTCCCGCGCGACGACGAATGCGACCGCCACCTGGCCCTTGAGCTGGTCGGCGACGCCGACGACCGCCACCTCGGCCACGTTCGGATGGCTCGAGATGCTTTCCTCGATTTCCCGGGTGCCCAGCCGGTGGCCGGCCACGTTGATGACGTCGTCGGTGCGCCCGAGGATGA
>JAGRPN010000194.1 GCA_019449555.1 Ramlibacter sp.
ATTCGCGCGCTTCGATCGTATCGAGAAAGGCCTCGATCTCACCGGTACGCCGTGCCATGGCCGCGAAAGTATCGAAGCCGTTTTCCAGAAAACGCTGCAGCGCCGCCAAGCCTGCCGCCGACGACGGCGCGCGCATCATCCTGAGCATCGTGCGCAGGCCGGTCTTGCGCGTCAGTTTGGCCATCTCGCGGCCGATCGCCAGCACGGCTTGCAATTGCCCCTCGCGATCGGCGCGGCGGCCCACCTCGCGCCACGCAGCCACGTAGCGTTGCGCCGGCGTCAGCTCGTCGCTCTGTGACAGCCAGGCCAGCGCCATTGCTTGGTCCAGTTCTTCCGTCAGGGCATGCAATTGCGAGAGGGCGACCGCAGTGCCGGCGACATGATCGGGCAGCAACTTCTCGATCGCGCCCGCGATGCGCGCGAACTGCGCGTCACGCTCGGCATAGTCCTTGTCGCTATAGAGCTCCACCAGGAAGAACTGCGCCGGCGCAGCGAAAGGACCTCCGACCAGCAGGTCCGCATATGTCCCCGCGAAGCGCCGGGACTGCACTCGCTTGACCTCTCCCACCGCGTCGCGCAGAGCTGTGTTGGCTTCCATGGCCTGCCTCAGCAGCACCACCTCGGCGACTGCGCTGCGGATTTTTCTTGCGGCTTCCATCCAATCCGGAGTCTATCCAGGCGCGGCGCCCTGGCACTCGCTTCGCATCCCGTGCGATAGTTGCGTGATGAAAAGAAGAAGCTTGCCGGCGTTGCGTGGCGTGTCCGGCGCCACACCGATCGTGGCGGGCGGCAAAGACCAGGTCCGCCCGTGATGCCTAAGCGCTCCACGTTGGCCCGCCTGCAGCAAGCCACCACTTGCCTGCTGGTGGGCGGCGCTATCGCCTGGCTGGCGTTGCACTGGCGCGAGTCGCCGTTCGTGGCGATCGCCGGCTTTATCGCGATCACGATGGCTTACTCCGCCTTCCTGGCCGTGGAATTCGTGTTGCTGCGATTCGTCAGCCGTGCGGACCCGGCGCCCCGTCCCGGCTGGCGCGAGCTCGCGCGCGCCTGGCTGGAGGAGACGATCACGGCGCCGCTCGTGTTCTGCTGGCGGCAGCCCTTCCGCTGGAACGAGGTACCCGACCAGCTCGAGGCCGCGCCTTCCCGGCCGGCGCGGCGCGGCGCGGTCTTCATTCATGGATTCGTCTGCAACCGGGGCTTCTGGACGCCCTGGCTCAAAGAGCTGCGCGCCCGCGGGCACCCGTTCATCGCCGTCAACCTCGAGCCGGTGTTCGGCGCGATCGACCGGTACGTTCCCATCGTGGAGGATGCGGTGCAACGCATCACGCAGGCCACCGGCCTGCCGCCCGTGCTCGTGTGCCACAGCATGGGAGGACTGGCTGCGCGTGCCTGGCTGCGGGCGATGTCCGCCGCGGACCGCGTTCACCACGTCATCACCATCGGCTCGCCGCACCACGGCACCTGGATCGCGCGCTTCAGCCAGGTAAGCAACGGCCGCCAGATGCGCCAGCGAAGCGAATGGCTGCGGCAGCTCGAACGGCCAGCCGATCCCGAGCGGTACGCGAAGTTCACCTGCTGGTATTCCAACTGCGACAACATCGCTTTCCCCGCGTCAACCGGCGCGCTGCCTGGCGCCGACAACCGCCTGGTGCGCGGCGCCGCGCATGTGGATCTCGGTTTCCGGCCCGAGGTCATGGCCGATTCGCTGGCCAGGATCACCGGCGCCTGAGTCCTCCGGCGGTGGCGGCCGGGCTGGTGAATTTCTCACAGGAACCGTCCGCCATATTGACTCCTTGCCGGCGCGTGCCCGTTCCTATGCTATGCGACACACAGAAGGTCGGGGGAAGACATGGAAGTATTTGCGGACAGCGAAATCAGGCACGACATGCCCTTGCCCGAGGCGCTGGGCGCGCCGGCTTCGGCCTTGTCGTTGGTCATGGATGAACTGGCCCACGGCGTGCTGATCACCGACGCGCGAGGGCGGCTGCTGCACGCCAACCAGGCAGGCCACCACGAACTGGGCCGCAAGCGCGTGCTGGAAGCGCGTTGCCGGATGCTGTGTGCGTGCACGCCCGAGGGCGGCAAGATCCTGCAGGCCGCACTCGTCCGGGGCGCCCAGGGCAAGCGCAGCCTGATCAGCCTCACGGACGGGAGCGGGCTCGCGGTCAGCGTGGCGGTGCTTCCGCTGAAGGCCGAGCAGCCCGGGCAAGCGCCGCATGTGGCGCTGTTGCTGGCTCGCGCCTGCGTTTGCGAGGAATTGATGTTGTGCTTCTTCGCGCGCAGCCATGCGCTCACGCCCACCGAGGAACAGGTGCTCGGCATTCTCTGCCAGGGCTTCTCGGCCCCGCAGATCGCCTTGCAGATGAAGGTGGCTGTTTCCACGGTGCGTAGCCACGTGCGCAGCCTGTGCGCCAAGACCCGTTCCAGCGGGGTGCGCCAGCTCGTGAACCGGGTCGCCGTACTGCCTCCCCTCGCGCGCGCCTTGCAGGACCAGGCAATGCATTGATCTGGGGCAGGGGTGCGCCGGCCGCTCATGCTAGAGTGCGACCGGATTGGGGAGCACGCCATGAACCCGCCTGGCCTTTCAGCTGAGCATGAGAAGTTGATCGCCTCATTGAGCCCGACGTTGCAGCCGCTGGCGCTGCGGGGCGCCGTGCGCAGCTATCGCAAGAACACCGTCATCATCAACGAGGGCGAAGCGGGCGATTCGCTGTTCGTGCTGCTGCAAGGGCGCGTCAAGGTCTATTCCACCGACACCGAAGGCCGCGAGATCGTCTTCAACGTGGTCGAGCAGGGCGATTATTTCGCCGAGATGTGGCTGGACGGCGGCCCGCGCTCCGCCTCGGTCATGACGCTGGAGCCGAGCGTCTGCTCCATCGTCGGGCGCACGGCGCTGCGCGAACATCTCGCGGAGGAGCCCGAATTCGCGCTTGAGCTGGTTTCGCAAGTGATCCGCCGCGCCCGCGCCGCGACCGAGAGCGCGCGCAACATGGCCCTCCTGGACGTCTACGGGCGTGTCATCGTCACCCTGGAAGGCCAGCGCGGCGCGGCCAAGCCGGACGCCCCCGTAACGCTCACGCAAATCACGCACCAGAGCATCGCCAATCGCGTCGGCGCGTCGCGTGAAATGGTCAGCCGCCTGCTCAAGGACCTGGAAAAGGGCGGCTACATCGAACTGGGCGTCAAGCGCATCACCTTGTTGAAAAAACTGCCCGCGCGCTGGTAGCATGCCGGCCGTCCGGCCCGTGCCGGTGCGACGAGGAGAACCGGAATGATCGACGGCTACTGCTGTGTCTGCTGCGCATTGCCCAGGAATCTGATCCAGCACCTGGCCGACCAGTCTACGGGCTCCGAGCGCGAGTTGCTGCACGCGCAGATCGACCACGCGGCCAGGCTGCGCGGCCAGCGTGCCGCCCTGAGCAAGCAGCGGCCTGCCGCCGCGGTAGGCCGGCAACCGCTGCACCGGCAGGTGTTCGATGCACAGGGCAACATATTGCTGCCGGGCAAGTTGCTGCGCGACGAGGACGATCCCCCCACGCGCGACGTGCACGCCGACCAGACGTACGAGAACGTCGGCATCGCGCTGCAGTTCTACAAGACCGTGTTGGGTCGCGATTCGATGGATGGCCATGGGCTGCGCGTCGACGCATCCGTGCATTACGGCAATCGCTTCGCCAATGCGATGTGGACGGGCAAGCAGATGATCGTGGGCGACGGCGACGGCCGGCATGTGACCGGGCTGGCGAAGTCGCTGGGCATCATCGCGCACGAGTTCTCGCATGGCATCACGCAGCACCTGGTGAAGGGTGGACTCGGCGTCGTGCAGATGCCCGGGCGGATGCCGGAGTTGAAAGGCGAGGCGGGGGCCTTGAACGAATCGTTCTCCGACGTGTTCGCCAGCATGATCAAGCAATGGCATGCCGGCCAGACGGTGCGCGAGGCCGACTGGCTGCTCGGCGAAGATATCCTGGCGCCGCACACGGGCAAGGCGGTGCGCTCCTTGAAAGATCCCGGGAATGCCAGGCTGACGTGGCCCGAGGACGACCAGATCAAGAGCTTCACGCGCTTTAGCCCGACCGACGATGCGCACAGGGCGTCGGGCATCGCCAATCATGCTTTCTACGTAACGGCAACGGTGCTCGGCGGCAAGTCCTGGGAGAAGCTCGCCGCCGTGTGGTTCAAGGCCTTCGACCGGTTGCGCGCGCGCGCGACTTTCCTGGACGCCGCGCACGCCACCATGGACGTTGCAGCCGCGCTACATGGAAACCGCTCGGCAGCGCATGCCGCCGTGAAGGCGGGCTGGAAGACGGTGAAGGTGTTGGCCTGAGAACGGGTTCGCGTACTATTGAAGAATGGAATGCCCGGTCTGTCACACGGCAAATCCTGAAAACAATCGTTTTTGCGGGAATTGCGGCGGCGCACTGATTTTTCTTTGCGACCGCTGCGGTTTCAGTTGCAACGCCACGGCGAAGTTTTGCGGTGGGTGTGGCGCGCCTCTCAAATTCCCGGTCCCCGACGCAGCCGGCCTGAGGGCACCGGCCGTGGCCGCGCCTGCAGGATCCGGGTGGGGCGAGCTCAAGCAGGCGACAGTGCTTTTTGCCGATATCGTCAGCTCCACCGAACAGATCGCGCTGCTCGACCCCGAACAGGCGATGCAGCGCCTGCGGCCTGCGGTGATGACCATGTGCAGCGCGGTCGAACGCTTCGGCGGCACGGTGATCAGGACCTTGGGCGACGGCGTGATGGGGCTGTTTGGGTTGCCCCAGGCGCTGGAGGGACATGCCACACTCGCCTGCGAAGCCGCATGGGAGATGCAAGCGCTGTTTTCGGGCAATGCGCAGGGCTTCAGGATCCGGGTCGGGCTGCATTCGGGGATGGTGGCGTCCGACCCGTACGCCGCCGACAGCACCAAGGGTGGCGGCGCCCACGGCCTGACCATTCACCTGGCGAGCCGCGTCGTTGCCGTGGCGCCACCGGGCCAGATCGCCTTGACCGCCGACTGTTATTCGCAAGTCCGCGCCAGCGGCGAAGCGCGATCCCTGGGGCTCCATGCGCTCAAGGGCATACCGGGCCAGGTAGAGATTTTCTTGCTGACCGGGCTGAACAGGGAAGCGGGAGACCAGCAATTCCGGCAGGCAAAGCTCACGACCCTGCGCGGGCGCGAACGCGAACTGGCTGCCTTGCAGGAATTGCGGGCGCAAGCTGAACAGGGCCGCGGAAAAGTCGCCGGGATCACCGGCGGACCCGGCAGCGGCAAGAGTCGGCTTTGTTTCGAATTCGCCCAGCGCTGCCGCCGGGAAGGCATGCCGGTGTTTGAAATCCACGCCCAACTTTATGGGCACGCGACTCCTTTGCAGCCGGCGCTGGAACTGTTGCGTGTGTTCTTCTTCGGGCTGCCGCGGGACGCGGTCGCGGCCGAGGCGCGGCTGATCGTCAGCAGCCGGCTGGCGGGCGCCGGCCTTGCGGACGAAGCCGACGCCGCGCTCGTGCACGACTTTCTGGGACTGACAAGCGACGACGCGCGGGCGGCACCGCGCAATCCGCAAGTCCGCCGCGCGCGGCTGCTCGATATCGTGCGCAGCATGGTTCAGCAGATCGCGAGCACGCACGTCATCCTGATCATCGAGGACCTGCATTGGCTCGACGAGGGCAGCGAGGAGTTCATTTCGGTCCTGGTGGATGCGCTGGCCGGGACCCGCATGCTGCTGCTGCTCAATTACCGGCCGACCTATCGATGCCCATGGCTGCACGTGCCCCATTTCGATCAGCTCGAACTGGGCGAGTTGCCCGCCACCGAGATGGATGCCCTCGTGGCGGAACTGGTCGCTCCCCTCACGGATTTGCCCGCTGTGTGCCGCCTTGTATCGCGCCGCGCCGGGGGCAACCCGTTCTTTGCCGAAGAACTGGTCCGGACGCTGGCGGAAAGCAAGCTGCTGGGAGGAGTGGGCGCCGGGCTGCCGGCAGGCGGCCTGGAGGCGCTGGAGCAAGCATTGCCGGCAACCGTACAGGCCGTGGTGGGCGCGCGGCTGGACCGGCTGGGCGAGCCCGAGAAGACGCTGCTGCAGATGTGCGCCATCATCGGCAAGGACATTCCCCTGGCGGTGCTCGAGCACGTCGCCAGCCCGTTGGCGCGCGAGATCCAGCGGGGCCTGGACGGCCTATGCGACGCCGGGCTCATCTTGCCGCAGCCTTCGGACGGTGGCCGCCGCTTTGCTTTTCGGCATCCGTTGATCCAGGAGGTCGCTTACAACACGCAGCTCAAGGTGCGGCGAAGCCAGGTCCATTCCAGCGTGGCACTGGCCATGGAGTCTTACTACCGCGAGCAGCTTGACGAGAATTCCGGCCTGATCGCCTATCACTACGAGGCCGCGGGGCGGCACGTCGAAGCGGCGTTGTACGCGAGCCGCGCCGCGAAATGGGTTGGGTCCACCAACCCGGCGCTGGCAATCAGGCATTGGCAAAAGACGCGGGCCTTGCTCGAGGGGCAGCAGCGCTCGGCCGAGGTGGACCGGCTGAGGGCGCTGGCGGGCGGGCGCATCGTCTACCTCGGCTGGCGAGAGGGCCTCGGCATCGAGGAAGTGAACGACTTGATCGCGGAAGCCCAGGATCTCGCCAGCGAAGCTGACGAGCGGCTTCCTCAGTTGTTGCTCTTCGCGCAGGGGCGGATGTTGCAAGCCAGCGGCGGCCCTGCCGACGCCTATGTGGAAAGCCTCCAGCGGGCGCTGGCGATGAAGATGCCCGCCGGGGACGAGGGGCGGCCCGCGACCTTGAATCTGGCGCTGAGCCAGGCGTATCTCTGGAGCGGCTCGCTCGCCGAAGGCCTGGCCGCCAACACCATCGCATCGCAGGGGCTGGAGCGCATCGGCAGCTTCGACCGCGAGTTCATTGGTTTCAGCGTGGAGCACTGGGCGTTGAGCATCCGCATCCGCCTGCTCGGCCGGTTGGGCCGCTTCGACGAAGCGCGCGCTTGCCTGGATCGCATGCGGGCCGAACAGGATGCCTGGAGCGATCCGGTGATCGGGCAGATCGCGCATTACGTGAACGTCGACCTCGCCTGGGCCATGCAGGACCCGAGTCTCCTGGGGCGCCACGCCACCGAGGTGGCGCTGATCGCCCAGAAACACCCCAGCCCCTATTCGCGGGTCATAGCGATGGCGTGTCAGGGCCTTGCCGAACAAACGCTGGGCGAGTGGACCCGGGCGAAGCAGAATTGCCTGGGCGCCCTGGCGTTGGTGCGCGAAACCCGGGCGGCGGTCGACTTCGAGGCCGAGGCCCTGGCCAGCTTGTGCGAGTGCCACTTGCATCTGGCTGAGTTTGCCGAGGCATTGCAGGTGGCCCGCGACACCATTGAGCTGTCGCGTCGCCGCACCAACCGCATTGCCGAATGCCGGGGGCTGATCGCCGCGGGTGCGGTGCTGGTCCGCTCTCCGCAACTGGAGCAACCGGGCCTGTCGGCCCCTGCCATGTTGGGCGCCGCCCGCCAACTGATCGAGTTGACCGGCGCGCGTTTTCTCGAGCGCGATTGGCGTGAGGCGTTGTCCGGGTCAGCGCAATTGGCGAACCCGTGACGTGGGCCGTGAGAGCAGCGTGTACTCCTGCAGCCCATAATCGTCCAGCACCCTGACGCTGCAACCCAGCTCGCTCTCGCAATAGCGCAACCACCGCCCGATCGGGGCGCGGTAGAGCTCCGGGATGTGCGGGACGCCTTCACCGGCGGGCGACAAGAAGTTGACCGCGAAGCCGCGCCGGCTGTGCCGACGAAGATCCTGCAATGTGCGGGCGACCAGTGATTCCCACGCTCCCAGCGGCTGGTTGAGCTTGACGTTGAAGATGCCGCTGGCCACGGAGTAATCGGCCGACCGCGGGCAACGGTCGGTCACCACGAGCGCCGTGCCGGCGCGTCGGCGCCAACGCCGGCGAGCATGACGGATCATCAGCTCCGAAACGTCCATGCCGAGGTAATCCACCTTCTTGCCCCGGTGGTGGCTCGCGAGATACGCAAGCAGCGCCCCATACCCGCATCCCAAGTCATTGAGCGTGAAAGGTGCACTGAAGTCGCACAGCTCCAGCAACTGGGTAAAGCGCAACTCCTGGGTGACGCTGCAGGGCCAGTCCACGCCCAAGGCGGTCGGCCCGTGCCGTGCCACCTTGCTCGTGTAGTAGTCCCGCACCCCGGCCAGTACCGGCGCGAAGCTGCCGGTGGCGGCGGAAGGCAACGCAGTCGCCGCCAACGCTACTTCTTGGACTTGCCGGCCTTCTTGGCGGCCTTCTTCCTGGCCGCCCCCTTGGCTTTCAGCGCCGCCTTGGCCGCCTGCACGGACTGCATCGGCAGGGAGATCACAAGATAGTCCTTGTCCAGATAGTGGATGGGGCGGCCCTTGGCAGTGATCTTCACTTCCGCGTTTTCCTTCGCACCGCTCATGTCGTGCGAGGCGAAGTAAACCGGCAATGGCTTCTTGGAAGCCAGATTCTTCATGATGGCGTCGACGATCGCGGAGTCACCGTCGAGCCCGCGCCAGTTGGACGCGTGGCGACTCAGGTTGCCCACCAGCGCGTACCAGCGGTTCTTGACCTCGTTGTTGCGGGAGGAAAGATTGAGCGCTGAGAGGGATGTCCTGAAAGGCCGGCCTTTCTTGAAAAGGTTGAATTCCTTTTGCAGTGCCACCATTTCCTGGATGCCTCCGGGCGGCGCTCCCTTGCCCTGCGACGGCGCGAAGCGCAGGTTCAATTCATCAAGCATGCTGCCGATATAGATATCGTGTTCCTGCATGAACAAGCCCATGGGGTTCTCCTCGAGGTTGATGGTCCGCGCAACTTCGCGTACGCGGCAGTATGCCAGGAGTGGGCGCTATCGGCTCGTGTTCTTCGGCGGCAGCACGCCGCGCCGCATCTGGTCCAGTTCGATACTTTCGAACAAGGCCTTGAAGTTGCCCTCGCCGAAACCTTCGTCGCCCTTGCGCTGGATGAACTCGAAGAAGATCGGGCCCAACTGGTTTTCGCTGAAGATCTGAAGCAGCAGCGCGCCTTTCTTGCCGTCGACCAGGATCTTGCGTTTCTTCAATTCGGCGACGTCCTCGCCATGGCCCGGGATGCGCTTGTCGATCAGCTCGTAGTAAATGTCGATCGTGTCCAGCAGCTTCACGCCCGCGGCTCGCAACTTGTCCACGGTGTGGAAGAGATTCGTCGATCCCAGCGCGATGTGCTGGATGCCCTCGCCGTGGTACAGCTCCAGGTACTCCTGGATCTGCCCGGCCTTCTCGTTGCCTTCCTCGTTGATCGGGATGCGGATCTTGCCGCACGGACTCGTCATCGCCTTGCTCTTGACGCCGGTCACCTGGCCCTCGATGTCGAAATAGCGGATCTCGCGGAAGTTGAACAGGTGCTCGTAGAACTCCGCCCATTCGTCCATGCGCCCTCGGTGCACGTTGTGCGTGAGGTGGTCGATGTAGGTGAGGCCATAGCCGGGCGGGTCGAGCGCCTCGTGCGCGTCCACGCCGGGCAGCGCTTCGAAGTCGACGTCGTAGAAGCCGATGTTGCCGATGTCGCCTTCCCTCGCACCGTTCTTGCCGCGCCAGCGGTCCACCAGGTAGATCAGGCTGTCGCCGATGCCCTTGATCGCGGGGATGTTCAGCTCGCCGGGGCCGGCCACCCCGGCGTAGCCCCACGCACCGAGCCGAATCGCCCGCTCGTACGCTTGCTTCGCATCCTGCACGCGAAAGGCGATGGCGCAGATGCTGGGCCCGTGCTGGCGCGCGAAGCGCTGCGCAAGGGAGTCGGGCTCCGCATTCAGGATGAAGTTGATGCCGCCCTGGCGATACAGCAGCACGTCCTTGTGCCGGTGTTTCGCGATCGGCCGGAACCCCATGCGCTCGAACAGCTGTCCCATCGCCTTCGGGTCCGGCGCCGCGTACTCGATGAATTCGAAGCCGTCGGTCCCCATCGGGTTGTCCCAGGCGGACGCCTGCTGGCTGGCTGATTCGGGCAAGGCTTTGTTCATGGCAATGTCTCGCGGGTTGAGGAGGGTCAACTCTAAGCGGCGTAGGCGTCAGTTTTCACGCATCTAACGGCGTTGTGCCGCTTGGTTGCGCAATAATCGTGCGCAATGGATCAGCTTTCCTCACTCGACAAGCTCGACAAGGCGATTTTGCGCCGCCTGCAGCAGAACGGCCGGGAGACTTACGAAACGATCGGCGAGCAGGTCGGCCTGTCGGCCAGTGCCGTGCTGCGGCGCGTGAAGCGGCTCGAAGACACGCGCGTGATCGATCGCTATGTGGCGCTGGTGCGATCCGAGGCTGTGGGCATGGGCCTCACCGCCTACCTCAACGTGCGGCTGGAAAAGCTCACCGAGAGCCATAAACGCAACCCGATGGACCTGTTCCGCGCCAGTGTCCAGACTTGGCCGGAGGTGGTGGAATGCTCGGCGATGACGGGCGACATGGACTACCTGTTGAGGATCGTGGTGCGGGACATGGCGCACTACAGCCGCTTCATCATGGACACGCTGCTCAAGCACCCGAGCGTGCTGGACTGCAAGACGAGCTTTGTGCTCGACCACGTGAAGGCCACGACGGCCGTTCCGCTGTAACCTGAATGACTGAACGTGCTACCGCAGACGTAGCGCAGAATCAAGCAGCGGCCACGAAACTCATAGTTCTTACGCGAATTAGGTGAATCTACCTTACCGTAGCAGTAAGACCACAGATCAGCTTGGGTTCGTCGGTGAAAACCCTTAAATTGAAGACATGACCGAAAACCCCGAAGCCTCCAAAGCGCCGGTCACCGTTCCCATCCGGTCCCTCGGCCCGGGCCACCGCGCGCGCATCGCCGCCCACCTGCTGGCGCTGGACGAGCATGACCGCTACCTGCGGTTCGGCTACGGCGCAACCGACGAGCAGATCAAGCGCTATGTCGCCAGCCTCGACTTCGAACGCGACGAGATCTTCGGCATCTACAACCGCAAGCTGGAGCTGATTGCGATGGCGCACCTGGCCTTCTCGCACGACCCGGCCATGAGGTCATGCGCGGAATTCGGCGTCTCGGTGCTGAAGAAGGCCCGCGCCCGCGGCTACGGCGCCCGATTGTTCGACCGCGCCGTCATGCATGCGCGCAACGAGGGCGTCGAGTTGCTGTTCATCCATGCGTTGAGTGAAAACACCGCGATGATCAAGATCGCCCGCAACGCCGGCGCCACGCTGGAGCGCGCCGGCAGCGAAACCGATGCGCACCTGCGCCTGCCGCCGGCCACGCTGGACAGCCGGGTGAACGAACTGATCGACGAACAGGTGGCCAAGACCGATTACCGCCTCAAGGTGCAGGCCAAGAATTTCTGGGACTTCCTCATGGGTGTGCAGGAAGTGCGCCAGGGCGTGCGCGACGCCCGCCGCAAGACGTCCGGCTGAGCTGCAGCGGCGGCTGTGCCGGCCGCCGCGCCACTCGCGAGGCGGAGAATTCTTTTCCGCTATCCTATTGGTCCCCCAACCACCGCACGTCCTGCAATCCAAGGCTGTGTCCGACCCGCACCCTGCGCGTGCTTCCGCCGAGAGGGAAGACAAGCGCACTTTCCTGCAGAAGATCGCCGAGTTCATCCACCCCGGCCCCGATTCCAAGGCCGAACTGATCGAGACTCTGGCCGACGCCGAAGACAACGACATCATTGGCGCCGAATCGCGGGTGATGCTCGAAGGCGTGATCCGGATGGCCGAGATGAGCGCGGGCGACGTGATGGTGGCCGCGCCGCGCATGGACCTGCTCGACATCGACTCGCCCCACGACGAGATCCTGGGCGTGGTGATCGATACCGCGCACTCGCGCTTTCCGGTGTACGAGGGTGACCGCGAGAACATCATCGGCATATTGCTGGCCAAGGACCTGCTGAAGCTGCAGCGCGCGCCCGAGCTCAACATCCGTGCCTTGCTGCGGCCGGCCGTGTTCGTGCCCGAAACGAAGGGGCTGAACGACCTGCTGCGCGAATTCCGCGGCAACCGCAACCACCTGGCGATCGTGATCGACGAGTTCGGCCGCACCGCCGGCCTCATCACCATCGAGGACGTGCTGGAGCAGATCGTCGGCGAGATCGAGGACGAATTCGACATCGACGACAACGAGGGCGACATCTTCGGGCTGGCCGACCGCACCTATCGCGTGAGCGGCGACACCGCCATCGACCGCGTCGGCGAAGCGTTCGGGGTCAAGCTGGCGCCCACCGACGAGGACCAGGAGTTCGACACGATCGGCGGCCTGATCGCGCACGAGATGGGCCACGTGCCGCGGCGCGGCGAGCACTTCACGCTGGCCGGGCTGAACTTCGTGGTCCTGCACACCAAGGGCGGCGCCGTGCGCTGGTTCAAGGTCTCGCCGGCGCAAGATGACGACGGCACGGGCTAGGGCCTGTTAACACTGTTTTTGCCAGATGCGTTGCGATCAAAAGGGGTCAGCCGGTAGGCGCGAAACCCGGCCTGGGGTCGACCCCCAGCCGGGGTTCGTAACAACGCGGATGGCCCCTTTTGGTCGCAACCCGGAGGGAACGTGGTTATAACCGCGCCACTCGTTGTTACGCTTCTAGCCAAGGCGGCCGGCCTTGGCGTCGTCGCGCGCCTAGATTGGCGCGGTTCTAACCGCGTTCGCACTGGCAAAAACAGTGTTAACAGGCCCTAGTCGAGCCGCGCCGTTCGCGATCGCCCTGGCGGCCGGGCTGGGGCAGGCCGCCGCCATCGCGGCGCCGGGCAGCGGGCAGCCGCTGTGGTGGCTCCAGCTCGCCTCGCTCGCCGTGCTGGCGTGGCTCGTGCAGCAGCCCGTGTCCTGGCGCCGCGCGGGCCTGTTGGGCTGGACCTTCGCCACCGCCTGGCTCACCGCCACGTTCTGGTGGCTGTTCATCTCCATGCATGTGTATGGTGGACTGCCGTCAGCGCTGGCGGTGATCGCGGTGCTTGGACTCGCCGTGTTCCTCGCGAGCTATTACGCCGCGGCCTGCGCAGTTTTTGCATGGCTGAACGGCACGAGCGGCTTCTTGCGCGCTCTGGCGTTCGCTGCGCTGTGGCTGTTGGCCGAACTGTTGCGCGTGACGTGGTTCACGGGTTTTCCGTGGGGCGCCGGAGGATACGCGCATGTGGAGGGTCCGCTGTCGGCGCTCGCGCCTTACATCGGCGTGCATGGCATCGGGTTCGTCGCGGCGCTGGGCGCCTTCGCGTTGTCGCTGCTCGCGCGCCAAGGCACGTTGCGGTCCTGGCGCTACTGGGCGGTGCTGGCCGGTGCAGCCGGCCTATTGGCGGCGTGCAACATGGCGGCCTTGCCGCAGGAAAGCGCACCCGGCCAGCCGCGGCTTTCAGTGGCATTGCTCCAGGGCAATATCCCGCAGGACGAGAAATTCCAGGGCGGCACCGGCATCCCGCTGGCGCTGGAGTGGTACGGCCGCGAGTTGCAGCAAAGCACGGCGAGCCTGGTGGTCGCGCCGGAGACGGCGATCCCGGTGCTGCCGCAGCAGTTGCCCCAGGGTTATTACGAGGCGCTGGTCGCGCGCTTCGCGCAGGGCGCGCAGGCGGCGCTGATCGGCATCCCCCTGGGCAGCATGGCCGAGGGCTATACGAATTCCGTCATCGGCGTGAAGCCGGGCGCGCCGGTGTACCGCTTCGACAAGCACCATCTGGTGCCGTTCGGCGAGTTCATCCCGCCGCTGTTCAAGTGGTTCACCGAGATGATGAACATCCCGCTGGGTGACTTCAACCGCGGAAGGCTCGGGCAACCGCCGTTCGAGTGGCAGCACCAGCGCCTCGCGCCCAACATCTGCTACGAGGACTTGTTCGGCGAAGAGCTGGCGGTGCAGTTCACCGATCCCGCGCGCGCTCCGACGATCTTGGTCAACGTGAGCAACATCGCCTGGTTCGGCAACACCGTGG
>JAGRPN010000195.1 GCA_019449555.1 Ramlibacter sp.
CCTTGTCGCCGTAGAAACGGTCCGCGACCGTGTCGACGATGGTCATCGGCCCCGGCAAGGTGAATTTCAATTTGCGCTTCGTGTGGGCCCGGGCGAGCTGCGCCTCGAAGGCGTGGACGCGCCCCTTCAGTCGAAGCGGCGCGACGACTTGCGGCACCATCGCATCGTAGCGGTTGTCGCGGATGCCCATCTTCACCTTGTGCTCGAAGTCGATCCCTGCGACCTGCTCGAGGAAGCCATGGACGAAGTGCTGGCGCGACTGCTCGCCGTCGCCCACGATGTCCAGCCCCGCGTCCTCCTGGGCCTTGATCCACAGCAGCGTGGCGTCTGCCTTGGCCTGGCGCAATTCATCGCCTTGCGCTTTCCATTGCGGCCAGAGTTTGTGGGTTTCGGCCAGCCAGGCCGGCTTGGGCAGGCTGCCTGCGATCGCGGTTTCGAACATGGGCTGTGAGTCTCCTTGCAGCGCCGATTGTGCCTCGCTCGCATAATCATCCGATGGCCGCCTCGACTCAGCATAAACCCCGCATCGTGATCGTCGGCTGCGGCTTCGGCGGGCTCGAAGCCGCCCGCGCGCTGAAGAACGCGCCGCTGCGCATCACGCTGGTGGACAAGACCAATCATCACCTGTTCCAGCCGCTGCTCTACCAGGTCGCTACAGCCGGGCTGTCGGCGCCCGCGATCGCCGCGCCGGTGCGCCACCTGTTTCGCAAGCAGGCCAATCTCACCACCCTGCTCGGCAAGGTGACCGGCATCGACACCGCAGGGCGGCAAGTGCTGCTGGAAGACGGCACGGCGCTCCCGTACGACCATCTCATCGTCGGCGCGGGTGCGGGGCACAGCTACTTCGGTCACGACGAATGGGCGCCGTACGCGCCGGGCCTGAAGACGCTGGACGATGCGTTCGAGATCCGCCGCCGCATCCTGCTGGCGTTCGAGGCCGCGGAGAAGGAAAGCGATATGGATCGACGGCGCGCGTGGCTCACGTTCGTGGTGATCGGCGGCGGCCCGACCGGCGTGGAGATGGCGGGGCAGCTTGCTGAAATCGCGCGCCAGACGCTGCCGGGCGAGTTCCGCCACATCGACCCGAGCAGCGCGCGCATCCTGCTGCTCGAGGGCGGCTCACGCCTGTTGCAGACGATGCCTGAAGACCTGAGCCGGCGCGCGAAGGAGCAGCTGGAGAAATTGGGCGTGGAGGTGCGGCTCGATGCGCGTGTGATCGCGATCGACGCCGCCAGCGTGAAGGTCCAGCCCGCCGGCCGCACCTCGGGCGGCGACGAAAATTACACCATCGAAAGCCGCTGCGTCGTCTGGGCCGCCGGTGTCGCGGCCTCGCCGCTGGGCCGGCAATTGGCGCAGGCGACGGGCGCCCATTGCGATCGCGCCGGCCGCGTGAAAGTGGAGCCGGACCTGAGCTTGCCGGCGCATCCCGAAATCAGCGTGATCGGCGATCTCGCGGACGCGCGCAGCTACGCGCCCGGGCGCCAACCGGAACCCGTACCCGGCGTCTCGCCCGCCGCCAAACAGATGGGGCGAGCCGCGGCGGCCAACCTCATGCGCCGCCTCGCGAACCGGCCGACGCGCCCTTTCCGCTACCGCAACTACGGCAACCTGGCGACCATCGGCCGCAACGCGGCCGTGGTGGACCTCGCAACGCCGGCGGGCCGTCACATCAAGTTCAGCGGCTACCCCGCCTGGCTGTTCTGGCTGTTCGCGCACATCTACTTCCTGATCGGCTTCCGCAATCGGATCGTGGTGATGATCGACTGGGCCTCGGCGTACTGGAGCCAGCAACGGTACGCGCGGGTGATCTCGGACATTGGCCTGTAGGAGCAGGCTCGGCCATGTTCAGCGCTTGGCCGACAGCGGCGGCCGGCCCGGCATGCCAAGCTCGCAGTCCCATGTGCCCCTGCCCGTCCGCTCCCCGGCTTTTCGCACCGGCGGGCCTGGCCCTATTGGCCATCGCCGTCGCCGCGTTCGGCCTGTTCGCGTTCGACCTGACCCGGCACGGTCCGCTCACGAGCGCCGACGCCGCGATCACCTCCTGGTTCCACCGGCACACGCAATGGGTGGTGACCCAATTGCTGCTGGCGATCACCCTTCTGCACAGCACGTATGGTGTCTGCGCCATGGCGGCGATCGCGGCGGCCTGGCTGGCCTGGCGGCGGCAAATGCAATGGCTGGCAGCGCTGGCGCTGATCGTGCCGGGCGGGCTGGTGCTGAATGCGTTGGTGAAGCACGCGTTCCAGCGCGCCCGGCCCGTGCTCGTGGATCCATTGCTGACGCTGCCCACGTACAGCTTCCCGAGCGGCCACACGGCGGGCGCGACGGTGTGGTGGGGCTTCGCGCTGGCATTGCTGGTGGCGCACCGTCCGCGCCTGCGCTGGCGCGCCGCGGGTGCGATCACGGCCGTGCTCATGATCGCGCTGACGGCGCTCTCGCGCGTGTACCTCGGCGTGCACTACCTCAGCGACGTGCTGGCGGCGGTCGCGGAAGGCGTGGCGTGGCTGGCACTGTGCTTCACTGTGCTGGGAGCGCTGCACGGGCGTGGCACGCACGCCCTGGGGACGAACGGCCATGCCTGAATCAGCACCGGCCAGCATCATCCTCAACGCGGGCGCCGGCCAGGGCAATGCGCCGGAGCAGGCCCGCCAGATCGAAGAACGCTTCGCGGCCAGCGGCGTCCCGGCGCGCGCCGTGCTGGTCGGCGACGGGGCACAGATCACGCAGGCCGCCGCCGCGGCCGTGCAGGCCGGCGCTCCGCTCGTCGTGGCGGGCGGCGGCGACGGCACGGTGAGCGCCGTCGCCTCGGGCCTGGCCGGCACCGGCATCGCGATGGGGGTGCTGCCGATGGGAACGCTCAATCACTTCGCCAAGGACCTGGGCCTCCCGCTGCAGCTGGACGATGCCGTGGCAGCGATCGCGCGCGGCCGTGCGATCGCCGTCGACGCGGCCGAGGTGAATGGCCGGCTCTTCATCAACAACTCGAGCCTCGGCCTGTATCCGGACATCGTGCTGGACCGCGAACACCAGCGCCATCGGCTGGGGCGCGGCAAATGGCGCGCGCTGCTGGCGGCCTGCGTGCACGCTGCGCGACGCTATCCTGTCCTCACTTTGCAGATCGACCTGGACGGGCAAGCCTACGAACGGCGCAGCAGCTTCGTGTTCATCGGCAACAACGAGTACCGGATGGAAGGCTTCAACATCGGCGAGCGCGCGTCTATTTCCGGCGCTCGGCTCAGCCTGTACGTGACGCAGCGCACCGGCCGCTTCGGGCTGTTGCGCCTCGCGCTGCGCGCGCTCGCCGGCCGCCTGCGGCAGGCGCGCGATTTCGACATGGTGACGGCACGCTCGCTGGTGGTGCGCACGCCGCAGCGGCGCGTCCGGGTCGCCACGGACGGGGAAGTGCATGTGATGGAATCGCCGCTGCATTACCGCACCCGCCCCGGCGCGTTGCGCGTCATCGTGCCGGCAGCCGCCCAAGCTGTCCAGGAGAAAAGGCAATGAGGACCCTGGTTCACCTTTCCGACCTGCATTTCGGCCGGGTCGATGCCGGCCTGCTCGCGCCGCTGCGCCAGCGCCTGGAGGCGATCGGCCCGCACCTGGTGGTGGTTTCCGGCGATCTCACCCAACGCGCGCGCAGCCAGCAGTTCGAGCAGGCGGCGCAGTTCCTCCAGACGCTGCCCCAGCCGCAACTGGTGGTGCCGGGCAACCACGACGTGCCGCTGCACAACGTGTTCAAGCGCTTCGTCAACCCGCTGAAGAATTTCAAGCGGCACATCACAGGCGACCTGGAGCCGTTCTTCGCGGACGACGAAGTCGCCGTCGCCGGCCTCAATACGGCCCGCTCGCTCACGTTCAAGGACGGCCGCGTCAACCAGGAGCAGGTCGCGCTGCTGCAATTGCGGTTCGCCGATTTCGACGAACGCGTGACGAAGGTGGTGGTCACGCACCATCCCTTCGACCTGCCGGAAGATCGCGACAGCGGCGACCTGGTCCGCCGCGCCGCCATGGCGATGAAGGTGTTTGCCGAATGCGGCGCCGACATCCTGCTGTCGGGCCACATGCACCTCGGCCACGCCGGAAGCACGTCGGCGCGGTACGCGCTGGGCGGCTACGCGGCTCTCACGATCCAGGCCGGCACCGCCACTTCGACGCGGGCACGCGGGGAAGCCAACTCGTTCAACGCGATCCACATCGGCAGGGACGAGGTGCGCCTCGATACCTACGGCTGGGATGCGGTCAAAGGCGAGTTCCGGGTCAGGTCGCACGCCGCGTTCGCGCGCGAGGCCAAAGGCTGGCGCGAGCTGGCGGCCACCGAAGCCGCGGCGTGAGGATGCGGGACCGGACCGGCTTGGCGGGGCCTAGCTCGCGCGAATCTCGCGCACGCCGCGGCCCAACCGCCGCCGCAACAAGGTTCGCAGCGTGACGCCGTCGGCGTAGCCGACCATGCCGGCGATGCGTTCGACGTCGTGCCCGGTGGTCTTGAGCAGGTGGACAGCCGTTTCCACGCGCAAATCCTGGACGTACGACAACGGCGTCTTGCCCAGCACTTCAGCGACGCGGCGAGCGAGCGTGCGCTTGCTCGTCGCGAGGGCGCCTGCCGCATCGTCCAGCGAAAATCCCTGCGCCAGACGCCCCCGGGCCCAGCGCTCGAACGCCTGCACCAGTGGGTCGGCATGCGCCAGGTGCTCGGAAATCGCGTAGGCCGACTGCGAAGGCCGCGAGTCCACCACGAGGTACCTGGCCGTCAGCGCGGCGAGCTCCGGGCTGGCATGACGCACCAGCGCCAGCGCCAGGTCGATGTGGCTGAGCGCAGCGCCGGCGGTGAGGAACCGTCCGGAGGCGACGATCATGCGGTGCTGGTCGAGCACGACGCCCGGATAGCGGCGCCGGAACAGCGGCGCCAGCCACCAGGTCGTGGTCGCGGCATGGCCCTGCAATAGCCCCGATTCCGCGAGCACGAACGTGCCGATGCAGGCCGCCGCGATGTCCGCGCCCGCACCGAACCATGCCTGCAGCGCGTCCACCGCGTCGGCGATGTCGGGCCTGCGCAGCGCCTGCTCCAGCGGCTCGGGCATCTTGTAGCCGATGGCCGGCACCACCACCCAGTCCGGCAGGGGCGCCTGCTCAAGCGGCTGCACCGGGACCTGCAGGCCTTGCGAAGTCTTGACGCGGCGGCGCACGCCCACCGTCTCGACTTCGAAATGCAGCGAGCCCAGGCCCTGCATCTGCGCGAGTTCGTTGGCGGTGGCGAATGCGTCCAGCACGGTGGCCAGGCCGGTGTCGAACACCCCGTCGAGTGCAAGCACGTTGATCCTCATGGCAGGAATGCTATCAAAGATGTCAATTTTGACAATCGCGGCCGATCCGGCGCGCGCCTACAGTCTGGCCGCATCGCCCCGCCGGGGCGGCGCCCTCACCTCAGGAGAACACATGCTCAAGCACGCCCTTTTCGCCCGCCTGGAAGCCAAGCCCGGCAAGCAAGCCGATGTCGAGGCGTTCCTGCAGCAAGGCTTGCAGTTGGCCAACCAGGAGGCCACCACGCCGCTCTGGTTCGCGCTGCGCCTCGGCCCGACAACGTTCGCCGTCTTCGACGCCTTCTACGACGAGGCCGGGGTGCAGAATCACCTGACCGGCCCGATCGCGAAGGCGCTGATGGGCCCGGCCATGGAGCTGCTGGCGGCGCCACCCAGCATCGAAAGAATCGACGTGCTCGGCCTGAAGAATTCGGTTGCCGCCTGAACGCGTTACGCTTGTGGCTTCGCGATCGGATCAATGGAGCGCGCCATGAGCATACGCATCATCCGGCTCGGCACGCCGCGGGCCGCCAACGAAGGCTTGCGCCTGGGCACCGTGCGCCGGCCGCCGCGCGGCGTGCCTAAGGCGGAGTTCGCCCGCCGGGACTTCTACGACACCTGGCTGCCGAACCTGTCGCCCAGTGCGCCGCTCATGGCCGAGGGGCAGGCCGCGCAGGACGAGAGGCAATGGGCGGCCTTCAAGCGCAAGTTCCACGCCGAGATGAAGCAGCCCGAAGCGAGCCACCTGCTCGACCTGCTGGCGGCGCTGTCGCACCAGACTTCATTTTCGCTGGGCTGCTACTGCGAGGACGAGAACCATTGCCACCGCTCGGTGCTGCGCGAACTGCTGGCGCAGCGCGGGGCGGAGATCGCCTGAGTCACGCCACCGGCTGGCGGAATTTCTCCCATGCCCCGGGCGTGGGCGTCGTGCCGGCGCCGGGCTGCTGCGGCAGGCGGAAATGACCAGCCACCACTTCGGCCGGCTCGGTGAAGCAGTCCTTGATCCACGGGATGTATTCGAGCACCGCGCAAGCCGGATGCGCGTAGCTCAGGTGCACGTGCACCTGGCTCATGTCGCCCGCGTGCGGCGCGACCGGCAAGCGGTACGAATGCGCGGCTTCGCAGACGCGCCACGCTTCGGTCAGGCCCCCCAGGCGCGTGACGTCCGGCTGTACCCAATGCACCGCCCGCTGGTGGAAGAACTCGGCGAAAGCATCCTGCGAGTAGAGCTGTTCGCCCAGGGCCAGCGGGATGCGCGTGGCACGTGCCAGTTCGGCGTGGCTCTTCACGTCGTCGTACCAGAGCGGCTCCTCGAACCAGAACACGTCGAAAGCTTCCGCGGCGCGGCAGAAGCGCAGGCAGCTCGGCAGGTCCCACTTGCCGTTGCCGTCGATGGCGAGTGTCACATCGGGGCCGATCGCGCGCCGCACCGCCTCGAGGCGGCGCAGGTCGCGCTCCACCATGGAGCCGACCTTGATCTTGATGCCGGTGAAACCCTCGCCCACCGCGCGCAGTGCGCCTTCGAGCAATTTGTCGTCGTCGATGCTCAGCCAGCCGATGTCGGTGTTGTACGCCCTGACCTTGTCGCGCACCTGGCCGCCCAGCAATTTCCATAGCGGCACGCCGGCCTGCTTGGCCTTGAGGTCCCACAGCGCGACGTCGATCGCCGCCTGGGACAGCGTCGTGATGCCAGCGCGGCCGATCCACTGCAGCGCGGGGTTGCGCGCGACCTTCAGCCAGAGGCGCTGCACGTCACCCGCGTCCTCGCCCACCAATAGCGGCGCATGGCAGGTGGCGATGCAGCGCGTGATGAGCTGGTCGCCCGGCAGCCACGCGTGCGTTCCGGTGAAGCCGAATCCGGCCAGGCCGTCCTCGGTTTCGATGCGGGCGCCGACCACGCCCCAATGCGTGATGGTGTGCGTGCTGTCGGCGATCTGCGATCCGGTGACCGGGACATGCAGGATGAACGGCTCGACGGACTTGATTTTCAACATGGCTCCTCGTGGATCCGGGCAGGAGGCCAATGGTAGTCCCGCGGCCGACCGCAGGCGACGTCGCCGGCCGCATAAAGTCCCTCCACCGTGGTCTGCAGGTGATCGTCGACTTCGAGCTGGCCGTCCTCGTGTCAAGAAGCGGCCGGCTGCGCCGGTTTGGGCTCGAGCGCCCAGAGCAGCGCGATCGCCGCCATCAATGGCAGGTTCTTGGAGATCGGCCCGTACGGATGCAACCAGTATTCCGGCAGGAACAGCGTGATCAATAGCGTGTAGCCCGCGACCAGGAGCAGCTGCGCGGCCCACACCGCACCGCGCCAGCGTGCCGACGCCGCCAGCGTGAGCACGCCAAGCAGCAGGTCGAGACCGGCCGCGCCGTAAAGCGCGAGCTTCGCGAGCGCGCCGTGCAGGCCGACGCGCTCGAGCAAGGCCAGGCTGTCGGGCACGGGATACCAGCCCAGCGAGACCACGCCCGTCCACAGCCACAACAGCGCGATCGCGCCACGCAGCACCGGCAGCCAGGCATCGAGGACGGCTTCGGTGCGCACGGCCTGCGCCTGCGCCTCAGGCACGAACGCCGATACGGCGCGCGGTTCGCGCCCGAGCAGGCGGGTGAACTGCTCGCTCGGCGCCGCATTGCCGCGCAGCAGCATGGCGGCGGTTTCGCTATCGAGCGAGCTGCCCGGCACATGGCCCGCGATCGCCGCGGCCCAGCGGAACAGGGACTCGGGCAGACGCAGCATGCGCAATTTGCCGCCGATGCGCAGCGCCGCGCGCAGTTGGGCGAGGTAGTCGCGCAGGCTCAGGGCCCGCGGTCCGACGAACGCAATCGTGCCGGGCTGAGTATCGGGCGAGCGCAGCAGGGCCAGCACGCCGTCCACCACGTCGTCGCGATGGACCGGTTGCACGAGCATGTCGCCCCCGCGTGGAAACGCCAACATCGGCAATGCGGCGAGCTGATTGAACAATTTCGAACCGGGCCCGCCCGGGCCGTACACGAGGGACGGCTGCACGATGCGGCTGCGCACCGGCAAGCCGCGCAGGCAATCGTCGGCAGCCTTCTTGCTAAGGTGATAGCGGCTTTGCGCCTGGTCGTCGGCGCCCAGTGCGGAGATCTGCACCACGAGCGGCACGCCGGCCGACGCGCACGCCTTGAACAGCGCGATCGGTGCATCGGCATGCAACGCGCGAAACGTCTGCGCGCCCTGCTCGCGCAGGATGCCCACCGCATTGACCACGGCATCGACGCCCGCGAGCCGCGGCACCCACCATTCCACCGCAGGCACCTTCGACAGGTCAACCGGCAAGTTTTCACAGGCACGCCCGTCCTGGCGCAGCGAGGGCGGATGGCGCGCGGCGCAGACCACTCCGTCGCCGCGCCGCAACAGGGCCTCGGCCACGGCGCGGCCGATGAAGCCGCTTGCGCCCGTCACCAGAACACGCACCGTTTGCTCCTGCTGCTTGCCGCCAGTCTAGCCGGGCCGGCTCCGCGCGGGCCGCCGATAACGCGCCTCAAGCCCGGAAGCAATCCGCATGCCAGAGCGGTACCGGTGCATGACAAGGGGAGCCCGGCAACTGATGAGCGGCGCGGCGACGGGCGATTGAGGTGCTAGGCTGGCGCATCCCTCTTCAGTTCCTGCGGTCCGATGCGCGCCGTCCCTGCCTGCCTGCTCTGTGCCCTGCTGCTTGGCGGCTCGGCCGTGCATGCCGCCAACTGGTTCGAGCTGGACGGGCCCAGTGCCGCCAGCGATGTCGCCGCGCTCGAAGTGGACACCGATTCGCTGGGGGCCGCCGGCTCAAACCATGCCGTCACGGTACGCGTCACTTACCCCGAGCCGCATCCCCACCCCGCCGGCGGGCTGTTCCGCTCGGTCGTCGCAACTGTGGAATTCGCCTGCGAGGGCGGGCTGACGGGGTATCGCGGTGCAACCTACTACGCCGGCCCGCGCGGCAGCGGGTCCGCGGTGGCGCGCCAGGAGGGCCGGCTCGCTCCCGCGTCCAACGGCACGCGCGACCTGCTGCCCCCGCGCAGCGTCGAACTGCTGATTCGCGCCAGTTGCTCCCGGCCGGCCACCGCGGCGCCATAGGCCAGCGGCGAAGCCGTGAGCCTCGGGTCAATTGGCGGCTAGGCGCGGTTTTCCGCCTCCTGCAACGTGCGCCACATCACCTTGCCGCTGCCGCTCTTGGGCAGCGCGTCCGCGAATTGCACGATCCGCGGCACCTTGTACACGGCCATGTTCTCGCGGCACCAGTCGATGATGTCCTGTTCGCTCGCCTGCCCCCTGTGGCTGGAGCGCAGCACCACCACGGCCTTGACCGTTTCGCCGCGATAGGCGTCCCTGGCCGCGATCACGCAGGCCTCCTGGATCGCCGGATGGCGGAACATCAGCGCCTCGACCTCGGCCGGCCAGACCTTGAAGCCCGACGCGTTGATCATCCGTTTGAGCCGGTCCGTGAGGAAGAAGTAGCCGTCCTCGTCCATCCGGCCGAGGTCGCCCGAGCGGAAGAAGCGCCGGCCCTCGAATTCGATGAAGGCCGCTTCGGTCGCCTCGGGGCGTTTCCAGTAGCCGGCGAATACCATCGGCCCGCGGATGATGATCTCGCCCTGCTCGCCCACCGGCATCTCCCGCAGTGTCTCGGGATCGACCACGCGCGCGTCGCAGCTCATGAAGGGAATGCCCAGGCATTGTTGCTTCGGGTCGTCGGGCGGATTGCTGTGGGAGGGCGCCGCCGTTTCCGTCAGGCCGTAGCCTTCGACATAGCGCAAGCCGAACAGGTCGAGCAGGCGCTGCGCAACCGCCTGCGGCATCGCCGCGCCGCCGCCGCCGATGTGCACCAGGCTGGACAAGTCGTAGCGGTCGAAATCCGGGCTGCCCAGCAGGTCGATCACCATCGTCGGGATGTTGGTCCAGGTCGTGACCTTCCAGTGGGAAATGAGGCGCCCGGCGAGGTCGCGGTCCCAGCGCGGCATCATGACCAGCGTGGCGCCGCAATAGATGTTCGAGTGCAGCACGCTGACCATGCCCGTGATGTGGAACATCGGCACGACCAACAGCGTCACGTTCTCGGCGGTGGCGTTGCCCCAGGCCGCGCTCGCGACGGCGTTGTGCATCAGGCTCGAGTGAAGGTGCATGCAGCCTTTGGGGAGGCCGGTGGTGCCGCTGGTGTACGGGAGCACCGCCAGGTCGCCCGGCCCCACCTCCAGCGGCGGCAACGGCGCCGAATTGTCCAGTGCGGCTTGCCAGCTCATCGCCTCGCCGCCGTCCAGCGCCGGCAGCGGACGGCGCGTGAGCAGCCACTCGCGCCACGCGCCGGGCATCGCATCGGCGCCCGACGCGTCGGGATCGAACGCATCGGTGAACTGGCTCACGATCAGGTGGGCCAGGCGCTGTTCGGACGGCAACGCATTGTTGGCCCGGGCGATTTCGGGCGCGAGGTCCGCCGTCGTGATCGCCACCTTGGCATCCGGGTCCACGATGTAGTGCTTGAGCTCTTCGGCGCGGTTCATCGGATTGACCGGGACCACCACGGCATTGGCGCGCAGGATCGCGAAATGCGCGATCACGAGCTGCGGGCAGTTCTGCATGTCGAGCATCACGCGGTCGCCCTTGCGCACGCCCAGCGCGTGCAGCCGCGCGGCCA
>JAGRPN010000196.1 GCA_019449555.1 Ramlibacter sp.
TCTGTATGACGTCACGGACTAGGGCGCGTTGCTGGCTATCAAGGTATCGCGACGTGCGTTCGTAAACCCAATCAACAAAAACGGGCTTTGCAGCCTGACCCAGGGAAAATAGATCAGCCAGCAACGGATCTTTATCAGCGAATGGCTTAAGTCCAAAACAGTCAATGAACCTCCCGGTGTTGCCTGCAGGATCGTTTGGCCAGAACATCGGCGACCTATATCCACGAGCGGACATTACCTCCAGCACAACGAGGCGAGATCGCTTGAGTATCTCCAAGACCGCTGGATTTGCGAGGTACGTTTCGGGCCTGCCTCCACCTACGCTCAAATTCAAGACCTGCATCCCGGTGGCCGACTCTATTTGATCCGGAAACGGTTTTCTTAAAAAGCGTCCAAAGGTTGTTGCGCTTCCTATGCATACGATGAACGGCGCATCGAAATCAATCGGCTTACTACGACCGCGAAAAATGTAATTACAGCCATTCAGAATAGTTTCACCATATTCGATCTGCGCTATAGCCCTGTCCGCCTTGTGATACCACTGTTTTCGGCCAACCTGTCTTGAAGTAAACTCGGCGAGTCTCATTTGCCGCTGCTGTTCGATCAAATCCTCGACCCTCTGCGCGGCTTGATGGTCGAGCAAAGTCCATACGAGCGATTTCTCTGCCTCAGTCAGCGGGTCAGGTTCAGGTGACGCCTGCCACGATTTCGAAATGCTTCTTGGCAAGCGAAGGGCTCCGCCGAAGAATGCCTCCAGCAAGCCAAGATCAAGACTGTCTGTCACGAAGTCTTCGTAACGCAGCAAAAAGATTTGATTTGCATGTGCCGTGCTGTCCCGGCTTTGAAAGAACTGCAAGAGGGCTCTGTTGCTTGCGTTCAAATCATTGACCGCTGCCGCCACATCGCGATGAGCACCCCAATTCACGTCCCTCTCGTCCGTCGCGCGGAACTTGTACGAGCGCGCGACGGAAAATGGATTACGGATCGTATGCACCAATTTGGCCGTTGGGTAGCTGCTAAATAGCCCAGGCAGGTTGCTCCAGAAGCCAGGTATTTGATCGCCAACGAATGAGGCTTGATCCCATCGATCACGCAACAGCTCATAATGGGCCGTCAGCGGAGACGAATTTGTATTCCACGTATCGCCGACATCCACGGCGAAAAAACGGTCTTTATCCAGCGCATTTGCCGGCAAGGCACCCTGATCTTTCCAGTACCGTTGGTAGCGCTCCATGCCAACAGCAATTCGCGGCGACGAGTTTAGCCATGTGGCAACTGCGGCAGTACCCGATGTTGGGCATCCACTAACAAAAAGCGGCATTGGCATCGCGCTCGTCCATGCAAGTGTTGAACTTCAGGTGATCGATGAATTCGTTTCACCACTGGCCGCGTGTGCAGCCGGCACAAGTCCTTTAGGCGCGCTGTCGTAGCCGAAGCTCTCAAAATCAATCCTGTATTTGTCAAGTATTTTTTCGATGACAGCGGGATTTTCAGAGACAACTTTCGGCTTCGGGCCGCTGCTGTTGAGGCGCTTCAAAGCTGACACCATGTGCCTTGGGGCATCGATATTCAAAAGCACTTGCTCAAGATCCTTTTCGAGCAACTCCACTTTCCCGATGAAGGAAGTCAATATCTGATTACTGTTCTGGGCACGCAGCCAATAGACCTGCGGTCGAAATATCAAGTCGGGCCCATCAGTGCTATGCCAAATGTCAGACAAGACGTAATCATCAAAGCTGTCAAATGCACACATCCGCTTGTAGAAATCGCTGCCAGGCCCCTTCCATTGACGGAGAAAGTTATATGTCGACAGGGAGCGGTCAAAGGGGTTGCGGACAAATGCGAATGTGAAGTATCGGCTCCAAGTTACCGAGCCCACTAGACCCCTAATGGCAGCAGCCGGGGAGTGCTTAGCTAATTCAAATCGCTTTTGATATGCAGGTTGAATTGCCTCACCAAACGCGGTACCACCTATCTCGAGATCGCAATAGTTGGTGAGTGGGCTTAATGCAGCAGTTACAGAGGTCCCAGCGGCTTTCGGCACGTGAACAAAGATGAAACGATAGCTGTTGTTTATGATGCTCATGTGGCTAAGAACGAAGTGGTGAGAGAGTCACGCCCTGGCGGCCTTCGCAAACGCCTCCATGATCGCCCGCACTTGCGGGGCCGGCACGGCCAATTCGACAGTGGGTTCCGGCTTGCCGTCCACGTCCAACCGCATGAACTGGATTCGGGCGACTCCGTTGTGGACCGCGATGGCGCTCACGCCGTCAACGAGGTAGGAAACTTTCTTGGTAGCGAATGGCATTCTTAATCTCCAGTTTGGGAAACGGGTGAGGCCAGGGCCTTGTCGGTGATGTTGACGAAGAATTCCGCTTCTTCGAGCGCTTGCTTCATTTGCCGGACGGCCTGGTCATAGCCGTACTGGTTGCGCGCGAACTCCAGCGCGCCTGCCGACATTTTTTGCCAGGCCTTCGGGTCGTTGTACACCTTGGCGATGGCGTTCACCCACTCGGCGGGTTGGGCGGCAATGGCCGCATCCACGCCGGCACTGAGCGAGAGGCCCTCGGCCGCTATCGGTGTCATGACCGTGGGCACGCCGTGCGCCAAGGCGCCGATGACCTTGCCCTTGATTCCTGCGCCGGTCTGCAGCGGCGCGACGAACACCCTGCAGCTGTCATAGACGGCCTGCACTGTCGGCACCCAGCCGTGCAGCACGATATCGTCATGGCCCGCCGCAAGTTCGGCAAAGCTGTCGGGCATCTGGCTGCCATAGACGTGGAACTTCACGCCCGGCAACTTTTGCCGCATCACCGGCATCACCTGCTTGGCGAACCACTCGACGGCCTGGACGTTCGGCACGTGGTTGTACCCGCCGAGAAACGCGACGTCGCTCCTGGCGTCCCAACCCGGCACGTTGCTCGCGATTTCCGTGACCCAGGGACATTTGGCGACCTTGGTCGAATCCAGGTTGTGAGAGAGGATGACGGCCCTTTCCACGTCCGTATAGGAGAGCACCAGGTCCACCTTGCGCATGACCGCCAACTCCTCCTCGCGCGTCTGCAGGCTTTTCGCCATGTCCTCTGCGTTCTTGGTCTGCAATGCCAGCCGCAACTCGCGCAGGAAATGCAGGTCGGCGTTCATCAAGACGATCTTGGCACGCGGTGCGCGCTGCCGGATCATGTCCAGATAACCCTTGGCCACGTAGTAGCGCGTGATGTATACCAGGTCGAACTCGTTGCCCCGCTCCTCCAGCACCTGGTTGATCGAGGTCTGGAACGGAGCGAAGAGGCATTCGACGCCCATGCGCTGCATGTCCTGCGTGTAATGGCCCATCCACGCCAGGTTCTGCGGCACGAAGGTGCACTTGAACCCGAGCGCCTGCAGCATGCGGATTTCCTGCACTGCCGCGTAGCTGCCGGCGTCCTGGTCGGGCATGGGAATCTGGGCGTCGATGATCAGCGCCCGCAAGGCGACGTTGCGGTCCTTGTTCAGTTCGACGTCCACGCCCTCTCGCCCATTGCCGCGAAAGGCGCTGTTCCAGCGGCTCTTGAACTTGGGCCGGTTGATCTCCTGGAAGCGCTTCATGCCGGACGAGACGTTCGTCCCGTTGCTGACGCCCTCGAAATGGAACACCTGTGACAGGGGCGTGTAAACCGTCTTGAAGCCGCGTTCGCGCACCTGGAATCCGAGGTCGGTATCTTCGAAGTAGGCCGGCACGTATCTTTCGCTGAACCCCCCGATCTCGTTCCACAACGTCGTGGGAAGCATCAGGCAGGCCCCCGACAGGTAGTCGGTCTGGCGCGTGTAGTTGTAGCGCGGGTCGCGCGCGTTTGCGTTACGGCCGTAGTTCCACGGGTTGCCGGTGTCCCACACGATGCCGCCGGCTTCCTGCAGCGTGCCATCGGGATAAAGAAGTTTGGCCCCAGTCATGCCAACACCCTGGAAGTTGTCGAAGGGCCAGAGCAATTCGTCGAGCCAGTTCGCCGTGACCTCGGTATCGTTGTTCAGCATCACGATGTACTGGCCGCGCGCAAAAGTGCCGCCGCGGTTGCATGACCGGATGAATCCCTGCGACGTGTCGTTTCGCACGTAATGAATGCCTTTGACGGTCTCCGGCACCTGCAAGGTCGCATCGCTCGACCCGTCGTCCACCAGGATCACCTCGAAAGTCGCCCTGTTGGGTGCGAGCAGCAGCGACGCCAGGCAGTGATATGTGACGTGGAACTTGTTGTGAACCGGGATGACGATGGACGCGATCGGTTGCTCCCATTTCGGGAAAACCAGGGGTTCGAAGACCTTGTCGCGCGCATCGAAGCCGCGCACGATTTGTGCGTGCACCCTGGTCAGTTGAGCCAACTGCTCGACGAGCGTGAGGCCGGTGGTGGCAGTCGTCTGCTGCTCGTTTTGCGCGAGGTACTGCATGGCCTTTGTCAGGGAGTCGTAACGCATGCCGGCGGCGGCACCCACGCTCGGCGCCAGTCCATGCCGTGCATAACGCAACAGGGCGCTTTCAGGCGTCGAGACAAAAGGCATGACCACCGCAATGCTCTGAACGAGCACAGCGTGGTCCTTGGCCTGGATGTGAAACCCGTGCGCCCGCCCATCGAAAACGCTTGCCGGCAGCGGAATGTTGAACCGGATGAAACGCTCGTCGTTGCCGTCGCGCTCCGTGCGTCCCGTGGCGACGATCTGGCCGGACTGCACGTCCAGCACTTCCAGCGCACTGGGGTAAGGCGAGTTCGCGCGCAGCCGTGCAGAGCCGACGAGCACTCCGTCTTTCAGATGAATGTCCCCGCGAAGAGCGGCGGTGGCTTCCAGTTTGCGTGGGGAGCCTGGTAGCAGGAAGCCGCTCGACATCTCGCGTAGTTCCACCACGTGCTCCGCACCGTCGTACAGCACCTCGGGCAAGGGAAGCTGGAATGCGCACAGCCCACCGCGCATTCCGCTTTCCAGCAGGTCCATGCGGAACAGGTCTGCCTTGGTGCACGCCACCGGCATGCCGTCCACACGCACTTCGACTTCGAACATCGCTTCGGAATCGTTCTTGTCGTTGAGCCATCCGGTGATCAGCGTCGGCCCGCAAGCGTCGAAGTTGCCGCGAAAGTCATGCACACGGGGTGGCGGCTCGGTGACTACTGCGACCTCCTCCAGGAGCGGCTCCTCCTTATTGCGCGACTTACGTTTGAGAGATGGCGCCGCCAGGACCGCGACCTCCTCCTGGAGCGGTTCCTCTTTGCTGCGCGATTTGCGTTTTGGAGCGGGCTTCATGGCTGTGATGACTGGTTGGAGAAAGCGGATTTAAAAAATATTAGGTGAAGGATTTTCGTTCGGAAATGCGCGCGCACCCTATGTTATCGGCGGGCGCTGCTCTGTGACTTTGTCCCGGCCGACTTCGTGATGCGCGTGGCGGCGGTCTGCTTCTTGGCCATCGGCTTTTTGACGACCGGCTTCTTGGCCGGGACTTTCTTTGTCACTGGCTTGTCGGCGATTTTCTTCTTGGCGGCAGCGGGCTTGGCGACGATGGCAATTTTGGTCTTCTTGGCTTCGGCCACAGCCTCGCTCAGTGCCGCCAGATTCGCCCGGGCGTCGGCATAGCCTGGGGACAACTGCAGCGCGCGTCGCAGATGCTTGCCCGATTCAGCTAGTTCGCCCATGGCCCTCAACAGGTTTCCCAGGTTGTTGTGCGCCTGCGGGGAAAGGGGATCGATCTTCAGCGCATTCCGGTACGCCGCCTCGCTCTCCTGCATCTTTCCGAGCCGCTTGTACGCGACGCCCATGTTGATATGGCCCGAGATGAAATTCGGATCGACCTTCACCGCCCGTTTATGGAAACTCACTGCCTTGGCGAAATCGGAGCGGTCCTGGAACAGCAGTCCCAGGTCGTTGAAGTAGTCGGCGCGGTCCGGGGCCAGGATGACCGCCTTCTGCAAGAGAGGCAATGCTTCTGCCGGCGCCTTCAATGCACGCAGCACCAGCGCCAGCCCGTGCAGCACCTCGGCGTTATCCGGCTGCAGTTTCAGCGCCGCCTGGTATGTCTTGCCCGCCTCTTCGGTTTGCCCGCTCGCCTGCAGGCGCCGCGCGGTGAGAATGAGCTGCTGCACCGGCGCGGGGCTGCCCACCAAACGCACAAGCTGCTTGATCCGCTGCTCCAGTTCGGGCGACTGCACCAGCCGGCCGGCCTGACGGTACGATTCGAGTGCGTCGGCCAGCTTGCCCAGCTGCTCGTGCGCAAGGCCAATCTGGGCAAGCACCGCCGCCTGCTGGGTGGCACCCGGCTTCGGCTTGGCAGCGGCCATCGCGGTCCAGATTCGTTGCAGTAGTTCCAGCGCCTCGGCAGGCTTGCCGGTGCGATTGAAGACCATCGCCAGGCCCATGCCGACGGCCGCGTTGTTCGGCGCGACGGTCATGGCTTGCTGGTACAGCCCCAGAGCGGAACCGAAGTCGTGTTTTTCCAGCCGCTGACCGGCTTCCTTCAGGAGGGTTGCAATTGATTTGGCCATGTTATTGAGTCCCCAGCAGTCTCAGGTATCCGGGTAGCGAGACGCGATCGAAATCATAGGCGTCAAGGACGGTCTGCCGCGCCTCGGCGCGCAACTTTTCGAAAACGGCCGGCTGCGCCAGGGCCTCGATCGCGGATTCCGCCAGGCGCGCAGGTTGGAGAAACGGAAACAGCAGCCCGTTCTCCCCGTGGCGGATGACCTCTTCGACCGGAGGAGTCGCCGAGCCAAGCACGAGACAACCGGCAGACATGGCTTCCAGCATCGACCAGGAAAGTATGAAGGGATAAGTCAGGTACACGTGCACGCGCGAAACCTGCAGCACCTTGACATAGGTTTCATATGGCAGGGTACCGGTGAAATGGACGCGCGACAAGTCAAGATCGCCGGCTACTTCGTCGAGATATTGCTGGCGATAACTTTTACCGTTTTTCGGCCGCATGCCATAGCTCACGCCGTCGCCACCCACGATGACCACGTGGCACTGCGGGCGGGCACGCATGATCTCCGGCAAGGCCCGCATGAAGATGTGGTACCCGCGGTAAGGCTCGAGGTTGCGGCTGACGAACGTCAGCACCTCATCGCCTGCCCGCAGTTGCGTGCCATCCGGCAACGTGACTTGTGCGGAGGGGTCTGGTGCCACCACGTTGGTGTCCACGCCATCGTGCAGTAGCGACAGCCGCGGACGCCACACTTCGGGAAAGAGATTGCGCTGCCAGTTCGTGGGGCAAAAACCATGGTCGCAGCTGTCGAGGGCAAGCAGCTGGGTGGCGTTCGTCGTGCGCAGGCGGAAGATGTCGTCGAAGCTGGATGGGAATTCAGGGTCGAATCCGACGTCGGCGCCGCGCGGGTGGTAGTAGTACTCGAACAATCCCACCACCTTCGCCCCAGGGAAGAAATCGCGCAGGTAATAGCCGTCGCCCCAGCCGGGGTGCACGAAGATCACGTCGGGCTCGAGGCCCTGCTGCTTGTACGCAGCCAGGGTGCTGACCACCTGGTGGCCGCGCCGGACGGCGGCGTCGAACCCGCGCGCATGGGCGTGCAGCACGAGCCCCGAATCGCCGGGCGGCGGATACGCGATCACCGGAATGTCCGGCAGGCGGTTTTCTTCCTTCATCCAGCTCTGGTCACCGACGCCGATGACACGGTAGCCGGGCATCTGCGACAACGCAGTTGCGATGTGCCGGAACTGGCCCGGGAAATTAGGATGGACGAAAAGTATTTCCAATGCTTTCCTCCATCGCCTGCTGCAGCCATGCCGCAGTGGGTGGCTCACGCGTGATGCGGCCGTGCCGCGGCTGCCAATCCTGCGGCGGCTCGGCGGCTGCGCCGGACAGCCACAAGACATTCAGGACGTCGGTTCGCGGTGTCCACTCTTGCGGCCCGGCGCCGCCAAGTAGCACAACGCAGACGTCCGCCATGGCAGCGTCGGAGCCCCAGCGCTCCAGCGGAACGCGCCAGCAGGGCAGCCCCGATTGTTTGAGTGTCATCATCAGTGAAAATGCCTGCTGCGCCAGCGGCGTATTTCCGTCCAGGTCGGCCTCCGGCAAGGGCACTTGCACCGCGACGCGCAGCCGCCAGCGGTTCGTCGCGATCAGGTCGCCCAGCACGGCGGAAGGGGTTGGGTGCGCGAAGGCGACCCGTGCGGCACCGTTTGGCCGCAGGCCGGAAAGGTAGCCGCCGAAATCAAGCCACCACGGCAGGGTGGGCCAGCGGGGCGATTCCGAACGCACCCAGGCCACCGTCAGCAGGTCGGCGCGAGCGTTGTGCACGGCGCGCACGTCGTACTCGGGCGTGCCGATCACCAGCACGTGCAGATCGGCGGCGTTCTTCCAGCCCCGCTCGGGCGGCAGGAACACCACCCGGGCATGCGGCAGCGTTTCGTGCAGGCGCGCGGCGAGTGCCAGCGCGTCGCGCGTGAGCTGTGAATTGCCTTTGGCTGAAGGAACACCGTCCACCACCAGTCCGATCGTAAGCGCCTCGGTGGTCATGTAGCCGTCGCCTTGCAGCAGGCTGCGCCAGTAGGCCTGCTTGAGCCAAAGACCCGCATGGGACTCGAGCACGACCGAGTTCCGCTGCACCCGGTCGTACAACGACATGTCACGCCCGGACAGGCGCGTGTGCCCATGGCGATGCAGCGCACACGCGTCGTTGCGGCTCACCACCCGCTTGCGCAGCCGCTGGGACAGCCGCAGGCACAACTCGATGTCCTCGAAACCGTAGAAATACTCGGCGTCGAATCCGCCGGCTGCCTCGAAGTCGCTCTTGCGGCACAGCAGCGCCGCGCCAGTCACCGCCGGCACGACCTGGGGGGCGTATTCCTGTTCGTCGCGCAGGGCTGACGGGGCGACCTCGTAAGGCCAATAACCCAGCTCGTTGAGCTTGAAGCGCACGCCGAGGTGCTGCACTTCGATCGCGGCCTGGAGTGCGTGGCCGGATTCACCGACCGCCTTGAGCAACTTCAAGCCGACGATGCCCACGTCGGGCTCGCGCAACGACTCGAGCATCCGCGGCAGGGCATCGTGCAGCCACACAATGTCGTTGTTCATGAACAGGAGGTAGTCCCCGCGAGCGTGGCGGGCGCCGAGATTGCTCGAAGCCGAAAAAGAGCCATTGTGGTCCAGCGCGATGACGCGCAAGTCCATCCGGCCGGCCCAGTCGTGGAGCATCGCGAGGCTGCCGTCGCTGGAAGCGTGATCGATCACGATCACTTCTGCGGCCACGCTGGTGTTGTGCCGCGCCCAGCTCTCCAGGAACGCAGCGAGCACACGCTCTCCGTTTCGATTCAGCACGATGACCGAGACGAGGGGGGGCTTCGACGGGCTCAGCCCTGCCCCAGCCCCGTTCGCCCTGAGCTTGTCGAAGGGCCTGGGCTTGTCGAACGGGATCCACGCAGGCTCCACCCTCACCAGCCTGTGACCCTCGCTCAGCGGCTGGCCATCATCGGCCGCCACCACTTCCACGCGATGCGATGAGCCGTCCGCAAAGCCCTCCGGTAAAGGGACGAGAAAGCCGATCAGGCCGATGCTGTCCGGTTGATGTCCGAGGCGCTTCTCGATTTCAGGCCTGCGAATGTTCGGCCGGAACCAGACCATCGGCCTGCCATCCACTCGCAGGCACAGTTCCAGCGGCCGCCCGATGTCCGCACCGTCGAACGCCCAGCCGCGGATGCCATTCGCATCGGCCGCCTCCAGCAAACCAACGACGGCGACGCGCCGGCTGCATGGAGAACCGCGCAGTGCCTGGCCGCGGCAGGAAAAATGCAGTGGCCCCTCGGGCAGCGTGTCGCACGCGACGGCGAACTGCGCCGGATACCCATGCTGGTCGGGCTTGCCGGACACGGCGAGCGGGTGGCGCAGCAGCAGCCGGCCTCGCGCGTCTTTCACCTCCAGCTGCGCCGCCCCGGAAGAACGCGATTTGAACCAGACCGTGCCGATGAACTGGCGTCCGTGCTGGCGAACCTCGCCGCGCGCACGGCCATGTTCGTAAGGCTGCACTTCGCCGTGCAGGCTCTCGTTGGAATCGTTCCCCGGCAACCCGGCATGAAGCTCGTGCGTAAAGCCGTCGAAAGCGGCGGCGGGCAACGGGAACACGAATCCTGCACGCGCCCCGCTCGGTTGGCCGCACCGGCGATGACAAAACAGCGGAAGCTCATTGCCTGTGTATTCGGTGGCCACATGCCGGCCGTCCATCCACAAATGGACTTCGACTCGGGCCTGCCCGGCGCGGGTGGCCCACCCGTAGGCGAAGCCGTCGCGGATGGATAGGGGTGAAACGTACTGCTTGTTCATCGCCGACCCAAACCGAGACGGCGCCGCATCTGCGGCGCCGTCCGGAAGAATGCACGAAGATTAGAAGGTGAACTTGATCATGTCGGCGGTGATGTCCGCAGCCGAGATGCCCACCAGGGTGAGTGAGAAATTCGGCCCGAAGTCGAGTGTGACGCCTTCCGTATTCTGCGTGACGCCCGTCAGGTACGGCAGGAGTTCGAACACGTTGTCGATACCACCGACCTTGAAGGCGATGTGGTCATGGCCCTTGGCGAAATCTTCGATCTTGTAGTGTCCGAGCGCCCGGAAGCCAAACGTGTCATCGCCGGCGCCGCCCGTGAGCGTATCGTTGCCGCCGCCGCCGATCAAGGTGTCGTTGCCGCCACCGCCCGTGATGTCCTGATTACCGCCGTCGTTGGTGATCACCACGGGCGTATCGCCGTCGACGCGCACTCTGCCTTGGCCGGCCAACATGACGTTCTCGATGCCCGTCAGCACCAGCGTGTCGTCCACGCCCAGCCCATGGAGGTTGATGAAGAACGCCTCATTGCCGCCTGCGGTGGCGGAAACGTCCAGCAGCACGTCATGGGGGCCCAGCGCACTCAAGGAAGGCAGGTTGTTGCCGGATACAAAGTCGATCATCCGCACCACGATATCCGTCACGCCGAGCGCCTTCATGCTGTTCACAAGGTCGTTGACGGCGTTAGTCAGGCCGTCACGCAACACCTGCGGCGTGGCCGGGTCGTCGGGCGGCAGGTAAGCGTCGATGATGGAGTTGAGGAACGCGCCGACGGTATCGGCGCTCGCGTGGTCCTTGCCCTCGAACACGAAGCCACTGCCGGCCGGCACCTGGATGTCGAGCTTCAGCACGCCATCGTCGATCGAACCCGAAATGGCGGAGCCGCTGGGAAGCAACGCCCCCTGTTTCTCGCCATCGCTGCCGCTGCCAATCACGATCGTGGAATCTCCGATGACACCTGTGATGGCGCTGCCGCCTACGGTATCCGTCAGAAACGCGTTGATCAGGTCCAAGGAGGAAGAGCTGACGACCTGAGTCAGATCGGTGCTGCCGCCAAAAAGGGAGTCGCTTGCCACTACTTTTTCTCCTCGTTACATCTATTCCGAGGTTTGGATTCTAGGGCTCATCCGTCCGAACGCAAGAGGGTCAGTTAGAAGTCAGGCAAAAAAATTTGCCCGAAGACGCGGGTTTTCCCTCTGAAAGGATGGTTTTTTCCCTCTCAGCGCAACGGCTTTGTGAGGTAAGTCACGCAAATAAATCAACGCCAGAATCTTGCCGTGCGACGCTTTGGTTGAAAAACCGTTACCACAAAACACGAACACGCAATGTAATAACGTGTGTGGAACGCAATAACTGCACAGAACGCCCGTTCGGAAGCTGGGCCCGCCGGGGGAGCGCCCGGAAAAGCGGGGCCTGACCTCACCAGAGGAGCTTGAACCCCGTAAACAGCAGGATCGCGGATAGCGACCTGCGCAGCAGCACCTGCGGCAGCCGGCTCGATAGCATCGCCCCCGCCATCACGCCCGGGATCGAACCGATCAACAGGTTGCCGAGCAAGCCGAAGTTGACATTTCCGATCACCAGGTGGCCCATGCCGGCGAACACGGCGAGCGGGATCGCGTGGACGATGTCGGTGGCGATGAGGCGCGACGCGGTCAGGCGCAGCGGGTACAGGTAGGCCAGGAACACGACCCCCAGCGCGCCGGCGCCGATCGAGGTCAGGGTGACGAGGATGCCCAGGGTGGCGCCCGCGGCGACCGTCAACGGGCCCTGCAGCGACTTGAACTTGTCCACCGACTCGATGCGGAACTTGCGGCCCAGGCCATGCAACTGCTTCTGGAACAACATGGCCAGCGCGGTCAGGACGACGGCGCCGGCGATCATCGCCTTCAGGAAACCCGCGGTTTCGGCGCCGATCGGCACGATCGTCATCCAGAGCAGCGTGAGCGCCGAGGCCGGCAGGCTTCCGAGCCACAGGCGCCTGACCACCTGCCAGTCGATCAGCCCGTTGCCGTGATGGATGCGCGTGGCCGCGATCTTGGTGATGGCCGCGAACCACAGGTCGGTGCCGATGGCGGACATGGGCGCGACGCCGAACACCAGCAGCAACAAGGGTGTCATCACGGCACCGCCGCCGACGCCGGTCAGCCCGACCAGCAGGCCCGTGGCCGCCCCGGCCGTCATCAGCATGGCGTCAAACGTGAACATGGCCGCCACTTGCCGCCTGCGCGGGAAACATTTCAACGAAAGGGCTTGTCATGGATGAGCAATCGGGTACAGTGCGGCAAATATAGGTTTAACAGCGCGAACCGATTTAATGTTTAATACAAAAAATCCGCCGTTCACCGAGGCAGGCGCTTGAAGGGCAACCAGCTCAGCGTCGAGGAGTTGAATGCCAGGCGGCGACATGCCGTGCGCCTGCGGCTGCAGGGCGAAAAGCTCGCCCTGGTCACGGCCAGCACCGGCCTGAGCACGCCCACCATCATTGCCGCCACCAAGGCGTATCGGCAAGGCGGCTGGAATGCGGTGGAAGTGAGTCCTCGCAAAGGGCGGCCGGTCAAAGCCAACGAAGGACTGGATCCCCACCATATCCATGGCCTGGTTCAAGCCATGCTGGCCGGCCCGCCGGATGCGGCAGGCCTGCCGCACCCGCTCTGGAGCCGCAAGGCGGTGGGCGACTGGCTCGCCGCGCACGCGGGTGCGGGACGCAGCGCCGGATCAGTGGCCAAACTTTGCCACGCGCTGGATCTCGACCTGGATGACGACGCGCTGGGTTCGCCGCAGCCCGCTGCGTCCGGCGGCGCGATGCGCTTTCATGGCGTCGAGCGTTACCTGTCCGCCTGGCCAGGCGTGCCGGCCGACAGCGGCAAGATCGGCTTACTGTGCGTGAAGGCGGTGCGCGGGCAGTTGCTGTGGCTCGCGTTCGCCGGGCCGCTCGAAGTACGGCACTACCTGGCGCTGCTCGAACGGCTGGTGCCGCGCCACGGACCCCTCGAGCTGGCGATCCCCGGTTCATCCCGCTTGATGCGAGTGCCTGAATTACGCGAATGGCTGGCAGGCCAAGCTGGCGCCTTGCGTCTCACAGACCCCGAGCTGGGTTCCCCCAGCATCCTCGCTCCCTCTTCCCTCAGTCGCAGCGCGCCGATGGAACGCGCCGAAAGGACCTCCTCCATGCCCCTGACCCACTTGCAACGCCTCGAAGCCGAGAGCATCCACATCATGCGCGAGGTGGTGGCCGAAGCCGACAAGCCCGTGATGCTGTATTCGGTCGGCAAGGACAGTGCCGTGATGCTGCACCTGGCGATGAAGGCTTTCTATCCTTCCAAGCCGCCCTTCCCGCTGATGCACGTGGACACGCGCTGGAAGTTCCGCGACATGTATGCGTTCCGCGACCGCATGGTCAAGGACCTGGGGCTGGAGCTGATCACGTACGTCAACCCCGAGGGCATCGCAAAGAACATCAACCCGTTCACGCACGGCTCGGCGATCCACACGGACA
>JAGRPN010000197.1 GCA_019449555.1 Ramlibacter sp.
GCCGTCGATGACGGTCCCGGTCACGATCAAGTCGCTGGTGTTCAGTGAAGATCCTCGCTCGCACGGCAAGTCGGATCCCGGCGGCTGGCACCGGCACGGCGATGGCGAGTTGCACAGGCACGACCACGACCATGGGCATGGGCATGATCACGCCCACGGGCACGGCCACGACCACGATCACGCGCATGACCATGAACATCAAACCTGAGCCCGTGCGAGACGACCTGGCCCTGGCGCTGGCCATGCTGGAGCGCGCGGAGATCATCGACTTCAACGGCCACTTCAGCGCGCGCCTGCCCAACTCGCGCGGGCTCTTGATCAACGCGGCCGACTCGGTGCGCAGCCGCATCAGAGCGGACGACTTCATCGAGATCGACTTCGAGGGCCGGCCGCTGGCGGGCGCGCGCACCGCCCCGATGGAGTTCCACCTGCACGCCCAGATCTACTTGCGGCGTCCGGACGTGCACGCCATCGTCCACACCCATCCGCGCTGGTCCACCGTGCTCACGACGGCGGGTCATGGCTGGCAGCCGGTCACGATGCAGGCCGCGGTGCTGGGAAGCGTGCCCACTTTCGAACAGACGGCGTCGATCAATTCGGCTGCGCTCGGGCAGGCCCTGGCGCAGTGCCTGGGCGAGCGCAAGGCGGCGCTCATGCGGCGCCACGGCGCGGTGACGGTGGCCGCCTCGGTGCGCGATGCTTTCGTGCAGGCGGTCTATCTCGAGGAGAACGCGCACCGGCAATACCTGGCGCTGCAGATCGGCACGCCGCAGCCCCTGAGCGAGGACGAGTGCGCCACTATCGGTCGCAACCTGTCGCGCCCGGCCCTGCTGCAGAAGGTCTGGGATTACCACGCGGCGAGGTACTTGCGCAACGACGGCATGTCGACGGAGGCCGCCCGATGATCGAATCGCTGGGCGCAAGCCTGCTGTCCTCGCTGGCCCTGGTGGGCATGCTGGGCTTTCGGCACGGCTTCGACGCCGACCACATCGCCGTCGTCGACGGCATGACCCGGGCCCGCCAGTTGCACTGTTCCTATTGGACTTCGCGGCTGGTCGGCGCGCAATTCGCCCTGGGGCACAGCGCGACCATCCTGGTCGCCTCGCTGCTGTTGCACGGCCAGAGCGCCGCCTTGCCCGCCTGGCTCGATGGACTGGGGCTGGTGATTTCCACCTGCTTCCTGCTGGCGATCGCGGCTTCGAACTTTGCCCACGCCTTGCAGCCGGCCGCAGCCGCCCGGCCCACAGGGCCCGTGTCGGCGGCGCTGCTGCGCCTGACGGGCCACCAGGTGCACCCGGCACTGGTCGGCATGGCATTCGCGTTCTCGTTCGACTCGCTCGCCCAGGCCGCGTTTTTCGCCAGCCGCGGCAGCCAGATCAGCGGCATCGGCGCGGTGATGCTGCTGGCCGCGGTGTTCGGCCTGGGCATGCTGCTGGCCGATGCCGCCAATGGCGCTCTGCTGAACTGGTTCGCGGGCAAGAGCGATCGCCTCGCGCGGCAAGCCAGCCGCTTTTCCAGCGGGTTCATCGCCGTCGTTGCCTTGCTGACGGCCGGCGCCGGGCTGCTGCGCCAGTTCGAAACCGGTTTTGCGGTGACCTGGGAAAACCTGGGGCTGTGGGTCGGTGTCGGCCTGGTCGCATTCACCTCGGCCGTCTACTCGGTGCGCATTTCGCTGCAGAAGGTGCGCTCGCATGCCGCCGCTGCCGGCCGCTGACGAATCGGCCGACGCGGGCCAGACGCCGCCGCGCTCGCCCGGCGAGCTGTTCCTGGCGTTCGCCTGGATTTCGATGCAGGCTTTCGGCGGTGCGCTGGCCTTCATCGAACGCACCGTGGTGCGCGACAAGCGCTGGCTCAGCCCCAAGGAATTCGTGGGCCTGTACGCCGTGAGCCAGGTGCTGCCGGGACCCACGGGCATTTCGTTTTGCGTGCTGCTGGGCGACCGCTTCTTCGGATTTCGAGGCGCCGTCGCCACGCTGGCCGGTTTCCTCTTGCTGCCCAGCGTGATCGTGATCGCCATCGCTGCGCTGTTCCAGCAGTTCCAGCACGTGCCGCAGGTGCAGGGCGCCCTGCATGGCATGGGAACGGCCGCCGTGGGCCTGATCGTGACGACCGCGCTGCGCATGAGCCGCACGCTGCGCGGCCAGCGTGTCGGGATCGTCGTGGCGGCGCTCAGCTTTGCCGCGGTGGCGCTGGCGCGGGTGCCGGTCGGCACCGTCGTGCTTACCTTGGGCGTGGCGTCGGTGCTGTGGGCCTGGCGGAGCCTTGGAAGGTGAGCTCGGCCGACCTGTCCGCGCTGTTCCTGCATTTCCTGTCGCTGTCGGTGTTCGCGACCGGCGGGGTGATGGCGCTGGCTTCGGACATGCACCGCTACGTGGTAGACGAACACGGCTACATCACTCACACCCAGTTCGTCAATTCCATCGCGCTGGCCCAGGCCGCGCCGGGACCCAACATCCTGTTCGTCACGGTGATGGGCTGGCAGATCGGCGGGCTTGCGGGAGCGTTGGCGACCACCCTGGGCATCGCGATGCCCGCGCTGGTGTTCCCATTCGTGGTTTCCAGGCTGGGTCGGATGGCCCAGTTCGATCGCCTGCTCAAGGCGCTGCAGCGCGGCCTCGGCCCCGTCGCGATCGGCCTGATGGCTTCGACCTCGTTCCTGCTGGTGCGCCAGGCTCCCGGCGTGTGGATAGGCGCAGCGATGATCGCCGCGTCCGCGTTGCTGCTGACCCTGATCCGGGTGCCGCCTCTGGTGCTGATCGTCGTCGCAGGCGTACTCGGCGCCTTCATCCCCTGGTGACGGCAGGGCGGCTGGCGACCCAGCCCGCCCTCCCGCGGGGTTGCGCTACTTCAGCAGGTAGCCGAACTTCTGCTTGGCCTTGCGCGCGGTTTCGGCGCTCGGCATATTGACCTTCGGGAACCGGTCGCGCCAGTGGAAGGGCCGGCAGGCATCGATGATCGCGCGCGAGTTGGTGTTGTCGCCGGCCTCTTTCTGCTCGGGCGGTATGCGCGGATCGAGCGGCGTGCTCCAGGTCTTGGTGATGATGTCGATGTTGGTGGCCGGGTCGGAGCGCGTCAGCATCGCCCACATCAGCTCTTCCAGGTTGCTCACGTCGATGTCGTCGTCGACGACGATCACGTACTTGCCGGCATAGGCGCCGGCGTGGCACATGGCCGCCACGTGGCCGGCCTGCTTGGAGTGGCCGGCGTAGCGCTGCGTGATCGACACGCCGAGCAGCATGCGCGAGCCGCCGACCTCGTGCGCCCAGACCGCCTTCACGTCGGGAACGCCGGCCGCGGCGATGTTCTTGCGGATCAGCGCCGAACGCGTCACCGCGCGGTAGCGCGCCTGCTCTTCGGGCGGGCGCTGCGGCGGGCAGCCCATGATGATCGGGTCGTTGCGGTGGTAGACCGCCTTGATGTCCAGCACCGGCTCCTCGCGTATGTCGCTGCCGTAATAACCGGTCCATTCGCCGAACGGTCCTTCGAGCTTGCGCTTGCCCGGCTGCACGAAGCCCTCGAGCACGATCTCGGCGTTGGCCGGGATCGGCAGCCCGGTGACCTTGCCGCGCACGACCTTCACTGCCTTGCCGCGCAGCCCGCCGGCGATGTCGAGCTCGCATACGCCGTAAGGCATTTCGCTGCACGCCACCAGGAACTGCAGCGGATCGCCGCCCAGCACGATCACGACCGGCATCGGCTCGTTGCGGGCCTGGTACTTGTCGCGGTGGATGCGGCCGTGCTTGCCCGGCGACATGTAGAAGCCCACGCTGTTCTTGTCGTGGATCATGACGCGGTAGGTGCCGACGTTGATCCATTTCTCGTCCGGGTCCTGCGTGATGTTGTAGCTGCCCGTGCCGATATAGCGGCCGCCGTCGCCGTCGTGCCAGACCGGCACCGGCAATTTTGTGATGTCGATGTCGTCGCCGGTGAGCATGTTCTCGAACACCGGGCCGGTCTCGACGAACTCGTGCGGGATCGGCTTGAGCTCGCGCATGTAGTTCTCGAGGAACGCTTCGGACAGTTCGAGCTTGCTGTATTCGAGCGGGAAGCCCAGTGTCATGTTCTTGCGTTTGCCGCCGAAGAAATTGGTCAGCACGCGCTGTCCCTTCTTGCAGCCCGGGACCTCGTCGAAAATCACGCAGGGGGCGTTCTCGTCGTGCTGGACGAGCTCGGCCGCCATGCCGATCTCCTCCTGCCAGGTTGCTCCTTTGACGATGCGGATCTCGCCGAGCTTTTCGGCCTCGGCAATCCATTCACGAAGATCCGTGTAGGCGATGTTGACGTTGTCGTTCATGGAACGCTCCTCTGGTTGAAATCGTTGTCCATATTGTGGACTGTTGAACCTTCAACGCGCTGGTGGACTGCCCGTCGCGGTCGAACGATGCTAGCACCGCCATCCGGCGAATACGCGGCCAGCAGGCGCAAAAATGTTTCCATATCGTGGACAATCGGGGCATGACCCATCTCGCTTCAACTTCCAGGAAACGCCAGCCGGCGCCCGCCAAGCCGGCGGGACCGCAGACCATCCAGAGGGCCTCGCTGCTGGTGCGGCTGGTCGCGTCGCGCAGCCGCACCGGCATGCGGCTGGCCGAAGTCGTGCAGCACTCCAAGCTGGAACGTCCGACCGCGCATCGCATCCTCAAGTGCCTGGTGCAAGAGGGTTTCCTGATGCAGTCCGGCGATTCGCACGAGTACTTCCTCGGGCCGCTGATCTTCGAGCTCGGGCTGGCGGCATCGCCGCAATTCAATCTGTCGGATATCTGCCGCCCTTCCCTGGAGCGCATCGCCGCCAGGAGCGGCGACACGGTATTTCTCTCGGTGCGCAGCGGCTACGACTCCGTATGCATCGATCGCAAGGAAGGCGCGTTCCCGATCAAGGCGTTGACTCTGGAAGTCGGCACGCGCCGCCCGTTGGGTGTCGGGGCCGGCGGCCTGGCGCTGTTGCTGCGGCTGTCGGACGACGCCGTGGACGAGATCGTTCGCGCCAACGCGAAGCGGCTGGTGGCGTATCACAAATTGACGGTGCCGCTGCTGCACAAGACGCTCGAACACTCACGGGAACTCGGCTTCGCGCTGAACGATTCGCACATCTTTGCCGGCGCGACGACGATCGGGCTGCCGATCGTGAACCGCTATGGACATCCGTTCGCCGCCCTCAGCATGGCGGCCATCTCGAGCCGGATGGTGCCGCCGCGGCAGACCGAACTGGTGGCCATGCTGCGCGAAGAGATCGCCGTCATCGAGCGCGCGATGCAGGAGCGCATCCTGGCCTGACACGGGGAATGCGCGGCCGCCGGTGTCCATATCGTGGAACGCTTTCTTGATTCCGCATGGGCGCAGCGCGCGGACCCAGTGTTAGGATAGCCGCAAGCCAACTCTGCGGTCCTTCTTGCAGGCCCGTCGGGCACCCGAAGCGGTGCGGCGAGAGGAAATGTCCATCATATGGACAGGCAGCGAGGGGTCGTCAATACAAAAGGAGACATGGAGATGCGCAGACTGGTTGTGGGCATCACCGGGGCCACCGGCGCCATCTTCGGCGTGCGCCTGCTGCAGGC
>JAGRPN010000018.1 GCA_019449555.1 Ramlibacter sp.
ACAGGTCACCCCGACGGTGCTGTATTCGTGGTTCGCCCGCTCGATGCCGCGCAGCGTGTGCGGCCAGCTGGCGGCATCGCGCTTGCTCACGCGTTCCAGGAACTCCGCGCGCCCTTCCGGGCCGACGGCGCAGAGCCACGCGCGCCCCATCGCCGTGGTCGCGACCGGAATGCGCGAGCCGACGGCCAGCATGTTGCCGGTTGGCTTGGGGCTGTGACAGGCCTCTACGTAGATCATCGACAGGCGGTCGCGCGTGCCCAGCGCCACCTCCACTTTGGCGAGCGCGGCAAGCTCCTCCATCCAGGGCCGCGCGACCTGCCGGACGTCCAGTTTCGACAGCATCGCGCTGCCCAGCGAGAGCGTCGCGGTGCCCAGGCGGAACTTGCCGCCATCCTCGGTCTGGATCAGGTAACCCAATCGCGTGAGCGTGGCCGTCAGGCGCGACACGGTGGATTTGGGCAGGTTGCAGCGCCGCGCGATTTCCTGGTTTCCCAGGCGGGTGCCGGAGCGGAAACACGCGAGGACTTCGAGGCCGCGCGCGAGCGCCGCGACGAAATGGCGGTCTTCCGGGGCCCGGGTGCTCTTGCTGCGGGTGGCCTTGCTACCCGCAACCGCCATCTTGCTTGCCGGGGAATTGTCGAGCGTCATGCCGCGATTGTCGCGGCTGCCTGCACGCTGGACAAGCGGGCCGGCCGTCAAGAAAAAGGCCGGCACCGAAGTGCCGGCCCCTATTGCCGATGGTCTTGTGGCGCGCTCGCGCGATCAGTTCGCGGCTTTGTACGGGCGCTTCTTGAGGTCGCGCGGCACGAACACCTTGCCGCCGTTGCCGGGCCGGGCCGGCTTGGAGAACGGTTTGCGCTCGGCAAAATCGCCGCGTGCGCCGAACGAGTCGCCACGGGCCGCGAAGCCTTCGTTGCGGGCGCCGGCGAAGCGGTCGTTGAAACCGCCCTTGCGCTCGTAGCTGAACCCCTCGCGGGCACCGCTGGTACGGTTCTCATAGCCGCGGCTGGGGCCGAACTTGCGATCGCGCGACGGCGTTTCGCGGCCGCGTCCACCAAAGTCCGGGCGGCTTTGCGGCGCACGCTGCTGCGGCTCCAGGCCGGGAATCACTTCCGCCTTGAATGGCTGGCGGGTGTAGGCCTCGATATCGAAAATCTTGCGGCGGTCGCGGAATTCGGCGAAGGTCACCGCCAGCCCGTCGCGCCCCGCCCGGCCGGTGCGGCCGATGCGGTGCGTGTAGTCCTCGGACTTCATCGGGAGACCGTAGTTGAAGATGTGGGTGATCGTCGGCACATCGATCCCGCGGGCCGCCACGTCGGTGGCGACCAGCACCTGCACCTGGCCTTGGCGCAAGGCCATGAGGCGCCGGTTGCGCAGGCCCTGGTTGAGTGCGCCGTGCAGCGCGACGGCGTCGAAGCCGGCCTGCTGCAGGTCGTTGGCCAGCCCGTCGCATTCGACCTGCGTGCTGGCGAAAACGATCGCCTGGTTGATCGACGTGTCGCGCAGCCAGTGGTCCAGCATCTTGCGCTTGTGCTGGGCGTTGTCGGCCCAGAACAGCACCTGCTTGATGTTGACGTGCTTTTCCTGCGGATCGTCGATCTGGATCCGGCGCGGCTGGCGCATCACGCGCGCTGCCAGTTGCTGGATGCGCGGCGCGAACGTGGCGCTGAACATCATGGTCTGCTTGCGCTCGATCGTGAGCTGGTTGACTTCGGCCAGGTCGTCGGCGAAACCGAGGTCCAGCATGCGGTCGCCCTCGTCCACGATCAGGAATTGCACCTGGTCGAGCTTGATCTGTACCGAGCGCTGCAGGTCCAGCAAGCGGCCAGGCGTCGCGACGACGATGTCCGCGTTCTGCAATTTGGCGATCTGCATCTGGTAGGGCATGCCGCCCACCACGTTGGCCACGCGAATGCCGCGGCAATGCTTGACCAGGTCGATCGCGTCGTGCGCCACCTGCTGCGCGAGTTCACGCGTCGGGCACAGGATCAGGGCGCCGGGCTGGGCGGCCTTGAAATTGCGCGGGTTGGTCGGGTCCTTGCGCTTGCCGCGCTTGGGAGCGGGCTCGCCCTTGGCAGCGGCATCGGCGGCGGCGCGCTCGTACTCGGCGCGTTCCTTCGCTTCGGCGGCGGCCTGCTGCTTGAGCAGGCTGTGCATCACCGGCAGCAGAAAGGCCGCTGTCTTGCCGCTGCCGGTCTGGCTGGAGACCATCAGGTCGATGAAAGCCGCGTCGTCGTCCGCGGGCATGGCCAGCGGAATGACTTCGTCCTGCACCGGTGTCGGCTGGGTGAAGCCCAGGTCTTCCACCGCGCGGATGAGTTCGGGGGCGAGGCCCAATTTCAGGAAGCCGTTGGGCGCCACGGGCAGGGACTGCACCGCGGTGTCGATGGCGTTATCGGAAAATTCGGCAGGCGCAAAGTGGCCCTGCACTTCAAAAGTGTCGGTCATGAGGTACTCACAGGCATACGCCACCGAAGGCCGGGGGCGTTGTCGTCAATGGTTAAACAACATCAACCATCAAACGACTGTCAGGCCGCAAGGCACTGGAGGCTCCGTGCGCTGGTGCGCTATGCCGGGACGATTGCGCGTGAGCGCGGTGGGTGTCCTGGCCGGTGAGCCGGTGTGTGAAGGGAGATGCACGAGGGCTGCTTCGTGCAGCCAAGCCCGCTATTGTCGCACATCCGGCGATTCCGTGCCGGCGCCGCAGGACTCAGGTCTGCGCCAGCCTGAGCAGGTGCTCGCGGTAATGCGCGAGCTCCTCGATGGACTCGTTGACGTCCGCGAGCGCGGTGTGCTTTTGCTGCTTCCTGAACGAGACGTACACGTCGGGGCGCCAGCGCCTGGCGAGCTCCTTGAGCGTGCTCACGTCGATGTTGCGGTAGTGGAAGAACGCTTCCAGGCGGGGCATGTACTTGACGAGGAAACGCCGGTCCTGCCCGATGCTGTTGCCGCACAGCGGGACCGCGCCCTTGGGCGCGTATTGCGCAACGAATTCGAGGATCGACTGCTCGGCCTGCGCTTCGGTGACGGTCGAAGCCTTGACCTTGTCGGTCAGCCCGCTGCGCCCATGCGTGCCCTTGTTCCAGTTGTCCATCCGGCCCAGCTGTTCGTCGCTCTGATGGATCACCAGCACGGGGCCTTCGATCCGCGGCTCGAGGTGCGGCCCGGTCACGATCACCGCGATTTCCAGCAGACGGTCCACTTCGGGATCGAGCCCGGTCATTTCGCAATCGATCCAGATCAGGTTCTGGTCGCTTCGAGTCAGGCCGGCGGCCTCGACGGCGGGTAGGGGTTCTGACATGCGTGTGATTGTCGCCTTAAACTCCGGTGCAATGACCGCCTCGTACACGCTGACCCTGGCATTCGCGGCCTTTCTCGTCGCGGGGCTCGGGGTGAAGTTCTGGCTGGCCTCGCGGCAGATCCGGCACGTGTCCCGGCACCGGGAGCAGGTGCCGGCCGCATTCGCGGCCACCGTTGCGCTCGCCGCGCACCAGAAGGCAGCCGATTACACGATCGCGAAAACACGCTTCGGGATGCTGGAACTGGCGTTCGGCGCCGCCGTGCTGCTGGGCTGGACATTGCTGGGCGGACTGGACACGCTCAACCAGGCGCTGCTGCGCTGGCTGGGCCACGGCATGACCCAGCAGCTGGCGCTGCTTGCCGGCTTCGTACTGATCAGCGGCGCGCTGGACTTGCCGTTCACGCTGTACCAGACGTTCGTGATCGAAGAGCGGTTCGGCTTCAACAAGATGACGTTCAAGCTCTGGCTCGTGGACCTGCTGAAGTCCACGGCGCTCGGCGCGGCGATCGGGCTGCCCATCGCCGCCCTCATCCTGTGGCTCATGGGCGCAACGGGACGGTTCTGGTGGCTGTGGGCCTGGGCCGTGTGGATGGGCTTCAACCTGCTGCTCCTGGTGGTGTACCCCACCTTCATCGCGCCGCTGTTCAACAAGTTCAAGCCGCTGGAAGACGAGACGCTGAAGGCCCGCGTGACCGAGCTGATGCGCCGCTGCGGGTTCGCCGCGAAGGGCCTTTTCGTGATGGACGGCAGCAAGCGCAGCGCGCATGCGAACGCCTATTTCACCGGCTTCGGCGCCTCCAAGCGGGTCGTGTTCTACGACACGCTGCTCGCCAAGCTCTCGCCGCCCGAAGTGGACGCCGTGCTCGCGCACGAGTTGGGCCATTTCAAGCACAAGCACATCATCAAGCGGATCCTGGGCATGTTCGCGCTCAGCCTCGCGGGCTTCGCCCTGCTCGGATGGGCGGCGACGCAAGCGTGGTTCTACACGGGCCTGGGCGTGCGGCCGAACCTGGTCGGGCCGAACGACGCATTGGCGCTCCTGTTGTTCGCGCTGGCGCTGCCGGTGTTCTCGTTCTTCGTGGCGCCGTTGATCGCGCTGCTCTCGCGCCGGCACGAATTCCAGGCCGACGCGTATGCCGTGCAGCAGACCAGCGGGCGCGACCTGGCGGCGGCGCTGCTGAAGCTTTACGAGGACAACGCCTCCACGCTCACGCCCGACCCGGTGTTCGCCAGGTTCTACTATTCGCACCCGCCGGCGTCGGAGCGGCTGGCGCGCATGACCGCAAGGAGTTCGCCATGACCACCATGCTCAGGAAGAAGGACTGGTCGCTGCTGCCGCGTCAGGCCCTCGGCGCCACGCAGATCGTGAACCGGCTCACGGCCGTGCCCGGCTGGAAGCTGACGGGCGACGGGGCGGATGTCGCGATCGAGAAGACGTTCACGTTCGACAATTACTACGAGACGATTTCGTTCGTGAATGCGGTCGCTTTCATCGCGAACGCGCAGGACCATCACCCCGACCTCTCGGTTCACTACAACCGTTGCGTGGTGCGCTTCAATACCCATGACGTGAAAGGCGTGTCCGAAACCGACTTCGAATGCGCGTCGCAGATCGAGGCGCTGCTGAAATGAGGGCACGCCGATTTGGCTGAGCGCGCCGCGCTCGACCCGGGCCTCGTGGTCGCCAGCCATGGGCGCCATTTCCTGGTCGAAACGCCGGACGGCCGGCGGCTGATCTGCCATCCGCGCGGCAAGAAAAGCGATGCGGTGGTGGGTGACCGCATCCTGTGGCAAGGCTCCCACGACGAGGGAACGATCGAGAAGATACAGGCGCGCCGCAACCTGTTCTACCGGCAGGACGAAGTCCGCACCAAATCCTTCGCGGCCAACCTGGACCAGGTGCTGATCCTGATCGCCGCGCAGCCCGAGTTCTCGGAGAGCCAATTGGCGCGGGCCCTGATCGCTGCGGAAGCCGAGCGCATCACGCCGATCATCGCGCTGAACAAGAGCGACCTGATTGAAGCCTTCGAGCGCGCCTGGGCCCGCCTGCTGCCGTACCAGCGCATGCATTACGGCGTGCTGCCGTTGTCTCTCAAGCACTCGGGGCCGACCGATCGCGAGCATCTCCTGAAGCACCTGGCGGGCAAGACGACGCTGGTGCTGGGGCCATCCGGCGCGGGCAAGAGCACGCTGATCAACCTGCTGGCGCCGGGCGCGCTGGCGCAGACGGGCGAGATCTCGCAGGCGCTGCAGGCGGGCAAGCACACCACGACCAGCACCACCTGGTACTGGGTGGACGACGAGCGCACCACCGGCCTGATCGACTCGCCGGGCTTCCAGGAATTCGGGCTGAACCACATCGAGCCCATGCAGCTCGCAGGCTGCATGCCGGACCTCAAGGCACACCTGGGCAACTGCCGCTTCTACAACTGCACCCACCTGCACGAGCCGGGTTGCGGCGTCATCGCCGCCGTCGGTGCGCCCGGCGAGGACGGCATCTCGCCCTCGCGCTACCGCATCTACCAGGAGCTGTTCGCCGAGTTGTCGCAGCCGCCGCGGTTCTAGGACTATCCCAGCAGCCGCGCGACCGTGAGCAGCGCCAGCAGCACCATCCACAGCACCACCGAGCGCCAAACGAGTCCGACGATGCTGCGCAGGTGGCCGACTTCCGCCTCGCGGCCCGGCGTGCTCTCGGTGTCGTCCATCGCTTCGGCGCCGGTGGAGCGGAAGCTCTGGGACGTGTTCGGCGCGAACGTCGAAGACTTGAGCGCCTCGCCCCCGAGGCGCACGTTCACCGCACCCGAGGTCGCCGCCAGGATGACCCCATCGTTGTCGTTCGGGAACCTCTGCGCGTAATTGCGCCAGCAGTCGATCGCCTCCTCGAAGCTGCCGACGACGGCGAAGGCCAACGCGGTCGTGCGAGCGGGCAACCAGTCCACGACGTGCCACGCGCTCGCGGCCGCCGACTGCAGCGCGGCGCTGGCCGGCTGGGTCTGCGTGCGGCTGCGGTAGTTCCAGTAGCGGGCGACGAATTCGGCCATGCGATAAAACACGGCGCCGGCCGGCCCGAATCCGAATGCCGCCAGCACCGAGAACCAGGCCAGCACGCCGAACACGTGCCGGTGCGCCGCGAGCACCGAGTACTCGATGACATGGCGCACGATCTCGCTGCGCGGCAGCTCGCTCGCGTCCACCTGCTGCCATTGCGCGAGCAGCTCACGCGCCCGCGGCTCATCGCCGCTGTCGAGCGCGTCGCGGATGGCGGTGAAGTGATGGCTGAACTGGCGGAATCCCAGCGTGACGTACAGCACCGCGACGCTCCACAGGACGGCCGCCGGCCAGCCGAGGAGCGCGATCAGCCCCCAGTGAACCGCCAGCGATGCCAGCGCCGGCAGCATCACGGCCAGCGTCCAGGCAACCCAGCCGTGGTGCGGCTTGCCGGCGTCGAAATTCCGGCTGACCCAGCGGGCCCAGGCGCGCAGGCCCGCGTGGATCGGGTTGTGCCGGGCCAGCGGACGCACCTGCTCGAGCAGCAGCGCGAACAGGATGGCGAAGAAGCTCATGGGGCAATGATAAAGGCCTGGCTTTCGCACCGGTGGGCAACTTGTTGCCCACCGGTGCATGCGAGACGGAAAGTCGGTGGGCAGCAAGTGCCCACCCCACGGGGTAACGCGTGCACACGCGCGTGCGTGTTACGCGATCAGCAGCCGGTAAAAATTTCGCAGCATGGCCGCGGTGGCGCCCCAGATGAAGCGCTCGTTGGTGCCGTCCATGTACGGCATGGAGAACCACTCGCGGCGCGTGCCCGCCCACTCGTACACATGCCGGCGGTGGTGCGCCGGGTTCATGAGGAATTCCAGCGGCACCTCGAATGCGTCGGCCACTTCGAACGTGTTGAGGGTGAGGCGGTGTTCCGGGCTCACCAGCGCCACCACCGGCGTGATAATGAACTGGCTGCCGGTGGTGTAGGTGGGCATCTGCCCGATCACGTCGACCAGGCCGGGCTCGAGGCCGATTTCCTCCTGCGCCTCGCGCAGCGCTGTGTGGGCCGCATCGGTGTCGGTTTCGTCCTGCTTGCCGCCGGGAAATGCGATCTGCCCCGAATGGGTGGACAAATGGGTGGTCCGCTCGGTGAGGAGCACCGTCGGGCGCTCGCGCATGACCAGCGGCACCAGCACCGATGCGTTCGAAAGCGCACGGCTGGAGAACTTGCGCTCGATCCAGATCTCGGGCGCCCACGCCGGCGGCGCGCGGAAGCGCTCGCGCAATGCGTCCGGGGCGAGCGCCTCCCGCCCCACCGCGGGCAGGTGCGAGTCGATCCCGAGCACCGGAACGGTGCGGGGATCGAAGTTCGGCAGCTTTGACAGCGGCGTGTCTTCAGGGAGCGGGTCGATGGGCATGCTCGTGAGCTTGTCGCGCCGGCGCCAAAGCAAAAACCGCCGCGAGCACGGCGGCCGGCGGCGGCTTTCGCGGCGATTGCTGCGGCTTATTCGGCCGCGGCAGCCTTGTTGTAGTGCGCCAGCTTTTCCTTGATGCGCGCCGACTTGCCGCTGCGCTCGCGCAGGTAGTACAGCTTGGCGCGGCGCACGTCGCCGCGGCGCTTGACTTCGATGCCGGCGATCAGCGGGCTGTAGGTCTGGAACGTGCGCTCCACGCCTTCGCCGCTGGAAATCTTGCGCACCGTGAAGCCGCTGTTCAAGCCGCGGTTGCGCTTGGCGATCACGACGCCCTCGTAGGCCTGCACGCGCTTGCGACTGCCTTCGACGACGTTCACGCTGACGATCACGGTGTCGCCGGGGGCGAATGGCGGAATTTTCTTGCCCAGGCGGGCAATCTCTTCCTGCTCTAGGGTCTGGATCAGATTCATGGTTACCTCTGTGATCGTGCCCGCGCTGCGCAAAAGGCCCTGGGGATGCACGCATGGCGCATGCCGTGTGGGCGGCCGGGTAGAGGATCGAAAAGCTTTTGATTATAAACGACTTCCGATCCGATGCCGGACCGCTCGCCGGCCCCGGCTCAAGCCAGCTTGGCCAGGAGGGCCTCGTCCGCGCCGGACAGGTGACCGGCCGCGCGCGCTGCGGCGATCAGGTCCGGCCGGTGCCGCGCCGTGATTTCCAGGCGCCGGTCGCGCCGCCAGCGCTCGATCTGGAGGTGGTGCCCGGAAAGCAGTTCCGGCGGGACGTTCAGCCCCTCCCACTGCTCCGGCCGGGTGTAGTGCGGGCAGTCCAGTAGCCCGTCCAGCGCCGGATTGAAGCTGTCGAATTGGTGGCTGTCCTGGTCGCCCAGCACGCCGGGCTGCAGGCGAGCCACCGCGTCCAGCAGCGCCATGGCCGCGATTTCGCCGCCCGAAAGCACGAAATCGCCCAGGCTGATCTGCACGTTCACATGGCGATCGATGAAGCGCTGGTCCACGCCTTCATAGCGCCCGCACACCAGCACGGCCCCCTCGCCGCCCGACCAGTGCTCGACCTGCCCATGGTCGAGCTTGGGTCCGACCGGCGAGAACAGCACCACCGGCGCCGCGTCGCCGCGCTCGGTCCGGATCGCGGCCAGGCAGCGCGCGAGCGGCGCGGCCATCATGACCATGCCCGGCCCGCCGCCGAACGGCCGATCGTCCACCCGGCGGTAGTTCCCCTCGGAAAAATCGCGCAGGTTCCACAGGCGCACATCGACGAGCCCGAACTCATAGGCGCGGCGCGTGACGCCGATCGCCAGGAACGGGGCGAACAACTCGGGAAAAAGCGTGACGACGTCGAAGCGCATAGCCGAAGATTTTGGGGTCAGATCACAATTCAGGACAATGGCCTTGACGGAGACCACAAGCCTTCAACGAAATTGTGCTCCGACCCCAACTGACTATAGGCTCCGCCCCACTCGCTATAAGCCCTGTCGAGCCCAGCGGGGAGTCTGCGCGGCACGGCACCAAGCCGGGACCAGGGTCTGGCGGGGAGCCGCTGCACGCCACGCTGCGCGGGCAGCATGGCGATTGGCGTTCGATGGCTTCGCGCTACGGCTTGCGCGATGTCGGCGACGGAGACACCTTCGGAAGCTCGTACTTGATGAACTCGAAGTCGCTGGCGGCATGGCAGCCGTTGCATCCCTCGACGGCGTTCTTGAACGCCCCGTTGAACTTCTTCAGGTCCTTGCCTTTGATGGTCTCGGCCAGCTTGTCCAGGTTGTCCGACTCGAAGGCCTTCAGCATCTTCGCGCGACCGGGGCGGGTCGTCTCACCGACTTCCTGGATCTCGCGCATCTCCTTGAGCTGGTAGTCGGCCATGCCCCAGTTTCCGCCGTTCGCCGCGTAGTACATGGTGGTGAACCGGTTGGCGTACTCGATCATGACCGTTCCCACGCCGGGTTGGAGTTCCGCCAGGGTTTTGAGTTGCTGTTCGGGTGTGCCTTTCAGCCAGCTGGAATCCGCATAGCTTGCGCCGGACAGCATCAGCAGGCATCCGGCGACAAGAACGGTTGTTTTACGAATCTTCAACATAGTCGTAGCTCCTTCAGTTGTTAAACGATCAATCAATCCGAGAGCCGTGGCTTCCTAACGCAGCGACGACGCCCAGTGGGTCGGGCTGGCAGCCAGGCCCGTCTTCGTTCCTTCCTTGTCCGCCCCGCCAAAGGACCACAAGAGGCCCACGTAGGCGATCGTGTGCTTTTCGCCGCCGACGCTGTGACCGGCCGAGAAGAGCAGGTTGAAGTCTGGCGTGAATTTGTAGTAGCCGCCCAAATTCACGAGTGTCGTGCCCCGGCCGTCTTCGGTGTCCTTCGCGCGGGCGAACACTTCTCCTCCCAGGGTCCATTTCTCCCCGATGTCCTTCTGCAGCAGCCAGCCGGCGAAGGGATAATTCTTCTGTCCCTCCGCGCGATTGACGACGTACCCGGCGCCGCCATACGTGGTCCACTCGCCCCAGCTTTTCTGGACCCACACCGGCAGCCGCCACCAGGTCTTGCCGTTACCCAGCCCCTTGTCCGAATTGCCGGTGTTCAGTTCGGCCATGGGGAAGATGCCCACTTGCGGCGTCGTTTCGGTTTCCTCGAGGAACCGGTACTTGACGCCGACCTCGATATCGCCCACACCGGAATGCGAAGCCTCGCCGTTCGGCTCGCTTCGGGCGAAAGGAACCATGGCGTGCAATTGCACGTTGGGAAGCACGCCGTAGTTGTACTCGAACGCAGGGAAAGCGATCTCTTTTCCGTCCGGCGTCTTGTCGTACGTGGAAAAGACGTAGAACTCGCTGTGCTTGAAATCGACGGGGGCCGGATCGTCGGTCAGGAAGGGCGGCCCCGCGAGTGCCGGAATGGAAGCCAGAGTCAGTGCGAAGGCTGTCAGCACGTGAGCGGCCGGTGTGCGGATCTTCAATTGCATGGTCGATAATTCCTTTGTGAGCGCATCGTGATCAGTTCGACCCGATGCTAGAGCGCGAGGCGTTTCAGATGAGTTTCGCTCGCATTACATTTCCGTCATTCGACGCGCATCCGGCTCCCCGGCGGGTAGGCTGGAACAGCAAACCCATTCCGAGAAGGCGCCTGGCCAATGAAGATACTGATTGTCGAAGACGAGCCCAAGACGGGCGCATACCTCAAGCTCGGACTCACGCAGGCGGGCTTCATCGTGCACGTCGCCGCGGACGGCTGGGAGGGACTGCGGCTGGCACGCACGCAGGAATTCGACCTCATCGTGCTGGACGTGATGTTGCCGGGTCTGGACGGCTGGGAGGTGATTCGCGGGATCCGGCTCGAGAAAAAGGACGTGCCGGTCCTGTTCCTCACGGCGCGCGACGAAGTGGACGATCGGGTGAAGGGACTCGAGCTGGGGGCGGACGACTACCTGGTCAAGCCCTTCGCATTCCCCGAGCTGCTGGCCAGGATTCGCACCCGCATGCGCCGGGGGCAGGCGGTTCAACCGCTCGACAGGCTGTCGGTCGCGGATCTGGAAATCGACCTGCTGCGCCGCCGCGTGGTGCGGGCGGGCAAGAGGATCGAGTTGACTCCCAAGGAGTTCTCGCTCCTCGAGCTGCTCGTGCGCCGTGCCGGTGAGGTGCTGCCGCGCATGCTGATCGCATCACAGGTGTGGGACATGAATTTCCACAACGAGACGAATGCGATCGACGTCGCGGTACGCCGCCTGCGGGCCAAGGTCGACGACGGCTTCGAGATCAAGCTTATCCAGACGGTGCGCGGAATCGGCTACGTGGTGGAGAACCCTGCGCAATGAAGCGCCCCATTTCCCTCACCGTGCGGATGAGCCTCCTGTTCGCCTTGTCGGCGGCCGCGGTGCTCATGATCGCCGGCGCCACGTTCGAGCGCGCCCTCGACGAACGGTTGTTGAGGCGCGACGTCGAGGAGCTTTCCGGAAAAATGGAATTGATCCGGGACATCGTCCTGTCGATCCACAATTTCGAGGACGTCTCCAATCTGCCGATCCGCATGAACGATGTGGTCTTCGGGCACCCCGGCATCGTCATTTCCGTGCGCAGCGGGGATGGCGCAGTGCTTTTCTCCGCGGGCGACCAGCACGTGGCAGGACAGATCCAGGACGAACTCACGCCCGCCGGCACCAAGCCGGCCACGAAGCGGTTCGGCGACAGGTACTATCGGTACGTGTCGAGGCCGGTGTCGCGAGGCGCACCGGAAGGCGGTCCGGTCAACGTGATGATCGCACTCGACGTCACCGAGGATCGGAATTTCGTCAGCGAGGTGCAGCGATACGTCTGGCTGGGCGTGGCGCAGATCGCCGTGGTGCTCGGCGGCCTCGGGTGGATCATCGTGCGCCATGGCCTCGCGCCGCTGCGACAGGTCTCCGCGATGGTGGCGGCCATTTCCACGCGGCAGCTCGACAAGCCCCTCGAGGACCGGATCGTGCCGAAGGAGCTGCTGGAGCTCGTGACGGCTTTCAACGCCATGCTCGCGCGCCTGCACGAAGCGTTTCGTCGCCTCACGAACTTCTCGTCGGACATCGCGCACGAGCTGCGCACACCCATCCAGAACCTGTTGATCCAGACGCAGGTGACGTTGGGCGGTGGCGACGACGTCAATGCGTACCGTGCAGTCCTGCAGTCCAACGCGGAGGAGTATCAGCGCCTGTCGAGCATGATCTCCGACATGCTGTTCCTCGCGAAAGCCGACAACAAGCAGGCCTCGCTGAAGAAGGAGTCCATCGAGCTGGACGTCGAGGTCGGCAGGCTCTTCGAATTCTACGAGGCGCTCGCCGCGGAGCAGGGAATCGAGCTTCGGCAAACAGGCACCGCGAGTGTCTTCGCCGACCGCACGATGATCCAGAGAGCCTTGTCCAATCTGCTCTCGAATGCGATCCGGTTCACACCAAGCGGCATGGCGATCGATGTCCGCCTCGACGCCGCGGACGGCTGGGCAAACATCGCAGTCACCAATCCGGGACCCGAGATCCCGGCGGAGCATGAGGAACGTATCTTCGAGCGCCTGTACCGGATCGACCCTTCGAGACGCCAAGGACAAACGGACAACGTGGGACTGGGCCTGGCGATCACAAAATCCATCGTGGAGATGCACGGCGGCCAGATCAGTATGGCCTCGCGCGAAGGGCACGTCACGTTCCTGATCAGCATTCCCCTGTCTTCATCGCCCGAGGGCGCCGCGGCGTGAGCGCTAGTCAGCTAGTAATCGGCTTGCCAGTCCACCGTGATGCGCTTGCCTGCCAAGTCCACGGTGTCGACGTACACCGAAACGAACGGGATCATCCGCTCCATCGGTTTACCCTCGTCCATATATTCGACGACCAGCACCGTCTGCGGACCGGTCGAGAGCAGGTCGCGCACCCGCCCGAGCACCAGGCCTTCGCGGTTGACGACTTCGAGCCCGAGCAGGTCGACCCAGTAATACTCGTTGTGGCCGGCGGTGGGGAAACTCGAGCGCGCCACGAAGATACGCGCCCCCTTGAGCGCTTCGGCCGCGCCGCGATCGTCGATGTCGTGGGCGCTGGCCACCACGCCGCCCGAGTGCTCCTTCGCCTCGCGCACGCGCAGCAGCACCGTCCCCGAAAAGGCCTTGGGGCCTCTTTCGGAGGGCAGCAGGTACCAGCGTCTGGAAGAAAAAAGCGCTTCGGGCGAAGCGCTGTGGGGGAGGACCTTGAACCAGCCCTTGACGCCCCAGGCATCGGCGATGCGGCCGACTTCGATGGCGTCCGCGGGCAATTCCGCGGGCTCGAGGCCGGCCAGCATGGCGCGCTCAGGCGGTGGCGGGCGCCGTGGCAGGATTTTTGGCGGCAGCTTGCTTGAGCAGGCGTTCGACGGTGGGGGACGCCTGGGCGCCGACGCCGCGCCAGTAGGTCAGGCGGTCCTGCGCGATGCGGATGCTTTCCTCGTTGTCCTTGGCGATCGGGTTGTAGAAACCCAGCCGCTCGATGAAGCGGCCGTCGCGCCGCGTGCGCTTGTCGGCAACGACGATGTTGAAGAACGGTCGGGCCTTGGCGCCGCCGCGGGAGAGTCGAATGACGACCATGATTTATCCTTCGGGTGGAGGGGGTATTTGTTTCCAGCGTCGAGACACGCGACATAGCCACCCGGCCAGCGACACGCTGAAAAGCCTTTGATTATAACGTCAACTCTCCTTATGACCACGATCCGACCCAGCACCGAGCGCGACCTCGCCGCCATCACGGCCATTTACGCCCATCACGTGATGAGCGGCACCGGCACCTTCGAGACCACGCCGCCCACGCCAGCCGAGATGGCGGGCCGCCGGGCCGACGTGCTCGCGAAAGGGTTGCCCTACCTGGTGGTCGAGGACGGCGGCCAAGTCCTGGGGTTCGCCTACTGCCAATGGTTCAAGCCGCGGCCGGCCTACCGGTTCTCGGCCGAGGATTCGATCTACCTGCACCCGGACGCGGCCGGCAGGGGGCTCGGGCGCCAACTGATGGCCGAGCTGGTGGCGCAGGCCGAGGCGGCCGGCATCCGCCGGCTGATTGCGGTCATCGGCGACACGGCCAACGCGGCGTCGATCGCGGTGCACCGCTCGGCCGGGTTCGCGCTCGTGGGCGTGCTGAAGTCGTGCGGCTGGAAGTTCGGCCGCTGGCTGGACGTCGTGCTGATGGACCGGGCGCTGGGCGAAGGCGATGCGACGCCGCCCGAGCCGGCGGCGCGATGAAAAACAAGACGCTCGCCACCTGGCTGGCCTTCCTCGGCGGGCCGCTGGGGCTGCACCGGTTCTACCTGCACGGCTTCGGGGACCTCCTGGGCTGGGCGCTGCCCGTCCCCACCGCCCTGGGCCTGTACGGCATCGAGCGCATCCAGCGTTACGGCCTGGACGACCAGTGGAGCTGGGTGCTGGTGCCGCTATTGGGCTTCACCGTGGCAGGCTGCGCCCTGACGGCCATCGTGTACGGCCTGATGACACGTGAAAAGTGGAACGCCAAATTCAACCCGCCGCTGCCGGAAGATGCGGACAGCGGCGGGACGAACTGGTTCACGATCGCGGCCGTGGTGCTGTCGCTGATGATCGGCACCGGCGTGCTGATGGCCAGCATCGCCTTCAGCTTCGAGCATTACTTCCGCTACCAGATCGAGGAAGGCCGGAAGATCAGCCAGTAGTCTGGCCGCCATCTCTGAAGTGTTGAGGACAGAGCAAAATTGCCGAAGCAATTCTTGGTCTGTCCCGCAAGGTTTCAGAAGATCTGCAGGCTGATCCAGTAGGCGATCGCGGCCACGAAGGCGCTGGCCGGGATCGTGAAGATCCAGGCCCACACGATGTTGCCGGCGACTCCCCAGCGCACCGCGCTGGCGCGGTGGCTCGATCCCACGCCCACGATGGCGCCGGTGATGGTATGGGTCGTCGACACGGGAATGCCCAGCGCCGTGGCCAGGAACAACGTGATCGCGCCACCCGTTTCCGCGCAGAAACCGCCCACCGGCCGCAACTTGGTGATCTTCTGGCCCATGGTCTTGACGATGCGCCAGCCGCCGAACATGGTGCCCAGGCCGATCGCGAGGTAACAGCTCCCGATCACCCACATCGGCGGCGACTTGTCGCCGACAGCGACGTAGCCCGCGGCGATCAGCAGCATCCAGATGATCCCGATGGTCTTCTGCGCATCGTTGCCGCCGTGGCCCAGGCTGTACGCCCCCGCCGACACGAGCTGCAGCCGCCGGAACCAGCGGTCCACCTTGGACGGCGTCGAATGGCGGAACAGCTGCGACACGAGCATCACCATGAACGAGCCGAGCAGGAACCCCAGCAGCGGCGACAGGAAGATGAACAGCACCGTCTTCCAGATGCCGGCGGCAATGAGGGAGCCCGCTCCGGATTTGGCCATCACGGCCCCGACGATGCCGCCGATCAGCGCATGGGAAGAACTGCTGGGGATGCCGTAGTACCACGTCAGCACGTTCCAGAAGATCGCCCCGATCAGCGCCCCGAACACCACGTTGGTATCGACCACGCCCGGCTGCACGATGCCCTTGCCGACCGTCGCCGCCACGCTCAGGTGAAAAACGCCCAGCGCCACGAGGTTGAAGAAGGCGGCGAACACCACAGCCGTCGTAGGCTTGAGCACGCCCGTCGACACCACCGTGGCGATCGAGTTCGCCGCGTCGTGGAAGCCGTTCATGAAATCGAAAGCGAATGCCAGCGCGACCAGCAGAACCACCACCCAGAGGGCGGTTTGCACTTGTTCCATGCGCGAGCCCCCGCTTTCAGGAATGCTCGAGGACGATGCCCTCGATGACATTGGCGACGTCCTCGCACTTGTCGGTGATGGTCTCCAGCAGCTCGTAGATCGCCTTGAGCTTGAGCACTTCGCGCACGTCCGGTTCCTCGCGGAACAATTTGCTCATCGCGGATCGCATCACGCGGTCGGCGTCGGACTCGAGCTTGTCGATTTCCTCGCACGCTTTCAGCGCCGCCTCGGCCGTGGCCGAGTCGGTCAGCTTGCCGATCATGTACACCGCTTCCTTGACCCGTTCGCAGCACCTGACGCTCAGGTCCGTCAGGCGCGTGATCTCCTCGGTCATATGGCGCACGTCGTACAGCGCCATGGTCTCCGCCGAGTCCTGGATCAGGTCGCAGACGTCGTCCATCGTGTTGATCAACTTGTGGATCTGGTCGCGGTCGATCGGGGTGATGAAGGTCTTGTGGATCAGGCGGTTGACCTCGTGGGTGACCCGGTCGGCGGCGCGCTCCGCGTTGTCCACGTCGCGGTTGTACTGCTCGCGCAGGTGCAGGTCGTTGTAGTTCGCGACCAATTGGGAAAACGCCCGGGCCGCCTCCACGATCCGATCGGCGTGGTGATTGAACATCTCGAAGAAATTGCCTTCGCGCGGCATCAGCTTGCCAAACAGCATCGCTGGCTCCTGGTTGGGGATCGTTCGGGTTTGCGGCGAGTGTAACTGGGCGTCCCAGTCTCAGGCGTTGCGGAATATGAAATAGACCGCGCCCACCATGCAAAGGCCGGCCCACACGTAATCCAGCTTGAGCGGCTCCTTCAGGTACAGCACGGCGAACGGAACGAACACCGACAACGTGATCACTTCCTGCATGATCTTCAGCTGCCCGACGCTGAGGCCCGCCTGCTGGAAACCGATCCGGTTGGCAGGCACCTGGAACAGGTATTCGGCGAGCGCGATGCCCCAGCTGGCCAGCGCGGCGAGGTACCACGGGGCGGTGGCGAGGTTCTTCAGGTGGCCGTACCAGGCGAGCGTCATGAACACATTGGACGCGCCCAGCAACAAGACGGTCTGAAGCGAGAATGGAAGTGTGGAAACGATGCTCATCCGCAAATTATCCGATGCGCCGGGGTGCATGGCCGGGCTGCCCGTGGTCCATGCCGACGAGCACCTGTTGGTGGTCGACAAGCCCGCCGGCCTGCTGAGCGTGCCCGGGCGCGGCGCGGACAAGCACGATTGCGCCGCCACGCGGGTCCAGCGCGTCTATCCGGACGCCCTGGTCGTGCATCGGCTCGACATGGCCACATCCGGCCTGTTGCTCATGGCACGTGGCGCAGCGACGCAGCGCGCACTCAGCCGCGCTTTCGCCGAGCGGCAGGTGGAAAAGCGCTACCACGCCATCGTTGCCGGGCGGCTCGATGGCTTGCGGCCTGGTCGCGACGGCTGGTCCCTGATCGACGTGCCGCTCGCCGCGGATTGGCCGAACCGCCCGCGGCGCATCGTCGATTACGCCAAGGGCAAGCCCAGCCAGACCCGCTGGCGGGTGCTGGCGCACGACCCCGCCGCCGAGGCGACGCGCATCGAACTCGAACCGCTCACCGGCCGCTCGCACCAGTTGCGCGTGCACCTGCAGTGGCTGGGCCACCCGATCCTCGGCGATGCCTTGTACGCACCGCCCGAGGCGCTGGCGCGCGCGCCACGGCTGCTGCTCCACGCGAGCCGCTTGCAGCTGGTCCATCCGGTCACGCGTGAGCCGTTGACGTGGACGAGCACGGTGCCGTTCTGAGCGGGCGGAACTTGGCGCTGCTGCGCTACCTCAGAACATGACCCATTGGAGACTGCCATGCCCCCTCGCCTGCTCAAGCGCCGCACCGCCGCGGCCGCGGTTGCCGCACTGCCCGTGATCTGGACCGGCCTGCGCGCCCAGCCCGCGCCGCCGCGCAGGGCCACGCCGGCACAGACCGAAGGGCCGTTCTATCCGGTGCGGCTGCCCCGCGACACCGATTTCGATCTGCTGCGCAATGGCGCGCTGCAGTACACCCGAGGCGAGGCGGCCTGGGTCGAGGGCAGCGTCACCGACTTGCAGGGCAAACCCATCGCCGGCGCGCAGGTGGAGATCTGGCAATGCGACGGCGCCGGCCACTACCATCATCCCGGCGACGGCGGCAAGGCGGATCCGGCATTCCAGGGGTTCGGGCGGGTCACGGTGGGCGCCGACGGGCAATATCGCTTCCACACCATCCGTCCCGTACCGTACAGCGGCCGCACGCCACACATCCACGTGAAGGTGAAGCTCGGCCCGCGCGAACTGCTGACCACCCAGCTGTATGTCGCGGGCGATCCGCACAACGAGCGCGACTTCCTCTGGCGCAGCCTCGATCGGGACCAACGCGCCGCGGTGACGGTGCCGTTCGAACGTGCCGGCGAATGGCGCGCGGTGTTCCCGATCGTGGTCACCGCTTAGAGCGCGGCTGCGGCTACCATCGCGCAATGACCCGACACCTCACCATCATCACGGGCGCCTCGCGCGGCATGGGGCTCGCCATGGCGGAGCAACTGATCGACGCCGGCCATGACCTGCTGTGTATTTCGCGAAGCCACAACGACGCGCTCGGCGCGCGCGCGAGCGCCCGAGGGGTGCGCTGCGAACAATGGCCGCAGGACCTCACGCGCACCGAAGCGGCTGCGGCGAAACTGGAAACCTGGCTCGCGGGACGCGAAGCCGGCGCTTACGCGACCGCCACCCTGATCAACAACGCCGGCGTGCTGCCTGCCGTCGGGCCACTCGCGGCGGTGCCCGCGACCGACCTGTCCGATGCGCTGCGCGTGGACCTCGAGGCACCGATGCTGCTCACCTCCGCCTTCCTGCGCGCGACCCAGAACTGGAAGGCGCAGCGCAAGGTGCTCAACATCTCTTCGGGACTCGGCCGGCGGCCGATGGCTTCGCAGGCGGCCTATTGCGCCGCCAAAGCCGGCCTGGACCAATTCACTCGCTGCGTTGCGCTGGAAGAAGCGGGCCGGCCCAATGGCGCGAAGCTCTGTTCGCTCGCGCCCGGCGTGATCGACACCGACATGCAGATCCAGTTGCGCAGCGCGGAGCCCGATCGATTCCCCGACCGCTCGACCTTCATCGGCCTGAAGGAAAAGGGCGTGCTGAGTTCACCGGCGGTAGCTGCCGCCCGCGTGCTCGCCGTGCTGGCCCGGCCGGATTTCGGCACCAATCCCGTCGCCGACGTGCGCGACTGAGGCGCGATTCAATCGCCCTGGAATCCGCCGGCGCGATATGTCAGCACCAACGTGTCGCGATGGCCTTGCGCGTCCAGCGGCTGGATCGGCGTGGTCTCGTGGATCACCCGCTCGTCGTCCAGCAGCAACAGGCTCCAGGGCTGCGTGAGGGTGAAGCGCCGGCCCAACGGCCCGCCCGCTTCGAACACACGCGTCTCGCCGCCCTTGATGCCTGCACGGCTCACCAGGAACACGGCGACCAGGTCGACGCCGTCCCGGTGCGCACCTTCCGGCGTCGGACGGCCGATCCCGCCTTCGGTGTCGATGCGGAACTGGTGCGCCTCCACGTACCAGGGGCGCTCGCCTTTCAGCGTGGAAGCGACGCCGGCGAGCGCGGGCAGGATCTGCTGAAAGCCGGGAGCCTGGACGCAGGCCGCGGCCATCGGCTCGAACCAGCGCTGCATGCCGCCGTGCAACGCGTTGTATTCGACCGGCTGCCAATGTGCGCGGTGCGGCGCCTGCGTGACTTGCCCGCCGGCCACGACAAAGCACGAGTGCCGGCGCCGCCGGTAATGCCCGCCGTCCCTGAGGTATGCGTCGGGCGGCAGGTCGTCCCAGCTCGCGGCGAGCGCCTGCAGGTCGGGCAGGCGGCAACCGGCAAGTTCGCACACGCCGGCGGGCGCGAGCACGGCGTAGCCGTCGCTACGCAGCAGCTGCGGCAACTCGCGCGGCGAAGCGAAGTCGGGGCTGAGGATCGTCTGCATTGGGAAGCAACGCGCGCGGATCGGTGTGCGCGAGTGCATGCGAAGCTTACCGCCGCAGCGCGGGCCGCGCCGGCCGCCGGGCTTTCATGACATGAGTCAAGGCGCGCCCGGCGACGGACGGGTAACTTCGAAGCCGCAGGAGAAGCCCCCGAATGCCCTCATTACCCTGGTCGCAGGCGCTGGAACCCGGCGTTCCCGCCATGGACCGGATGCACCGCGATTTCGTGCGGCTGCTGGCGCAAGCGCGGGCCAGCAGCGACGAGGGCCTGCCCGCCGCGTGGCAAGCGCTGATCGGCCACACGCAAGACCAGTTCGCGCACGAGGACGAATGGATGCGCGCGAGCCGCTTCCCCGACGCCAAGCGGCACGGCATCCAGCATCGCGTGATCCTGCAGGTATTGCGGGAAGGCGCCGCCCGCGCCGCCGAAGGCAACCTCGCGTCGCTGCGGCTGATGACGCGCGAACTCGCGATCTGGTTTCCGCAGCACATCCAGACGCTGGACGTGCCATTCGCGACGCATCTGCTGCGCATCGGTTTCAGCCCGTCGATGTTGGCGGGCAACGAGTTGCCCACACTGCGACGACCTCTCAGCGCTCGAGCTTGACCCCGTTGCCGAACGCCACCCGGTCCTTGAGCTGTTCGGCTTCTTCCTTCGGCTCGGGGTAATACCACACGGCGTCGGGCTTCAATTCGCCGTTCACCAGCAGCGAGTAGTACTTCGCCTCGCCGTTCACGGGATTGGTGGTGCGGTGGTTGCTGAACGTGACGTAGCGGCGATCGAGCGACGCGGCGGGAAAGTAGTGGTTGCCGTCCACCACCACGGTGTCGTCGCTTTCCGCGAGCACCACGCCATTCCAACTGGCTTTCATGACTCCCTCTTTTCCATTGACGATACGGGTCAGCCCGGCGCATGCAACCAGTGCACGCTGAAAAAACGGTCCGTGTCGAGCCATGCCGGGCCGGGCCGGAAACCCGCCTTCACGGCCAGGGCC